>CAMAVY010000049.1 GCA_945861675.1 Klebsiella pneumoniae | reverse complement strand
ATCCCAGCGTGCGATTACCGCGCTGTCTGGCCTTGCTCAGCGCCTGTTCTTTGAACGCTGGAGAATGAGGGGTTCCTTGCATATCGTGTCACTCCTGTGCGGTTCATCCGCGTGAAGGGAGAGGCGACAACTAGTCTGAGGCCGGGGGCCTACGGTGTAATCGACAGCGGGTGATTGCGGTCGCTCCTCGCCTTACGCCCAGCATGCCCGTCTTCGTCGCGCCCCTCGAAAACACCGTTCTCTAGGGAGGGTGAGCCGGGCGATCTACGCGGGCACGCATCGGCAGCCGATCGCAACCCGTCGCAGCGGTGCGCCTGTCAGCAACTCACGCAGCGAACCGCGCGTCCAGGCGTATGTACTGACTCCCGGCGCCGGGTAGCCTGCCAAGGGTGACCTTCAACGTTCGCCACGCGACTCGGTGATACCCCAGAGTCCGTATCGACGCGCGAGGGGTTGGCCACCATCTCGCGTCAGTGGAATCCACGCGACGGTGGTGCGCTGCCGCGACGGCCGCACGGATACGATGTCGAACGGGATGGATATATAGAAGCCCTTGGAGAAACTGCCCTCACCATACTCGGACGAACTGACGTCGGTCTTGGTGGCGAAGAATCCCGCGCGAATTCCGCTGCGGAACGTTCGCGACAGGTCGATCGTGCCCCCCCAGTCGCCGGCGAGATAACGGCCAACGCTGATGCTGGCATTCACGTCTGGCAGATAGGGCACCTCGAGGTAGGCGCTCAGGTGGCCGGTGGTGACCTTGTAGTCCAGGAACTCCCAGCTGTTCCTGAAATCACGCTGGCGCACCCGCGAGATGTCGAGGCCAATCGCCCAGTTGCGCCCGAGCGGCCGATAGAGCACCTCGGCGCCCACGCCGCCGAACATCGCTTCCAGCTGCCCCGCGTACACCTGTGAGTACCAGCCGCCACCCAGGCTGTCGAAACGCGTCAGCTGCAGGTTGTTCACGCGTCCGGAGTTGTCCCGGACGTACTTGCGCACCAGCGTACGAACCGGTGGCAGCTGCCGGCCATCGGCGGGTTGGTCCGTGAAGTTGAACTTGTCGTAGTTGTCGAAGGCATTGATGTACACGACGCCGGACGCGGTCCAGTTGTCCCAGCTCGCCTCCACGGTGCCGTCAACGCCGACCTGGTAGAGATAGAACGACTCGGGGCCGCCGAGTGATTGCGCGACGTGCGGCGTGATGTACGCGTCGAACTGCTCCCGGGCGCGCGTTCGGAACACCTGCGCTTCGCGGTACAGTGGCTCGCGCATGGTCGGTGCATCGGCCGTCGATGCCTGCCCGAGCACCGGCGGGCGCTCGCGCGCCTCCACGGCGGCACGTTCGATCGCATCCTCACGCACGGGGATGCCGCGGCGAAGCTCGACCAGGCGAAACAGCGTGACGTCGGCCGGCAACACGTTCGCCAGCAGCGTCGCAGCGCGGCGACGCGCCTCCTCCGGATCTCGGTACATCGACTGCTCGCTACGCACCGCAACGATCCGGTCGCCAGCCGTGATTTCCGGATCCTTCCATCCGGCCCTGGTCTCGAGCGCACCCGCGAGCCCGTCCCAGTCGGTACTCGTGAGGTCAGCCGCGGGCCGCGGTGCGTACGCAGGTGCCGCCGGCTTGGGCAACGCCGGCACCGTCTCGAAATTCGTGCGCAGCGTGATGCCGAACGAGAAGGTGTTCCCACGCTGATAGCTCAGGTGGGCGTCGCCAAAGTCAGCGAGGCGAATTGTGGCACCCACGTTGACGTGGCTGCGCTGGCGCACGTCCCCTGCGAACTCGCCTTCGTAGTCATTGCCGTCGTACTCGGCCTTGATTCGCAACGGATGCCATGGCGTCTGGTATTCGAGCCCGCCGAACAGCGAGCTCTCGCCGTGGAAGAATCGCTTGAAGTTGATGTCGCCGCCCTGGCGGCCACCTGCGAAGCCGCCGCGGCGGTCGCAAAACGAGTCCCGGACAGAACAGAACACGTTCCTGATGTTGTCGCCCTTTGCGAGATAGCCCCAGCCAACACCCAGCGTGACGTCCAGGGGGCCAATGCGCTTGTTCGCCGCGAGGAACTCGCCGTCGAACAACCCGGTGCCCGCGATGTCGCGGAATCCGACGCTGACCTCGGGCCACAGGCTGTCTTCCTGGAGCAGCCTGACCTTTGCATCGAAGCCCTTGTCCTTGTGGGTCTGATCCCCGCTGAACGATTCGGGGCCGTAGTCGCGCGTGCGCGTGTCGGTGTACCGGATGGTCGTCTCGAGCCACGGCAACGCCTGCAGCGAGACGGAGTAGCGTCGATACTCGTCGTTGTCGATGAGATTCAGGCTGAGCTCGCCTTCGCGCGCCATGCGGGCGCTGGGCATCTGCAGCAAACCCACGCCGCCGAAGTCCGACTGGCTCTGATCGTTGGGAAGCGGGTCATTGTCGGCCCTCGCCGACCCCGCTGCGAGCACCGCGATGGACAGCGCAAGTGCGGCGCGTGCGCGCCTGCGTGAGTCATTCATGGGCCAACGCTTCCCCACCGGCCAGCAGTTTCACGATGTCGTCGTTGAGTGCTCGCGTGCTCTCGTCCAGGTACCTGGCGTGGATCGGAACGAACACGATGCTGCCCGGGAGCACGTCGAGTTCCCGGGCGTTGTACGCGGCGACTCCTGTTCGGCGCACGCGACCCTCTGGATCGATGAGGTAGAGCCACTCCCTGTCCGCGCCATCGAGGTACTTGCCGGCGTCGATGCGACGCGCGCTGACAGGTGCGAGGGCGATCGGCTCGCGACCGTCCTGCCGGGTCATTCCAATGATGCGGATGTGATCCGGCCGCGCAGGCACGAGCAAGTCATAGTCCCCCGAGAGTCGGGGGTTATTACGCTCGTGCAGTCGAATCACGTCCGGGTCCAGTGTCTGGTCCAGCCCGCCGAAGGGTTCGAACTGCTCGAGCTCATGCCGCAGCTCGCTGGCCGCCGGAAGACCTGCGTCGATCACCTGCAGCTGGGCCAGCACCCGCGCCTTGAGCACTCTGGCGGCCAGACTCGACTGCTCGTTACGCACCCTCGACGCAGGCCAGTAGGCGTTCGGCAGCGCCAGCAGGCGCGGCACGAACGACGCAAGGCGCTCGCCGTCGTTGTAGGCAACCGCCTCACCGTTCAGGCGCACGGTTCCGGCAGTTGCCACACTCCCACCCATCGCCGCGCCGATGCAGCCGATCAAGCCCAGGAGCGCGCACAGGCGACCGCTTCTCGTCATGGCGCAATCACCGTTGATGGATGGTTGGACAGGGTCTGGATCCGCACATCAAGCCCCGACAACAGCGTTGCCTGATCGCCTGCAAGCTGCAATCGAAGGCTTTGAGATGCGGACGGGGACGCCCCGATCATGAACCGTTGCGCACCGAATACATGCTTCGAGTGCACGCAGATCAGTGCAGCGCCACAGGTGCACGTGCGTCGGTCCTGGGCAGGGGTGACTTGAGCGTGGTCAATTCGACCGGCACCGAAGCCGGCAAGGCGTACTGGCGACTCGCGAGCACAACGCCATCGGCAGGGTCGAACCAGAATTCGTTGGTGAACTCGGCACCTGTCTGGACGACGCGGTTGAGTTCGCGGACGCGCGTCAGCATCCGCGCCTGATTCGCGACGACCTTGGGCACAGAGCGATCGACCACGTACGTTGCTTCCACGGTGTAGTTCGACAGGACGTCGTCACCCACCTGCCAATCCATTTGCCGCGTCCAGCGCGTGTCCGGGTCGATCGACCGAGGATCGCGGAGTGGATCGGACTCTAGACCCGACGTGAACAGAGGACCGAACCCTGCGCCGGCGAGCTTGAGCAAGCGGCCCTCGCGGACCGTCAGCAGGACGCGATCGGAGGTGACCCACTTGTACTCCCCGAGTTCACTTAACGCGAGGATGGCAACGACCTGAGGGCCATCGCCGATGCGCAGGTACACGGCCGGAAAGCGAAGCGCATGAATTGCGCTGTCGCCCAACACCACGTCAGTGCGCGAAGCCACGAGCGCGAGCGCAGTGTCCGCATAGTCGCGACCGACGTTGTTGCACCCGGCCAGAAGCACGAAGCACGCAAGCACGGCACGCCGGATCGGCACCAGGCGCATCAGACGAGCCCCCCAAAAACAGTGCTCAATAGCCAGGACGCGCACGCTCCCCAGCCGTCGCGGCGCAGGTCACCGGGTGGTCGACGTGGTCGTGCTGGTTGCCGTGGTGGTTGCGGTGCTGGTCGCACTTGCGCTGGTGCCATCACCGTCGCCACCCGCAGACGCAGCCGCGCCACCGGCAAAGACTGCCGCACCGACGAAAGCCGCAGCCAAGGGCAGGCTGACGCCTTCCGCAACGAGCGCGCCCTCAACGACACCGGCACCTTCGGCAGCCGCCGTACCTTCAGCCGCAGCACCTTCAGCCGCAGTACCTTCCACCACGGCTGCATCCTCGGCCATTGCCCCGACGTTGGCTGCCACCAGCGTTGCGGCCAATAGCCCTGCGACGATTCTGTTCATTGCTTGCTCCTGATCGGAATTGGCGAAGCGATGCGCAATGAGGTTGCCACCATACGCAGCCGCGCAACAGATGATGGCAAAGCCTAGTCCACTAACCCAAGTCTGTCACTTGCCCCGGGTACCGCCTGCTAAATCAATCGCTATGGATGGATTGCGGCGCGTATGGCACGACATCTCGGCGCTCCCGGCCGGATGATAGGGCAAGAGGTGTGCGCCTGGCTCAGACGAGCGTGCGCCGGGTGCCGCCTGGGTTGGGGTTGAGCTTGAGCACGGTGCCGAGCGTGTGGTGCCGGGGCTCGGGCCGTGTGGCCTTGCGCACATGCACGGCGCGGCCATCACGCCGTTGCAGGGTTACAGTGACGCGGCGTTGGATGTCGAGTGTCTGACGCAGCGTGTGCCAGCTGTCGCTGATGCCTTGCGCCTTGAGCTACAGGCGCAGCGTATGCACGAAGTGATAGGCCAGCATCGGCGGTTCACGAACACGAACAGATGGCCGCTGAGCGGATCATCGGCCAGATGATTGCGGACTCTGGCGGACAGACCATCGAAGGCGCAGCGCATGTCGGTCGGCGCGGTGCACAACCAGACGCGCAGTTGATCTTCGGGGAGGAACATCAGCGCGCGATCCGTAGTACCACGCCATCGCCGAGATCGAGTTCGATCTGCCAGCGGTGCGTGCTCGGAGTTGAGACCGTCGGCAGTTCAACGAATGGTGCCATGACCGATGTGGGCAGCGTGTCAGACACTGTCTGGCGTCAGCGGTAGAAGCTCGACACGCACAGCTCATGCCGGCGGCAGAACTCGACGATGGTCAGACCGCTCGTGTCATACCGAGCCAACAGTTCTCACCACTGCGCCGACGAACGATTGACGCGCTGCTTCACTACCTTGGACATCACGGACTCCAACACTTGATGAGGGAGCCGGAGTCTCGGTGGTCAATGCGGGCCAGAAAAGAATGCCCGCGTCTGAACGCTTACCACATGATGGCGCTTGACGGGGTCTACGCGAACGTCGGTGAGCGAACACCTTGCTTGGCTTGTCCAGGCATTGGCATTCTCAGGACTCGCGAAGTACCAGCCGACGATCGAGGCTGTCGGACAGACCGCACTCACAGGCAAACTGATGCGTCACGGCGTCACTTCGTTGCGCGTGCTCCCACAGTACGCCGCCTGGAACCCGATCATCAGCAACGGCACAGCAACGGTTGCCGCGTCGGAAATTCCCAGACGGCGCACCATCAACATGCTGACAAGCAACGAACCCGAGTTGATGCGGGCAGGCGCGAGCATTGTGCTCACGCGCTTCATCACCGACCGGCAGATCACGGATTCAATGCGCGACAACCTTGCAGGGCACTACAAGGAAGCAGAGAGCAACGTCCTGCTGGCCGAAGCCCTGGCATGGTTCTGCAAGGTCCTGGGCACGTCGGGGCAGAAGGACTACATCGTCACGCTGCAGGACGTTAAGGCCAACAGTAATCAATCGGCCATAGAACGATGGTCCGACAATGCACTGGACATGCTGCAGGACAAGTGAGCACCGGCGCGCATTCAGCTCGCTCACGCAGCGCAAGCACTCAGCGAATGACGCCGCTCACTCGGGTCGGATGAATGCGAATGATCACCCGTGCCTGCGAACGCAGCCAGGCCGGAAGGTCCTCGGGCAGCGCGAAGCCAGACCCTTCGATGTTGGCGAACACCGCACGTGTCGCAGGTTCCAGATTCTCTGTCTCGATGATGGCGCGCCCTTCCACCGCAACAAAGTTGAACGGCGCAGCATCGCTGAACGCACACAGGTTGACGCGCGCGTCGCGCGCAATGGCGCGCCGCTTGAACGTTGCGCCAGGCGTGCTGACCACCAGCGTGTCTCCTTCGCGGGCATAGGCAACGAGCGAGTTCACCGGCGTCCCGTCCTGCCGCAAACAGGTGAGGTTGGCCCAGCGATGGTCGGTGATGAACTGATCAAACTTGGGATTGCTGCCAATCAAGGTGACGCTCCGCGCGGATGGATGGATGGATGTATGGATAGGTAGCTGAATGAAGGCACGTCGATCATAACCAGCGCCTGGCCGCGTCATCGTGATCGCCAACGAAACAGTCAGCTGTGTCTTTTCTTTTCGCCTGCCGGTTGACAAGCGCAGGGCCACTCGGGGAGCCTCGCGCACCCAATCTACTCTGTGGCCGGCGCGCTCTCTGGCGGTGCCTGCTGCTGTCGTCAATCGCCGTGAAAAGCTTCCGGAGGGACTATGTCCGACACTTCGCATGACCATGAAATCGTCTCCATCTACGGCTACTCCGAAGAGCAGATCAACCGCCTCATGGAAAAGGCCAGCGAGTGCGTGTTGATGTGGTGCACGCGTGATTCCTGGCCCGTCGGCGTCACGCACGCCTACGTCTGGAAGGACGGCAAGGTCTGGCTGACGTTCTCGTCCCACCGCCATCGCGCTGAAGCCATTCGCCGCAACAACAAAGTGTCCATCGCGGTCAGCGGTGTTGCGGGTACCTCACCCGACTGCCCGCGCGGCGCCGCAACCATGAAAGGCACTGCGACGTTTCACGACGATCAAGCCACCAAGGATTGGTTCTATCGCGCGCTGGCGAAGAAAGTGCGCCCCGACAGCAAAGAAGGCGAAGACGCGTTCTTCAGCCTGCTGGACTCACCACTGCGCACCATTCTCTGCATCGAGCCGGTGAAGTGGATCACCTACGATGCCGACAAGGCGGGCCGCGACATGGCCGGCCAGCTACCGGACACGGAGAAGACGCCACGTTTGAGTGGCGACACTGTGCGCATGAACCGCGAGCGTGCGCGCCGCGGTCTGGCGCCGCGCTGAGCGTGCGGGCCCACGCTACGGCGTGCTGCCCGTGTTGCACAGCAGTCGTTGATTGATCGTCGGAATGGTGCTGGCTGAACCGTCAGTATCATTCCGAGGCACGCCCCGGACACTGAGTCTGGTGATCGTCCGCCAGCCGCGCGTGCATACACAGCATGCGGACAACCTGTCGCTGCCCACTTGTAAAGTTGCTGCCCAGCAATCGTTCGATCGTCGACGGCTCATGTCCGGTCAGCGTAGGTTTGCCGACGCGTTGTCACCCGACTAAACGACCAGACTGCGGGGCGCGACCGTCCGAACGTCGTGACGCTCAAGCGCAAGTCTGTGGCTGACCGCCTTGATCTGCTGCACGCGCAGCAACGGGTCGACCAATCGCTGCGTAGTCCCCCACCCGTCGTTCGGCAAATGGACTGTCGCAGGACACACCATTCAGCCAATCACGGAGCCACCAAGCGCGTTCAAGGTCCATTGCAGCATTGCTCGTGTTCGACATTGCGTCGTTCACGATGCCTGCAGCAGCTTCTCCCGTGCGCTACAACTTCAGCACCGGCCCGCAACTGCCCTTCAGGCCGCGCCGGGACCTGCTCGGCAAGTTCGCTGGTCCTGCGACCGGCAGCATTGTTTACGATGCCGCAGCGCGGCTGTCCGGCCAGGGTCCCAGCACGGCGTTCGGATTTCTCTTCGCATCGCTCTACAACGACGCGATCGTCAGCCTCAACGGCGCAGTAGACGGCCGAGCATTCAGCGACAGCGCTGGCGGCAACGTTGTGGCCAGCAACGGCGCATACCAGATTCCACCCCCGCCGCCACCGGCGGCCCCGCGCCGCCAACCCATACGCTTCTGCTGCTCGCAGATCCCTTTCAGATCGGCCCTGGCTTTCCCCATACGCTGAGTGGCTTCGACCTCGGCGGGATCAGGTTGGTCAACATCCGCATGTTCTGGAGCGAGACCTTGCTCGGCGCGCCCGACTTCCTGGCCAACAACGCGCTATTGGCGGATCTGCCAACCTTTGCGGGCCGACTGCTGCTCGACTTCGTACGGATCAGCCCGATCGGGGCACCGCCGACATCGCCAACCACTCTTCCGTTCTTCGCTGGGCTGCGCATGACACGCGCCCCGGTGCCCGCGCCGCAAACGCTGCCGCTGCTTGGCGCTGCCCTTCTGCTATTGGCTACTGTCCGCCGTGGCGAGGCGCGCCGTGAGCAGGCGCGCCGCAACTGAACCGTTAGGCCGACTTCACCGTCATACCTGCTGAGCCCAGCGGACAATCTGCGCGTTCTCTTCAATCCAGCGCAGGCTGTCCGCCTCATTCATGGTGGGCAGGCCGATGACCACGCGATTCACCCCCAGCTGAGCAAGATCGACCAACGCCTGCTTGTCGGCCGGCTGGGTCAAGCCGGTGATGTCGATTGCGCTGCGATCACGGCCGAGCGCCGCACACTCACGATCCAGCTGCTGCAGCCGTTCCGCGAAGTCCGGCATGATGATGGGGTACCAGCCTTCGCCGAATTCCGCCACGCGTTTGATGGCCCAGGTGGATGAGGCACCGATGAACACCGGCGGGTGCGGTTTGCGTGCCGGCTTTGGCTCCACCCACACAGGATCGAAGTTCACGAACTTGCCGTGAAACTCTGCGTCCTTCTGCGTCCACATGGCTTTCATCGCCAGGATGTTCTCACGCAGTACACGCCACCGATCTTCAAATCGCACGCCGTGGTTTTCCAGCTCTTCGGCATTCCAACCTGCACCGACGCCGAACAGAAAGCGCCCATCGGACAACGAGTCCAGCGACGCTACGCGCTTGGCCAATGCGATGGGGTGATGCTCGGCCACCAGACACACACCCGTACCGATCTGCAGCTTCTGCGTCACAGCCGCCACCTGCGCAAGATAGGTCAGCGGTTCGTAGCTCTCCCAGTAGATGCTCGGCAAGGGTGTGCCCAACGGATAGGGCGTGCGCCGTGATGCCGGAATGTGTGTGTGCTCCACCACCCACAGCGACTCGAAGCCTGCAGCTTCAAGTGCTGCACCGAGCACTGTGGGGCGAATGGAATAATCCGTTGGAAATGTCGATACGCCGATGTGCACGCAGTCTGCTCCAGGTCAGGTGTTCAGATGACTTCAGTCGGGCGCGGCGCGCCTGATCGGGTTTGTTGGCGGATCAGCTCGGGAATGGCGCCATCACGGCGGACAAACCACCATCGGGAATGAACTCCTGGCCGCTCATGAACTTCGATTCATCCGATGCCAGATACACCACGATGTTGGCGATGTCCGACGGATCACCCAGGCGCTGCGGCCGCGGCGGCGGTGAAGTGGGTGTCTGCACGCTGACCAGACCCGCCGCGACCATCTTCGCGCCAACGCCGCGCACCATGGGCGTATCGATGCTGCCTGGGTGAATGGAGTTGCAGCGGACCTTGTTGTTCTCGGTCAGGCAATGCACTGCCACCGCACGCGACAGCGCCTCTACTGCGCCCTTCGCTGCGCAGTATGCAGACACGTTGTGCACACCACGCTTCGAGGCAATCGATGCCATGTTCACGATGGAACCACCGCCGCTCTTCGCCATCGCCGGCACTGCGTACTTGCAGCCAAGAAAAGTGCCATCGGCGCTAACCGCCATCTGCCGTTTGTATTCGGCGTAGGTCTGGGTTTCGATGTTTCCCGGCTCAACAATGCCAGCGTTGTTCACCAGAATGTGCAGCCCGCCGTAGGTCTTCACCACATCGTCGATCAACGCGATCCACTGTTCTTCGCTCGTAACATCGTGGAAGCGATATTCACCACCGATGTCCTTCGCCACAGCCGCACCGAGTTCACGATTCACATCGGTGACCACAACCCGCGCGCCTTCGCGCGCCAGCGCGCGGGCATCTGCCTCACCCAGACCCATGGCGCCGCCAGTGACAATTGCGACCTTGCCTTCAACCCGTCCCATAACTTCTCCCCAGATAAAGCCAAAACAACAAGCAAACAAAAACCAGGATTCGCATACCGGGGCCGACCTGCACGGTACTGCAGCCGGCATGGCAATAGTCACGTCAGAGCCTGCTCGGGGCTCGACTGACTCAGCGATCAGAGCGGATCATGCACGACATACCACATGCCCGTCTTCAGCAAGCACGCTTGCCGAACGACGTCCCAACACACACTCGTGACCCAGGCGAACCGATGGACCCTCGACTGCAACGTCTGCTCGATGAGCAGGACATTCTTGATCTCACCAATCGCTACTGCTGGGCCGTCGATAACCTCGATCGCGCGCAACTCGGCAGCATCTTCACGGCTGATGCCACGGCAGACTTCGGTGCGGGCAGCATGTCCGGCTTCGACGCGATCTGGAACTTCCTGAATGCATCCCTTTCGTCGCTGACCGTCAGCCAGCACCTGTTGGGTTCGCATCAGGTCACCGTGACAGGCGACACCGGGCAGGTCCGCAGTTACTTGTCCGCAAAGCAGGTCCGCACCACTGCGGACGGCGCACGACAACTGACTGTTAGCGCAAAGTACGCGGACCAGGTCGTGCGCACAGCCGACGGCTGGCGCATCAAACACAAGCAGTTCACCTTGCAATGGATCGACGCGGATCCGCTGTTGCCGAATGCATGACTACCGGCTGTTTGATCGGCGCCGGCCGTCGGGAATGCGGGTTCAGGGCCATGGCTTCAGGCAACCCAACGGTTGCCTGAAGCGCGCATGGGCAACCCTCGATAGGGCGTCCGCCAGCATGCCAACGCCATCGACCGACCGAATCGGGAAACAGGTATTCCTGCGCGCCACGCGCCCGCGTCTGGCAGGCGCTGGTCGATGCCGAGCGCTTCGGGCAATGGTTCGGTGTGCGCTTAGCGCGGTGCATTCGTGCAGGGCACGATGGTGTCCGGGCAAATCGCGCCAACGACCTCGGACGACGAGATCGCACGCATGCAGGCACCCCAGGCCGGCTTGCCACTGCACATCGAGATCGTTCGTCGCGAACCGCAAACGCGCTTCGCGTTCCGCTGGCATCCGCACGCGATCGACGGCAACGCCGACTACACCCCAGAACCCACGACACTTGTCGAGTTCACACTGGCCGACGTTGACGGCGGCGTCATGCTGACCGGCACTGATTCAGGCTTTGACGCCATTCCCAGCGCACGGCGCGCAACCTCGTTCGAGCAGAATGCACAAGGCTGGACGATGCAGATGAAGTTGATCGAGCATCATGTCGGCCGCATGGACTAACGGCCGCACGGGGGCGCGCGGCCGCATCGCAGACATTCCTCCACCGGCCGTGCTATTCGCCGCACTGGGTGACCCGACGCGGCTCGCACTCGTGACACGCTTGAGCGACGACGGCCCTGCCTCGATCGCCCGCCTCACACAGGGCAGTACGGTAACGCGCCAGGCGGTCACGAAACATCCAGGCATTCTGCAACGCGCCGGCATCGTCACCGCCACTCGTACAGGTCGCGAAACGGAATGCCGCCTGAGCAACGACGGCTGCATGAAGCGCGGCGTCAGCTTGACCATATTGCCGCGCAGTGGGACGTGGCGCTCGCGCGCCTGCGTGCATTTGTTGAGGATTGAATTTGCCTGCTACCCGACGTTGCGCTCCCGTCCCGCCCAGAACGGTGCGCGCAGTTCGCGCTTCAGCACTTTGCCGGGCCCAGATTTCGGTAAGGCCTCAGCGCGCAGGTCAACGCCCTTCGGCACCTTGTAGCCCGCGATGTGCTGGCGACAGAACGCAATGATGTCTGCGGGATCAACGTCGCCCTGCTCAGCGCGCGGCACCACCACTGCGTAGACGGCCTCGCCCCACTTTTCATCGGGCACGCCGAACACCGCAGCTTCCAGCACTGCAGGGTGGCGATAGAGCACTTCTTCCACTTCGGTGCAGTAAACGTTTTCACCCCCGGTCACGATCATGTCTTTACTGCGGTCGACCAGAAACAGAAATCCCGCGTCATCCATGTAGCCAAGATCGCCCGTCCAGTAGGCGCCATGCTTCAGCACGGCGGCGGTCTGCTCCGGCTTGTTCCAATAGCCCAGCATGACGTTCGGCCCACGCACAACGACCTCGCCCACCACGCCGCGCGGCACTTCGGAATCGTTGGCGTCCAGAATGCTGATGTCGCAGCCCGGCACCGCCCGACCGCATGAACGGGCGCGCGGCTGATCAATCAGCTTCTGCTCGCCGATCTGCGCCGTCGCCAGCGGCGATAGCTCGGTTGCGCCATAGACTTCCACCAGCTCCGCATTGGGAAACGCCATGTGTGTGCGACGAATCACTTCGGTCGCAATCGGCGAGCCGCCATGGGCAATCACCCGCATGCTGCTGACGTCGCGCGGCCGCACCAGCTGTTCTTCGGCGATGGCAGACAGCATGGTCGGCACACCCAGCGTCACGCTGATGCGATGGCGCTGAATCAGCTCCAGCGCCTGTTTCGGATCGAACGCACCCAGCGTGATCTGGCAGCCACCGGTCCAGATGTTGGCCAGCACACCGTTGGAGCCGGCTGCGTGAAACAGGGGTGCCATGACCAGCACCCGATCCGCTTCGCTCTGTGGCGCGGTCTGCAGCCAGTGCTGCGCATTGGCGATCAGATTGCGGTGGCTCAACATCACGCCTTTCGATGCGCCGGTCGTGCCGCCGGTGTAGAACAACCCGGCCAGGTCGTTTTCGGTGATCGACCGACCCAACGGATACGCCGAGGCGCCCGCGAGCAGCGCCTCGTACTCGTCCGGGATTCGAATGGCGTGCTGCACAAGGTCCGCGAATACGGCCGGATCGCGGTCGGTCAGCAGAACCCGCGCACCTGAGTCCGCCAGCGCATAACGCAGTTCCGCGTCGGCATGACGCGTGTTGAGCGGCACCACCACCAGACCACCGGCCGGCACGCCCACATAGGTTTCGATGTAGCGATGCGAATTGGCGGCAAGGATCGCCACGCGATCGCCACTGTTCAGCCCCAGCGCACGCAGCCCACCCACCAGCCGTGCACAGCGGTCGGCGAGTTGGGCAAAGCTGAACTGCACCTCGCCATCGATGACCGACACACGATCAGCACCGGTCTGCAATGCGAGCTTGAGCGGACTATGGAAAGTGTTCACGCAGGACGTGCTCCAAATCGATAGCAACTGAAAGACTGCACGCCCGCAAGGAAGTGCATCGCAGAAAGGCAGCGCATCACAGCAAAGAATCCAGGCGGAAAACAGCCCTATACGGAAAAGCCGATGTTCAGCAGCGGCGCGAGGTCCAGGCGCTGTCCACGTCGGCCGCCGTCGGCCTCAATGAACACGTGCGCCACCGGCCCTTTGCGCAGCCGTACCAGGCCCGTTGCAGCCAGCGCCAGCATCGTTTCCGACGGCGGTTGCGGCAGCGTGAATTCCAGACAGCTGATGCTGGTCAGGCCGATCTCTGCCTGTGTTCGTACACCCGCAGCGGGCGACGGCACGCCGGCCCCCATCGGCAGCACCAGCACCAGCGGTTCATCGAGACGATCGACGTTGTCACCCACGGCGATCGGCATCGGCGGCTGGCCCGGTGCCTTCATCTCACGCGTCGGTAGCGGCACGTCGTTGTTGTCGCGTGTCAGCACGATGATGAACGGATTGCCCTCGTGCTCCGGCCAGCGCGTGCGCTCGAGCTGATGCAACGCGACCGAGGCCGGCGCCAGCAGCGGCGCTTCGTCATCCACCCAGGCCAGCTCAAGAAAACTGCTGCGAAAGTGGTATGGCAACCCTTGAGTGCCCTGACCCGGATGCGCTGCGGGCGTGCCTGCTGCCAGACCCAGTTGGTTCAGAAGCTTGTGCTCGCTGCCGCCCGGCGATACGAAACAGGTCAGATGATGCAGGCGGACACTCATGCGGCGCTCATAGTTGGCTCAAGCGTGCATTGCAGCGCGGATGCAGGGCCCTCGTCCACAGTGGATTCGTATTCGGTCCACACACTTTCCGCACTTATGACCGTCCGACTATCAGTCTGAGATCGGGGCAAAGTCGTCGTGGGTAGCCAGGTCATCGGTCCACGTTCCATGCAGATTGCAGTTCGTGATGACCGTCATCTACTGGCATTCTGCGCTGCGGAGCTGATCAACACGCGGCCCGCATGACGTCGGCCAGTATCGACAGAACCACTTCGCGCCCTGCCGGGCCCATCCGTACGCCCTGCAACAAGCCAGCCCAAAGGAGGAATACGTTGTCGGCATCCGAACCCAACGCCGATGTGCAGCGCACGCCGGACCAGCATGCCGCGCTCATGGGCGTACTCGTTGAGAAGGTACAACGTCTCGGGCCGCTTGAAGCCCACGAGCAGATCGAGCAGCAGTCCGACAGCACCATCGTGACCGTATTGGCGCAGGTCAACCCTGCGATTGCCGATCTGGTGCTATGGGAGTTCGACGAGCCACGCAGACAGGCATTGCTGGCCGCCGCCGCACCCGAAGTGCGGGAACAATGGCTGCGCAATCATGGCTACCCGGAAGACAGCATCGGGCGGCTGATGGATGCACCCACTGCGGTGTTCCGACCTGAAACCACGGTCGGCGACGCTATCAATCAGCTGGAACGCATCGTCAAGCGCGCATTCGTCACCTACGGCTGGGTCACCGACCACGAAGGCCGCCTGATTGGCGTACTGGTATTCCGCGAGCTGTTGTTCGCCAAACGCGAGCAACGCCTTGGCGACATCATGCTGACCAACCCCTTTGCATTGCAGGCGAGCACGCCCGCAACGGATGCGATGAAGGAGGCCGTGAAGCGGCACTTTCCCGTGTATCCGGTCGTCGACGAGAACGCTCGCCTGATCGGCGTCGTGCGCGGTCAGGTGCTGTTCGAGCAGCAGGCCTTCGAACTCAGCGCGCAGGCCGGCGTCATGGTTGGTGTTGAGAAAGAGGAACGTCTGGCGACGCCGTTTCTGCGCAGCCTGCGCTTCCGTCACCCATGGCTGCAGCTGAACCTGCTCACCGCATTCACCGCTGCAGCGGTGGTGGGCTCCTTTGAACACACCATCGATCAGCTGGTGGTGCTGGCGGTTTTCCTGCCGGTGCTGGCGGGGCAGTCAGGCAACACAGGGTGTCAGGCGCTGGCGGTCGTGTTGCGCGGGCTGACGCTCGGTGAACTGGACCAGAGCAAAGCCATGGCCGCAGTGCTCAAGGAAGCCGGGCTCGGGCTATGCAATGGCATCCTGGTCGGCATCACGGCTGCAGCCGCCATGTGGTGGTACGCAAGCAGTCAACCCGGTGTACCCGCTTTCACGCTTGCGGCCGTGGTGCTGTTGGCCATGATCGGCAGCTGCACGATCAGCGGCATCTCGGGGGCCGTTGTGCCGCTGGTATTGCGCCGCCTCGGCGCCGACCCAGCAACCGCTTCCAGTATTTTTCTGACGACCACGACGGATGTGGCCAGCATGGGGTTGTTCCTGGGGCTCGCGACCTGGCTTGTGCTTTAACGGGTCGCGGCGGCAGCTAATTCGCGCCGAGCTCTGCTCGCAACGCATCCAGTGCAGCTTCCAGCGCGGCGACGCGGGCTTCCAGCTGCGCGATCCGATCGGCGCGATCGCCTCGATCGGCTCGGTCAACCAGCAACGCGCTTGTCCTCGCAGCCGCGTCCACCGGCGCAGATTCGATCTCTCCCGCCAGCAGGTGCGCGTACTCGTGATCCTGTCGCCCTGCACGCCGTGGCAGCCGCGCAACAAGCGGGCCACCTTCGCGATCCATCAGGCTCTGCAGCACCGCGGCGGCATCTTCGTTGGTTTCGAAGCTGCACAGCCGCCCGGCGCGCGAACGAATTTCGCCTGGCGTCTGCGCGCCGCGCAGCAGCAGCAGGCACAGCGCACCGAACTGCTGCTCAGACAATTGCACCGCACTGAACGCTGTGTTGCAGAAGCGTTGCTGGAACTTTTCGATTCCACTGCGAAAATTCTCTTCGCGCTTCAGCAGCAGCTTGGCTTCGAGATCGCGCGCTGCATGCTGGGTCTCAACCGGCGTGAGGTTCAGCACCGGATCGCGGCTGGACTTCTGATTGCAGGCCAGCATGAGTGCATTGAGCGTCAGTGGATACTGCTCAGGCGTGATGACGGATTTCTCCATCAGGCACCCGAGCACGCGCAACTCATGTTCGGACAGTGTGGGAATCATCCGGCGGCGGCGTTCTTGAGGGCGATCTGCAGCCCACTGTAGCTGGGTTGATCAATCGCCACCTGATTGACCACAGTTTCACGCAGGTGCGCCGCCAGCCCTTCCGCATCCAGTTGCATGCTGCCGTCACGCAGTGCGTGGGTCAGACGCCAGCGCAAGGTCTGCAGGTCGTCCGAACTGTCGAACAAGCGTCGCAGACGTTGCCACTCGCCGGCCCGATGCGCGGCCGTTACGCCCAACTCACGCAGCACGATGTCGAGTGAATTGCCGGCCACCCGTGCCAGAAAGTTGGTGCGCCCGGTCGTCGACGCCATGACATCGCCGCGCAGAAAATCGCGCACGCTGGTCAACAGCTCGTCGATGCGCGGCATATCGAGCTCGGAGTCGAAGGCTTCAGGCCGCAGCATGTTTACCGGCCCGGGAATGATCAGGTTCACGCAGTCCACCTGGCATTCCGAAGTGCGCCGACCGATCGCAGGCCGCTCAACCGTCTTGTCAGGTCCGCTGCGGTAATGCTCCGCCATGCCCAGACAACCGGTCGCCCACCAGAATGACCCGAACACTTCCCAGAACTTCACGTGCGCCGGGTCAACGCGAATGCCGGACACCGATTCGTAGCCTGCAAACAGGTCTGCATAGGCGCCGAAGCCGCCCACCGGTGGTGTAGCGCCAAAGCGCCAGGAGTTCGTGCACAACCACCCGAGGTCGCGCATGGGGTCGCCGATGTGCGCGACCTCCCAGTCGAGCACTGCCACGATGCCCTGCGGGTTCACCATGAAATTGCCATTGCGGAAGTCGTTGTGCACCAGCGCCAGACGCGACTGCGCGGGCAGGTTGTCGCGCAACCAGCGTGCTGCGTAGTCAATCATCGGCTGCGGCGTGCTGAGCACCTGATAACGCTGCCACGTCTGCTCGATGAACTGCTCCGGCGTGATGACATCCAGCAGCTTGTCGAGCCCGGTTGCCTGAACATCGATGGCGTGAATCTGCGCCAGCACGCGCCCGCACTCGAAGGCAAGCTTCGGGCGCAGCGCAGCAAGCGCTTCGCCGCGCGCAATGCGTGCACCCAGTGCTTCACCTTCAACCCATTGCATGACGAAGCCGCCACCCAGGCCGTCGCTGTCCTGCAGCACACCGTGCACTTCCGGTTCAGGCACGCCCACGCGCCGCGCGCACTGCATCAACAGAGCTTCGGTCGCGAGCCCGGGATGGCTGGGCGTGCGCGCATGCTCGCTGCCACCCGGCGCGCGCCGCATACACAGCGCGCGCTCACCGTCAGCGCCGAGAATGCGCAGCCGATAGGTTTCCTGACTGGCGCCACCGGACAGCCGCTCGTAGCTGACCAGCTCGTGGAAATCGGGCACAACCCGCGCCAGAAAGGCAGCCAGCCGCGCATGAAACTGCTCTGGCGAAATCACCATCGGCACAGGCGCCGTCGATGCATTGCTCATGGTCGATGCGTTGCTCATGAGAATGGTTACTCCGATACGCCCTTGGGCGCGCGCTGCGACATGTAGTTGAACATGTACCCGGCCACCCGGCGCATCTGAATCTCTTCCGCGCCTTCGGTAATCCGGTAGCGGCGGTGGTGCCGGTAGATGTGCTCGAAGGGCTTGTGCCGCGAATAGCCCATGCCGCCATGCACCTGCATCGCCTGGTCCGCTGCCTGACAGCACAAGCGATTCGCCTGATAGTTGCACATCGATACTTTGTCAGACACCGAGAACGCGCCGTAGGTATCCATCATCCACGCGGTCTTGTGAATCAATGCGCGCAGCATCTCTGCCTGCGTCTGCAATTCCACCAGCGGAAACTGGATGGCCTGGTTGCTCGACAACGGTTTGCCAAACGGCTTGCGTTCCTGTGCGTACCGCACTGATTCGTTGATGCAGAACTGCGCGGCACCCAGACTGGCCGCCGCCTGACGAATGCGGTTCTCGTTGAAGAAATGCTGCACCACCTGCAGCCCACGACCTTCACCGCCAAAGATGGCGTCATGCGGCACACGCACATTCGTCAACGAGATGTGCGCGTGATCGGTCGGCATGTTGAATGTCCACAGATACTCTTCAATCTTGAAACCATCGGACTTGGTCGGCACCAGGAACGCGGTAATGCCCAGGCCATCACCCTGTTTACCGCTGGTGCGCGCAAAGATCAGGTCGTACTGCGCCTTGTGGATGCCGGTGTTCCAGGTCTTCTCACCGTTGATCACCCAGCTGTCACCTTCGCGCACCGCGCGCGTCTCCATCCAGGTGGCATCCGAGCCATGCTTCGGTTCGGTGATGCCGAATGCAAAGCCGCGCCGGCCATTCAGCATGTCGTCCAGCCATTCGGACTTCTGCTTCTCGGTGCCGTACAGCAGCATCAACATCAGGCCGACGTTGTTGCCAACAATCGAGTGCTCGTTCTGCAGGTCGTTGTGCAGGCCCAGACCTTTCGCGGCCAGGTGTTCGCGGATGATGGCCATGCCGAGATTCGTGCCGTCCTTGCCACCGAACTGCTTCGGAAATGCATAGCGATAGTGACCGGCTTTGTCGGCCAGCCGGCGCGCCTGCGCAAGCAGGTCTTCCCATTCCTCGTTGGGCAGGCCGCCACGCTCCCAGTCGGTGCGCGCATCTTCGCGGCGGTGATCGAAGAACCGGTTGTTGTCGTTGGCCATCTGCAGCGGCGTGATCTCACGCTCGATGAACTCGTCGAGTTCAATCAGGTAGTCGGCAATCTCCTTCGGAATGTCGAAATTCATGGCAGGACCCCTCCCCATCAACGTTGAAAAATGCGTGCCGGGCAACGCGCACGCAAATGGCGCTGCCTTCAAGTGACCAGCAATCTGAAGGAGGACCGACCCTGAATCAACCCTGCTGCGCAGGCGCGGGCGACTCGTTGCACATCGGATCGGCAGCCGGACGCAGCCGTTCAACCAGCGCGGCATCGACAGCACCATTGCGCGCAAGCAGCGCAACCGCTGCATACGCAATCCAGCGCGCGTTCACCTCGAAGTGCTCGCGCAAGCGTGGACGCGACTCCGACAAACCGAACCCGTCCGTACCGAGCACGGCCACCGGGCCCGGCAACCAGCGGGCGATGCGTCCCGGCCAGGCGCGCATGTAGTCGGAGGCTGCAACGAACACGCCGCCTTCGCCCGCAAAGCAGCGCTCTACATAGGTCAGTTGACGGGGCGATGCGGGCGCCAGCAGATTGGCGCGTTCAGTCACTTCCGCCTCGCGCACCAGCGCGTTGTAGCTGGTGGCACTCCACACATCGACAGCAATACCCAAGGCCGCAAGCAACTGCGCGGCTTCGAGCACTTCCGACATGATGGCACCAGAACCCAACAGGTGTGCTTTGGCGCTGACGCTTGATTTCGATCTGGTCGCCGGCTTCGACTTCGTAGCAGTCGGCACAGCCGGTATACGCGCATAGCAGTACAAACCCGCAAGAATGCCTGCACGCACGCTGGCTTCCGCATCGGCCCCTGCTTCGGCTGCAATTGCTTCAGTCGCAGTTGCTTGAGCTGCAAACGATTCGGCTGCACCTGCTGCGGTCGCCAACCCCGGATGCACCTGATTCTGGTTGGTGATGGTGATGTAGTAGAAGACGTCCTCGTCCTCGATGTACATGCGGCGGATGCCATCGCGCACGATCACGGCCAGTTCATAGCCGAATGCCGGGTCGTAGCTGACGAGGTTCGGCACCGTGCTCGCAAGCATCTGACTGTGGCCGTCCTGATGCTGCACGCCTTCGCCATTCAACGTAGTGCGGCCGCTGGTACCACCCAGCAGGAAGCCTTTGGCCATGGCGTCGCCGCAGGACCAGATCATGTCGCCCACGCGTTGCATGCCGAACATGGAGTAGAAGATGTAGAAGGGAATCATGGGCAGGCCGTGATTCGCGTATGCAATGCCCGCAGCAAGAAACGATGCGAGCGCACCTGTTTCGCAGATGCCTTCCTGCAGAATCTGGCCGTCTTTGGTTTCCTTGTAGGGCGCCAGCGTGCCGGCATCCACCGGCGTGTAGCGCTGGCCAGCGGGCGAATAGATGCCGGCTTGTGGAAACAACCCGTCCATGCCGAAGGTGCGCGCCTCGTCCGGCACGATGGGCACGATGTATTTGCCAACGCCTGGATCACGCAGCAGACGCGCAAGCAGCCGCACCATCAACATGGTCGTCGATGCCGGACGCTCGCTGCCCTTCTCCAGTTCCGCGAATGTTGCATCGACCGGCATGGGCGGGCGAATGAACGTTGCGCTGCGCGTGGGAAACGAACCGCCGAGCGTGCTACGTCGCTGCAGCAGATAGCGCATCTCCACTGAATCGGCAGACGGCCGGTAAAAGTCTGCGCGCTCAACCGCCTCACGCGACAACGGAATGCCGAGTCGCGCTGCCAGTTCCACACGTTCCTCGCGGCTGAGAATCTTCTTCTGGTGCACCGTGTTCCGGCCCTCTGTGCCGGCGCCCAATCCTTCGCCCTTCACAGTCTTCACCAGAATGACCACTGGCTTGCCGCGCACCAGGCGCGCGGCTTCAAACGCAGCGAATACTTTGCGGCGGTCATGCCCACCGCGTTTGATGGTGCGGATCTCCTCGTCAGTCAGCGTCTTCATCAGATCACGCAGCGCCGGTGTGTTCGTAACCCAATGCTCGCGCACGCGATCGCCTGCCGACGCGGTGTAGTACTGATAGTCACCATCGACTGCTTCATCCATGCGCTTCTGCAGAATGCCATTGACATCGCGCGCCAGCAGTGAATCCCAGCCGCCGCCCCAGATGACCTTCAGCACATGCCAGTCGGCACCGCGGAAGGAGCGCTCCAGCTCCTGAATGATCTTGCCATTGCCCCTGACAGGGCCGTCGAGGCGCTGCAGGTTGCAGTTGATCACCAGCACCAGATTGTCGAGTTGTTCACGCGCAGCAATGTTGATGGTGCCGAGTACTTCCGGCTCATCACTCTCGCCATCACCGATGAAGTTCCAGACCTTGCCCTGCGACGGGCGCTTGAGCCCACGATGTTCCAGATAGCGGGCGAAGCGCGCGACATAGATCGCGGTGGGCGTAGACAAGCCCATGCTGGCGCACGGCATCTGCCAGAACTGCGGCATGCGCCGCGGGTGCGGATACGACGGCAGACCGCCGCCTGCTCCGAGTTCGCGACGGAAGTTGCCCAGCTGCGTAACGCTCAGCCGACCTTCCAGAAAGGCGCGCGCATACACACCGGGCGCAGCGTGCGGTTGAAAGCTCACCAGATCCTGGCCGTCATCGAACTGCGGCCCGCGCCAGATGTGATGGTTGCCCACCTCCATCATGGTTGCCGTCGACAGATAGGTTGCAATGTGGCCACCCACGGCCGCGCCGGAGTCCTCGGCTTTCTGCACCATGGCCACCGCATTCCAGCGAATCAGGTTCTCGATGCGTTGTTCGAGCTCGATGTCGCCGGGGTACTGCGGTTCTTCGGACAACGGAATGCTGTTGCGATACGGCGTATTGAGTGTGGCCTCGGCCAGCACTACGCCCTGACGCGAGACGTGTTCATACAGATGCTTGAGCATCTCAGCAGCGGCCGCACTGCCACGCAGGCGCAGCAGGTCATCGACTGCCGCGCGCCACTCGCCGCGTTCATGGGTCCAATCGGGATCAGCATCCAACGCGGAAGACACAGCAGGCTCCAGAGCAAGTCGAAGTGCGGGCTATGGTAGCGCCGCTTACGCGTGGCTCGGATCCGGATCCGCGCTACTTCAGACTCACATCGTCCAGCCTGAAGGTCGTTGGTAGCAAGGCATCCGTGCTGACTCGGAAGGCAATCCGCACGCGCTGCCCTGCATAGGCGGTCATGGGGTAGGTCCCACGCAGTACATAGGTGCCAGCAGCGGTTCGGTTGGTGTTGCTGAAGGTCGCGAGCGTCGCAAGCACAGTTCCAGCGCTGTTCTGCACTTCGACAACCAATCGATCCTTCGCAGTAGTCCCGGTATCACTCGATACAACGGCAAGGTTGAAGGACAGCGACGGCACCGCATTGGGCGCAATCAGCATCTCCTGATACACACGGCCGGTCTGGCTGTTTGCACCGCCGAAGTTGAAGTTGCCTGTGCCCGTGCGCGGGCTGCCACCGGCGGCCCTGAACACCGCACCGGCGCCCGTGCTTACCCACGGGCTGACAGTCGTTTCGAACCCGCCATTGGTCAGCAACTCCGTCACGGGGCATTGGCCCACGCCCACCAGACACCACGCGCGTTGCACCGCGATCTGCGACGTGCTCTGCAGCCCGAACAGATCGCGGGCAGCATTCATGGTTGCCGTGCGCGCGACCGAGAAGTTGGAACTGGATGTCATGTAGGTGGTGAGCGCGCGGTACCAGATGCGCGCAGCAGCATCCGCCCCGATGCCCGTTGCGCTGCCGCCACGACGATGCGTGCCGCCCTTGGCAGTCAGATAGAACGCATAGTTCGCAATGCCGGAGTTCACGTGCACGCCGCCGTTGTCCTGCGTGCCGGTATAGCGATCGAGGTAGTGATCCGGTTGATCGTTTGCCGTGTAGCCAAGGTTCGCGCCCTGGCGCGGATTGTTCAGATAGCGCAGCGCATCACCCGGAACCGCGGGCGTGAATGCGTCTTCGCCGATCTTCCATGTATTGGCTGTCTCGCCGTTCACCTGGCGCTCGACCATCGCGCCGAACACGTCAGAGAACGACTCATTGAGCGCGCCCGATTCGCCGTTGTAGGTCAGGTTGGCCGTGTACTGGGTCAGTCCGTGGATCCATTCATGCGCAATGATGTCGAGCGCGACCAATGGGCCGAACGTGGTGCCGTCACCGTCACCCAGGATGATCTTCTGCCCATCCCAGAACGCGTTGTTGTAGTTCACGCCGTAGTGCACGCCGCTGACCTGCAGCGTGGCGACATTGTTCGCGGAAGCGACAACGCCTGGACCACCGCGCCCGTCGATGCCGGTTCGAGCGTGCACCAGCCGCAGGTAGTCCATCACTGCAATGGACGCAGAATGTGCATCAACGGCCGCGCGCTGATTGGCGGCGTTCCAGATGTCGTCGGCATCCGTCGCGCGCGCTGCAGATGCGGTGCCATTGCGGAAGTCGAACGTACCCACGCGCCGCGTGGTGTCTTCCATAAAGCGCGAGCCGCCCACGTTCAGTGTTGGGATGGTGAGATTGCCGCGGTACAAGGACAGGCCTGTACCTGTGTGCAGGTTGTCGTACTGCTCAACGATCTCCGCGGTGTGCGCATCGACGAACAACACCAGTTGCTCCGGTGCCTGAGTACGGCCTTGCACGACCACAACAACGCGATAGACCAATCGATCCGCGCCGGCCATGCGCGCGACCCACAGATCGCTGCTCGCAACCTCTGTCGTGCAGTTCGGGCAGCCTGCCGCCGACAATGCGATGGCCCGCGCTGACGCAGCATCAATTCCCGGCGATGTGTTTGCGTTCATGCCGGCGACGAAGCCATTGGTCACGTCGTACACCTTCGTGCCACGCACATGCAGAATGCCTTCGGCGCCCCACACCGGCAGGCCATCCTGCATCTGCCGCCAACGCGTATGGCCGGTGCCGCGTCCATCCACCCATACACGCGAGAGACGCACTGTTTCGGGATTGACGCGGTTCGTATCCAGGAACGCACGGCTGACCTGCGTAGCCCGGCTGCGATCGCGTTCCGTATCCTGTTCCGCTTGCTGTCCCTTGCTGCCCGAGTCACGCAGCGTCGGTCGTGCCTCTGCGGTGCCCGCCACCAGCCCCGCCAGAAGACATCCGGCCAGCATGAACGCGCCTACTGTTTCGTGAAACGCTGTCCCGTGAAGCAGAAAGGACCGCGCGCGGTCAGACGATCGTAGAGTGGCCAAATTCCGGCTCCGAATATGAACACAGCACAGCATGGTTCACGCCTGACAACCGGCCAGTGCCGCTGTGTGACATGCGTCCCAGGCCCACTTCCGCAATACAAATCAGGCCGCTGTATGGAGCAGCCTCGGTGCATCGCGTACTGTTCGAGACACTCAATGGCGGGGGTGCACACGATGATGCAGACAGGCGAGTTCACGGGCTTTTCAGTAGAACTGCGCGATCCCGGCATCGCCTGGATTCAATTCACCACGCCCGAGCGCCTGAACGGACTGACCCAGGCCATCAAGCGCGACCTGGTGGAAACCGTGACTCAGGCGACCATGGACAACCGCGTGCGGGTGCTGGTGTTCATCGGTACTGGCCGCGCATTCTGCGCGGGCGACGACATTTCCGGCCACGCGCGGGCACTTGGCGGCACGGCACTCGTGCCACCCATTCATGCGGGTCACGACAACGCCATGGGGACCTACAACGGGCTGCGCATCCTGTCCCAGGCGCTGAACCTCGCCGTGCGCAACTGCGACAAGTTGTCGATCGCAGCGGTGAACGGCGTGGCCATCCAAACCGGCTTTTCGCTCGCCCTTGCCTGTGACTTTCGCCTTGCCGCTGAAAGTGCACGCCTTGGCAGCGCTACCCTGCGCTTCGGGCTGCTGCCAGACGAGGGCGGCCAGTACCTGCTGGTGCAGTTGATGGGTGTGGCGCGCACCATGGATTTCCTGGTGAAGAAACGTGTGGTGTCTGCGCAAGAGGCACAGCAGCTTGGGCTGGTCCACGACGTCGTCCCCGATGCGCAACTTGAAACGCAAACCATGGCGCTGGCGACCG
>CAMAVY010000048.1 GCA_945861675.1 Klebsiella pneumoniae | reverse complement strand
GAGGAGATCGCCGTGTTCCAGGCGGAACTTCGCCATGT
The DNA here is from genome assembly GCA_945861675.1 of Klebsiella pneumoniae. Taxonomy (GTDB): domain Bacteria; phylum Pseudomonadota; class Gammaproteobacteria; order Pseudomonadales; family Azotimanducaceae; genus CAMAVY01. Next base: position 25,580 of record CAMAVY010000048.1, on the reverse strand, counting down.
CCGTGGGCGACATCGGAACGGTCGGTAGGCTGCCGATATCAATACGGCTCCACTGGACTGCTTTGTTACCAAGGTATGGTTTTGCGACGCCGACATTCCTCTCAGCATCGAGCATCTTTCCCAATTGAACTGAAAACTCCCGGCCAACCGTAGAGATCTCCCAATCTTCGGGAAGAGTGCCGACCTCTGTCTGTTTGTAGCCGGGTCTTACTTCCATGACGCACCCATCTTTTTGAGGTGTTCATCTACGCGCGTAGCAAACTCCTCGATCTCGTCGATGAGGTCCGGCAGCGTCGCGGCGTACCTTTCGGCAAGCTGCCGGATGCGTGCGGTCAAGGTCTGCGACACGCGATCCAGCTCGCCCTGCACGGACTTCGCGATGTGCGCCATCCACTTGTCTTCCACAACAAGTGATCTCACATCCGCCTCGCCCAACCCCGCATACCGCGCATACGCAGCCGCATCCAGCGCAGCATCCTTCTCCTTCACCGCCTTCTTCGCCGCCGCCTCGCGCTCGGTGAGTTCCAGCCAGCGCTCGAGCACCGCGATCTCCTCCTTCGCCTCCGCATCCCCCGCCCCCGCGCGCCGCACCTCCTTCAGCCGCGCTGCCACCTCGGCCTTCGCGATCTTCTCCAGCGCACCGAGCACGCCATCCTCACCGCCATGCTCTTCCTCCAGCTCGGCGATGCTCGCGGCCGCGGCATCGAGTTCGGCCTGTGCCGTCTCCAGCGCCGCCTGCTCCGCCGCGAAGTACCGCGCCACCACGAAGGCCCTCGGCACCAGGTCGCACACCCAGCCCTTGTCCTTCGTCTTGCCCTTCTTGTCTGTCTCCAGGATGCGCGCGGGCCGTGCCACCCAGCCGTCCGCGGCGATCAGGTAGGCGTCGTCCTGCATCGTGGCGGCCCAGTAGTCCATCAGGTGCTGGTACACGTCGTAGGCGTCCAGCAGCGGCGTCCCGTCGAACGCGGCGAGCAGTGCATCCGCAAGCGTCTCGATGAGCGCCTTCGGGTGGCCGTCCTGCCCGTAGTTCGCGAGCGTTGCCTCCGAACCACTGCGCCATGCAGCGAAGCGTTCCGTGGCCAGTGTGTTGAAGGCCAAGAACTCGGGATGCTGCAGGATGCTTGCCTTCACCTCGGCAATCGGCAGCCGCAGTTCCACGTAGCCAGGCCGCAGCGCGCCGAACAGCGCATCACGCACGCCGGGCAGCACCTTCCAGTAGGGCGCGAGCGCAGACGTATCGTCATCCAGGTCCCGCACCGGTATGCCGCCGTTCAGGTGGGCATCGATGTCCTGCAGGTCTTCCGGCTCGCTTGTGTCTATGTACCGCGGCAGGTTCAGGTTGAAGTCGTTCTTCGCGTCTGCAATCTCGGCGAGCGGCACCATGCGCGCGTAGCGAGGCACATCGCGCTGGTTCACAAAGGTGTCCACGATCCTGTGGATGTCCTGCTCCCGCAGGCGGTTCTTGTTGCCGTCCTTGATGAAGCCCTTGCTCGCATCCAGCATGAACACGCCGCTGCGCGTTTCGCCTGCGCGCGCCGCGGCGTTCTCCTTGTCCAGCACCAGGATGCAGGCGGGAATGCCGGTGCCGTAGAACAGGTTCGCGGGCAACCCGATGATGCCCTTCAGGATGCCGGAGCGAACGAGCTGCTGGCGGATCACCGCTTCCGCATTGCCGCGGAACAGCACGCCATGCGGAAGGATGCAGGCCGCTTTTCCGGTGCCCCTCATCGAACGAATGATGTGCAGCAGGAACGCGTAGTCGCCCTGCTTCGTTGGCGGCTCCCCCCAGGCAAAGCGTTGGTAAGGATCGTTCGCGGGCGTGAGGCCGATGCTCCACGTCTTGCTGGAGAACGGCGGGTTGGCCACCACGTAGTCGTAGGTGCGTAGCTGTTCCCCGTCCTTGAATTTGGGCGCGGCGAGCGTGTTGCCGTTCTGGATGTTCGCCGTGGGGAAGTCGTGCAGGATCATGTTCATGCGCGCAAGGCCGGCCGTTGTCACGTCCATCTCCTGGCCTTCGAGCGTGATGTGCGTGCCGGCTTCCGCGGCCACCTTCAGCAGCAGCGAGCCCGACCCGCACGTGGGGTCATAGGCCGTGGTAGACGCCACCGCGTTGCGTGACGAGATGCCGATGACCTTGGCGATCACCCGGCTCACCTCCGCCGGCGTGTAGAACTGCCCCTTGCTCTTGCCACTCTCGGTGGCGAAGTGGCGCATCAGGTATTCGTAGGCGTCGCCCAGGATGTCGTCGTGGTCTGCTCGGTTCTTCGAGAAGTCGAGTTCCGGCTTCGAGAAGATTGATACGAGTTCGGTGAGACGCTCGACCATTGCCTGCGGCTCGCCTAGCTTGTTGGGGTCGTTGAAGTCGGGAAAGTCGGACCGCGCCAGCCTTGCGTTGGCATCGATCAGCGGCTGAATGATCTGCGTGTTGATCTTGTCGCCGATGTCCGGCTTGCCCTTCAGCGCCACCATGTCCTGAAAGCTCGCGCCCTTCGGGATGACCACGGCCGGCGCGAAGTCGTCGCTGTTCGCGTACTTGTCGCTCACGTACTTGATGAACAGCATGAACAGCACGTAGTCCTTGTACTGGCTTGCGTCCATGCCGCCGCGCAATGCATCGCAGGTGGCCCAGATGGAGGCGTAGAGGTCCGATTTCTTCAGGGGCATGCGTGCTCGTTGCGGTGATGGAGGTTCGTTTGATGGGCGGGACGACGTTGGTCGCCGACGTTCGGCAGTGTGCGCTGCCGAGCGTGCTGCGCCTACTCAGCCAACGGCACTGGCCGGCTGCAACAGCACGAACAATGTGTGGTCGTAGTCGAAGGGCGTGCCGTCCCAGCCGCAGTCCCCCGTTTCCGCGGAGATGTGAATGCCGCAGCGTTGGTTGTGTTCGATCAGCGCGGTGGATTCGCCCGTGAACTGCGGTGCGGCTTCGCTGATTGGCTTGCCACGCGGTGTGAAGAAGCAGAACCGATTCGCGCCGCTGCGCTGCACGCTGTAGCCGCCCTCATGCAGCAACTGATGGTGGTAGGAACAGAGCAGCACAAGGTTGCCGAGCGACGTTGCGCCGCCGTGCGCCCAATGCTGGATGTGATGGCCGTGCAGGAAGCGCGTGTGGTCGCAGCCGGGAAAACGGCAGTGCTGATCGCGAGCCTGTAACGCGCGCCAGATCGCCGTGGGGATCGTTCTGCTGCGCCGGCCGATGGACAGCGGCTCGCCAGCTGCGTTTTCCCGCATTGCCACCAGGGATGCGTCGCAGCACAGACGATGCGCGGTCGCGGTAGGGATGGCGGTGAAGCCGTCGATGTTTGCGGTCGCAACCGTGTCTGCTTCTTCAAGTGCCTGGCCACCACGCGTTTCCGCGGGAACGTTCTCTGCACGGATGTGCACCACAATCTCCGGCACCGAACCCTTCGGCGCGATGGCTACCGCTGCCTCGGCCGCCGCCGCGAGTGCACGCGCGCGCCGTGCGCTGGCTGGCTCGACGTATTGATCGTCGTAGTGCGTTGACAGTTCCGCGACCTGGCCTGTGTCCTCGACCTTCGTTTCCATCGCTCGCAGCGCTTGCACCAGGCGCGCGCCGTCATCCGGCAGCAAACGCGCGCGCAGCACCAACATGCCATCGTCATCGAAGTGCCAGTCGCAGCGCGCCTGGTTCACCAGGCGCCGAAGGCGATCGGGATCATCGAATGCCATGCTTTGTCGCGCATGCGCTACAACACGTTCGATATGTGCTGCTGTGCCGCACAGCGCGATGTTGAGCAGGCAGCCCTCTGTCTCTGCGGTGGCAACGCGCGTGATCGCACGCGTCTTCGAGTAGCTGATGCGGCCCGCCGCAAACGCCGCCGCAACCTGCGGCAGATGCGCCAGCGCATGGGCTACACGCAGCTGTTCGCGCGCAGACCCGATCGCAATGCCGCAGCGCCAGCCCAGCCAGTGCGCCATTGAACGCACACCCAGACCGTGCCAACCGCCGCGCAGATCGAAGCTGCGCACGAGCGTCAGGAAGCGGTACGTGGCTGCGCTGAGATTTGCATGCAGCGTAAGAAGCCCCTGCTCCAGTTCATCGACCGACTGCTGCTCGGGATCGTGCAGCGTGAAATCGTGCGCATGGACTGCGTTGCCGATGGGCTGCGTAGAACGTGACTGCTCCATGTCCGGCTCCGGTACTGTATCTTCATACAGTACTTGGTGATCAAGGGTTCATCAACGATTTCGTTGTTCCAACTACACGATAGAGGCGCACGGAAGCGAAGTAGTGTGAGCTGCGTTTCCGAACCAGACAGAAGAAACCCCGACGCTTCCACCGTCGCCGTGGCGCCATACACGCAGGCGGCGGCGGTGGAAGCGTCTACGCGTTGCCTGCCATCGAAGCGCATCCGGCTCGAACGCCACTCACCGCATCCTCCCCCACCGCACCCGCATCGACCTCGGCTGATGAAACTCATGCCCGGTCGGCTGCGCGTCATCCAGCAACTGCAGATCAACGGCGCGTTCAAGCAGCGCGCTGACGGCCGCCTGCGCTTCCGCGCTGGCAAGATGCCGCCCAAGACAGTGGTGCGGCCCAATGGCAAAACCCAGCTGCTGGCGTTGATTCGTGCGGTCGATATCAAATCGATCCGGCTCTGTGAACACTGACGCATCGCGATTCGCGGAGGCCACCATGCAGTTGACGATGGCGCCGGCAGCAATGGGGATACCACGGACCTGTGTATCCACAAGCGCATGCCGCGTTGCCGACTGCACCGGCGCGCGCAAGCGCAACGCTTCATCGACGGCGGCAGCCGCCAACGCCGTGTCTGCCTGCACGCGCGCCAGCACGTCGGGATGCTGAAACAGCAGCCACAGCGTGTTCAGGATGATGGCTTCCACGGTGGAGATGCCGCCGAAGAAGATGATCGAAGCGTTGCGACACATTTCGTCGTAGCGCATGCGCCGCTCGGGCGGCATGCGCAGCCAGCCCGCCAGCAGCGAGTCGTCCGGTCGCTGCCGAACCTGATGAATGCGCTTCTGAAAATGCACGCGGAATGCCTGCACGTCGCGCTGCGCGGCGGCACGCACATCGGGATCGTGAAGATGGTTGGCCATTGCCGCTTCGAAGTGGTCGTACCACGCGCGGAATTGCGCTTCATCGGCATCAGGCAAGCCGAACACATCGAACATCACCTGAATGGGCAGGCGCGCCGCGAACGCGGTGCGCAGATCAACTTCGTGCGCGTGTGCCAGGTCATCCAGCAAACGCTGCACGCGCGCGTCGATGCGGGCGCGATAACGCGCACCCACCGCCGTGGGCATGAACGCTGTGTTGGTCGCGGTGTCGCGATAGTGGCTGTGCAGATCGCCCTCAGTCGTCAGCATCTGCTCGCCGAAAGTCGCGGTCACCAGCGAGTCGTCGGTGCCGGTTACGAAATCGCTGGTGTTCAGCAGCACCTCGCGCACATCGGCGTGGCGCGTCACGTACCACATGTCCAGCGCGTTCATCCAGGCAACGGGTCGGTCGCGGCGCAGTGCAGCGTAGATCGGGTAGGGATCCGCGGTGAGCGTCTCGAGTGAAGCGGCTGAAGCGCTGTCTGCATCCAGGTTCACTGACACGCAGGCTCCTCGGCATCGCGCTCGGCTCATATCGTCCGCAGCGCTGCACGGCGCGCGCGTGTTCGTGACGAGTGTCACACAGAACCGCGTCGGCGATACAACTGAAACAAACCGCCGAGCGTCACGACACGCTGCAAATACAGTGCTGCGCGAGATTTGCTGCATCGATTGACGAGTCAACGTTTCAACCAATCGATGGAGACAGAACATGAACAAGCGATTCTTGAGAATGACCCGTGCAGTGCGCATCGCGACAGCGACCGGCGCTGCAGTGGCGCTGCTCGCGACGCAATCCGCACTGGCTGTGATCGGCGATTTCAACGGTGATGGCGTGGGCGACCTGGCGGTCGGCATCCCCTCAGAAGATCTGCTGGTGGCCAGCGTGAATCGCGTCGATGCGGGTGCGGTCAACGTGATCTATGGCACAGCGAACAACGGTCTTCGCGGCGCACAAACCAACACGCCGACAAGCCAGCTGTGGCATCAGGGCAGCGATGGCATTGCCGACAGCATCGAGGCGGGCGATCGCTTCGGTGAGGCGGTGGCAGCTGGCGACTTCAACAACGATGGCTTCGCAGACCTGGCAGTGACCGTGCGTGGTGACAACGCGGTGCACATCATCAACGGAAGCGCCACGGGGCTGACGGCCACAGGCAGCCGTATGTTGCTTGCAAGCCAGCTGGATGATCTGAATGGATTTGCGCTGTCCATTGGTGGCAGCGCGACGTCTGGCTCTACGCTGGTGTCCGGCGACTTCAACGGCGACAACATTGCCGATCTGGTGGTTGAAGGGCGTGAGTTTACGAGCGGCATTCCCGAGCTTTCCAAGATCGCCGTGCTCTACGGCAGCCAGACCGCCGGGCTCTCTCTTGGCGGCATCGACTTGTTCGCATTCGACAACAACGTCGCCGCTGTGGAGGGCGCCGACATCGGCGCTGTGAAAGTAGCCTTGGCCGCCGGCGACGTGGACAACGATGGTGACGATGATCTTGCTGTCGGCCTGCCATTCTCGAATCTGAATTCAGGTACTGCCGTCCCCGGCATCGATGCGGGTCGCGTCGGCATTCTGCTTGGCACGCCGGCAAGTGGGTTGTCCACAGTGGGTTTCAGGACGCTTACTCAGGCGACCGGCACAGGGGAATCCGTTGAAGCGCTCAACCAGTTCGGTGCCGCACTGGCGATGGGCGACTTCGATGCTGACGGTCGCGCCGATCTTGCGGTGGGCGTACCACGCGATGATCGTGGCGTCGTCGTCGATGAAGGTAGCGTGCGTGTGTTTCGCTCGGCTGAGACGTTTCAGAGTCTGTGGACCGAATCGATCCTCGCGCAGCCGCGCGACGTTGCCGACATCATGGGCTCAAGCCTGGCTGCTGCAGACTTCAATGGCGATGGTTTCGGCGATCTCGCGATCGGCACCCCCGGCGATTTCGTCGACGCATCTACTGGCGACACTGCCGGCTCAGTCACGGTGCTCCACGGCGGCATGGCCGGGTTGTCGACGGCCAATGGACCGGGTGCTCGCCAGTTCGTGCAAGGCAACACATTGGGCACCTCGCGCAGCAACGAACGCTTCGGTGCCGCGCTGAGCGCAGGCAACGTTGGCCGCAGCACCCACGCCGATCTGGTGGTCGGCTCGCCCGGTGAGACCATCACCACGACCACTACGGTGGCGCGCAGTAGTACACGCGCTGTGTCAGCGGATGGCGATGGGATTGATCACCGCTTGCACGCTGCCGACGAAGCGCGGCTGACCGAGTACGAACAGGAACTCGTAGCCGCCATCGGCAGCAAGCTGGCGCGTATCCATGTTCTCCAGCAGGTACACGCCGTTCTTTGCCAGCAACGTGACGTGCACGGGGAAGGCCTTCGTTGTGTCTTCGTGGGGAATCGCTTCGATGGCCCAGGTATCAGAGCCAATCGCGACAACGCCCAGGTCTGCCAGGTACTGGGCGCCTTCAACGCCGAGGCCCGGCTCGCCAGCCATGAATGCGGCGTTGTCTTTGCCAACCAGGTTCTGCCAGCCGGTATGGAACAGCACCACGTCGCCCTTGCCGATCTTGACGCCCTGCGCCTTGGCAACTGCGTCGATCTCGGCGCGATTGAACACCTTGCCTGCGGGCAGCGGGTTCACGCCGAAGTGCTTTGCCATGTCGAGCAGCACGCCCCTCGACACAATAGGTGGGATTGCATGCGTGCCCAGCTTCAGCAGGCCAGCCGGCGTTACGAAGTCGGCAGCTTTGTTGCCGTTGTAGTAGACGTGCTGTTCACCCATGTGGCCCAGACCGTCGAGTTGGCTGCCAATGCCGACATAGGTACTCAGGAAGTCATCGTTGCCGGTCGCGTTGTTGCTGCCCATCGGAACAGGTCCAGCGCCGATGACGACAAGGCCGTACCTGCGCGGTGGGTATGCGGGTGAGGCAGGGCCGGTTTCTACCCCAAGCGCATAGGTCTTGCCCAGCTTGATCAACTTGGCCGCCTGCAACACTTTCTCTGGCGACAGATTGTTTGCCGCGCCAATCGTGTCCTCGGCGCCATAGCGCGATGGAAACCAATCGTCAGCGGCAAATACAGACACAGCAAATGCAGACGCGGCAAGCGCGAGTGCCGCGCCAAGCGTAGAGAGTCGTGCAACACGCATAGTTGTCCCCCTGATCTGTAACAAACGAACTGTGCGCCGACCATAGCACCCGCGAATCTGAAGTCATGCGTCTGCTGCCTGGGAATGATCAGTCCAGTACCCGCAACAACTCATTGATACCGGTCTTCGACCGCGTGCGTGCGTCGACGCGCTTCACGATGATCGCGGCGTTCAGCCCATAACGGCCGCGGTCCAATGTGCCGGACACCACCACGGCGCCCGCGGGCACACGTCCGTAGCTGATGGCGTCGTGCTCGCGATCGTAGATCGGCGTGCTCTGGCTGATGAACACGCCCATGCCGATGACGGCGTTTTCTTCGACGACGACGCCTTCAACGACTTCAGAGCGCGCGCCAATAAAGCAGTTGTCCTCAATGATCGTGGGTCGCGCCTGCGCAGGCTCCAGTACGCCGCCAATGCCGACGCCGCCCGACAGGTGCACGTTGCGCCCGATCTGTGCGCACGACCCGACGGTGGCCCAGGTGTCGACCATGGTGTTCTCGCCCACGTATGCGCCGACGTTGATGAAGCTCGGCATCAACACGACGCCCGGGGCCAGATACGCGCCATCACGCACCACTGCCCCTGGAGAAACGCGGATGCCGCTGGCGCGGAACGCAGCCTCATCGAAATCACGATGGCGTGGCGGGACGCGGTCGAAGTAATGGGTGACGCCATCGCTCAGCACCTGCGCAGGGAAATGGCGGAACGCCAGCAGGATGGCGTGCTTCACCCATTCGTTCACCAGCCATTCGTCGGCAGGTTTCTCGGCCACCCGCAGCTCGCCGGTGCGCAGCAGGCGAAACACCGCGCTTACGTCTTCGCCACGGGCGTCATCACTACGTGCGTCGGCCCCGCTGTCGGGGTCGGCGATGGCTGCTTCGATCCGGGCCCGAAGCTGTTGTATCTCGATGGTCATCACCATTCTCCCCGGCGCGAGCTCAGCGCTTGCGCATGAACCCGCCCAGCACGCCACGGATGATCTCGCGGCCCAACGAACTGCCGATGGTACGGACCACGCTCTTGGCCATCGCTTCGAATACGCCTTCGCGCTGACGGCCACGCGGTTTCGCTGCTGCATCGCTGTCACGCGTGCTGCGCTTTGCGGGGGCGTCATCCTGCTCGGCCGCCTCGGCTGCGCGTTCCGCCTCTGCTTCAGCCGTGTTCTTCGCACGTTGTGTCAGCAACTCGAACGCGGACTCGCGGTCGACCATCTTGTCGTAGCGCGCACCCACCGGGCTGCTGCCGATCACCGCGCGTCGTTCTTCGGCAGAAACCGGTCCTAGTCGCGATGTGGGCGGTTGAATGAGTGTGCGTTGCACGACGCTGGGTACGCCCTTGTCGCCGAGCACTGAGACCAAACCCTCGCCGACTGCGAGTTCAGTGATCACGTCGTCGGTCTTGAATGCCGGATTGGGTCGGAAGGTTTCTGCAGCAACACGCACAGCCTTCTGATCCTTCGGCGTAAAAGCGCGCAGTGCGTGCTGAACGCGATTGCCGAGCTGGCCCAGCACATCCTCGGGCACGTCGGATGGGCTTTGTGTAACGAAGTACACGCCCACGCCCTTGGAGCGGATCAACCGCACCACCTGTTCGATCTTGTCCAGCAGTGCCTTCGGTGCCTCGTCGAACAGCAGGTGCGCCTCGTCGAAGAAGAACACCAGCTTCGGTTGTTTCAGATCGCCCACCTCGGGCAGTTCTTCGAACAGCTCCGACAGCAGCCACAGAAGGAAGGTGGCATACAGCCGCGGCGACTGAATCAGCTCGTTGGCCGCAAGCAGGTTGATGATGCCGAAGCCCTGGCGATCCACGCGCAGCAGCTCGTTGATGTCGAGCGCGGGTTCGCCGAAGAACTGCTCGGCACCCTGGTTCTCGAGCACCAGCAGGCGGCGCTGAATGGTGCCGACGGATGCGGCGGTGACGTTGCCATAGCGTGTGCTCACCTCTTTGGTGTGTTCGCCGATCCACTGCAGGATGGCGCGCAGGTCCTTGAGGTCCAGCAGCAGCAGGCCGTCTTCGTCGGCAATGCGGAACACGATGTTCAGCACGCCTTCCTGCGTGTCGTTCAGTTCGAGCAGGCGCGACAGCAGCAACGGGCCCAGTTCCGAAATGGTCGTGCGGATCGGGTGACCCTGCTTGCCGAACAGATCCCAGTACACGGTGGGGAACGCGCGATGCGCAAAGTCGGTGATGCCCAGCTGAGCCAGACGCCTGGTGATGTTGTCGTTGGCTGTGCCGGCCTGGCTGATGCCCGACAGATCGCTTTTCACATCGGCCATGAACACGGGCACGCCGGCATTGCTGAAGCCTTCGGCCAGCGCCTGCAGCGTGACGGTTTTGCCCGTGCCGGTGGCGCCGGCAATGAGGCCGTGGCGGTTGGCGTAGCGCAGTGGCAGTCGCACCGGGCCGTCGTTGCCCAGACCGATCGCAATGCTCGAGGCGTCGACGGATTCGGCACCAGCAGATTCCGTACCGGCAGGAGGGGGCATGCAGGCTCCAATCGATAGCGTGGGGAAGCGCCGAGTATATGTGTGTGGCTCTCAGGCCCGGCGCGCCACAACCATCAGTTCCGTTGCTTGTGGCGGAGTTTGGCGGAGCCCGAATCGACGCAGCAGCCCAAGGTCTGGCAGCGACCACCAGGGCGTGCAGGCACGCACGTCGCACGCGCTGAACTCGAAGCCGCAGGCGCGCAGGAGATGCAGGTAGCCCGCGGCATCCTTCTGCACACCGGGCGGATGACGAAAGAACCAGCGCACCGGCCAGCTGCTGATGAATGCCGCGCAGGACTCGCTGAGCAGCAGCACGCCGCCCGGCTTCAACACGCGGTGCAACTCCCGCAATGCGGCCGTCTGGTCCGCTACGTGGTGGATGAGCTGGTGGCAGAACACCACGTCCATACAGCGGTCGGGGAGATGCAGCTGGGTCACCGAGCTGCGCAGCAACTCAGCCGGACAGGCGCTGCGCTGCGCGTGCTGCGCTGCGCGCGCGAGCATGTCCGGATCGATATCCACGCCCAGGATGTGCGTGGGCGCGAAGGCATGCTGCAGCAGCGGGAAGGCAGTGCCTTGTCCGCAACCAACATCCATGAGACGGTCGATTGAACCGGGCAGGTACGGCGCTGCAAGGGTCTTCAAGTCCGTCACCGCATCGGTCAATACATACTTCAGCCAGGTGTTGGTGCCGAGGAACCACTTGCCGAAGCGCGTTTCCGCGACCCAGTCCGGGCCCGAGTTCGGAAGGAAAGAGCGACGATGACCCGCATGTTCTCGTCATGCACGCCGGCCTGTGGCGCTGATGCCTCTTCACCTTCGAGCATTGCAGCGCCTGAATGCAGCGCAGCGCGTGCAAGCATTGCTGCGCCGGGATGGGCCATGGCTGTTGTGGCAGGTTGTTGATGCTGCGCCATTGACGGTGTTCCTTGTCTACGTGTCCGCGGCGCACCCTGCGTCAACTGCGGCTTGGCGTGGCCCTTACTACAGCGCTGCGATGCTGGCGGCGCTGGCGACGATACTGCGACTCGCCACACATGGGTTGCTGAACAGAATCCATGTGGCGATCGGTTTGTATTTTGTCAGCGGCAGTATGGCTCTGGCATTCGAATGGTCCTGGTTGAACCAGTTTTATGGCCGAACCGAGGCGACCGCAATGCTGTACTGGGTGTTGCTGATCGGCGCGGTCAGCACGTTGGCGAGCCGGGCCGGGTTCATCGGCGTCGAGGCTGCGCCTGCGCTGGCCGTGCGTCGCACCTCGCTTGCGCTGCTGGGCATTGCGCTGATTGCGACCGTGTTCTCGGGCTACTTTCGCGGCAACGTTGCGTTGTCGGCGTATGTGCCATTTGTGGCGCTGTTCCTCGGGCACGCGCTGCTGCGTGGTCGGTGCCTTGGCCAGTCGCAGCCATTGTCGGCGCGCCAGCCGATGCCCGGCGCGCTCCGTTGATACGCCCAGATCCTGGCCGACCCCTGCGGGCGGCCAGGACGCCCACGCGCTACTTGCCAGCGGCGACCGCGGGCTGCTCGTAGATGGACGGCGCGTTCTTGGCTTGTTCCGTGATGCGCCGACCCAGCGCCAAGAACGTGGGAATCTCCGCGTCGGAAAGTGCCTTCATCTTCACCTTCCGCGCCATGGCGCGTTCGATGTACGGCGCCAGCTCGGCCATCTTCTTCGCTTCCCGCTCTGCTTCGCGGTCTTTGAACTCGCCCATCACTTCAGCGGCGAACAGCTCGAGCGACTCGAGAATGTGTTCGTGCTTGTTCATGCCGGCCTGTTGAATGAAGGTCACCTGATCCACGCCGGCCTGCTCGAACTTGTTCATGTGCTGGCGCAGGTCTGCAGGTGTACCAATGCCGCCCCGCGCGCCGGTGAGCGAATTCACCATGTCGATGTCGGACTTCTGGCCGGCCTTCATCTTCTGGAAGTTCTCCCAGAGATTGGTGCGCCCCGGCTTGTGCTCGCCGAAGCCGTACAGACTGCCCAGCGCGAAGCCAAAGAACTCGAAGCCTTCCAGCCCGCGGTTCACCGCAGTGGCGCGGTCCTGATGGCAGGAGAAGCTCGACACCATGCAGATGTTCGGGTTCACGGCCCAGCCAATCGGCACGCACTCGTCGCTCTTGATGATCGAGTAGTACTCGTCCACCCAGGTCTTGGCTTCCAACGGATCGACGAAGGCGAAGGTCAGCGCGCCTATCCCTAAGCGTGCCGCCATGCGGATGGTTTCGCGTTGCGAGCAGGCAACCCACAGCGGGGGATGCGGGCGCTGTACCGCTTTGGGCACGAGGTTCCGGCACGGCATCTCGAAGTACTGACCTTTGAAGCCGGGGTAGGGGTCCATGGCCAGCATGTTGCAGATCTGCTCGGTGGACTCGAGGAAGATCTTGCGTTTCTCGGCCACCGGAATGCCGAAGCCGCCGAGTTCCAGTTCGGCCGATGACTCGCCGGTGCCGAAGTCGACGCGACCGTTGGACACCAGATCCAACGTGGCAATGACTTCGGCAGTGCGTGCGGGATGGTTGTACTGCGGAATGACCTGGCGGATGCCCTGGCCCAGACGGATGCGCTTCGTGCGTTGCGAGGCAGCGGCCAGGAACACTTCCGGCGCGGCCGAATGTGAGTACTCCTCGAGGAAGTGGTGCTCCACTTCCCAGGCGTAGTCGAAGCCCAGCCGGTCGGCGACTTCGATCTGCTGCAGCGCGTCCTGAAACAGTTTGAGCTCGGCGCCTTCGGTCCAGGGGCGGGGCAGTTGATGTTCGTAGAAGATGCCGAATTTCATGGGTCAGACTCTTTGCTATGTGAGGGGGCTGGATGAAGGGGTTGGCCGCCGCGGCCGAATGAGGGCGACGCGAAACGGTCCGAGTGAAGCCCACATGTTTGGACCAGGTCAATTCAGCGCGCATGCACCGAGCTGATCCAGATCAAGCGGCGTGTTGCAAGCACACGGGCGTGGCCAAGCGGCTTCGCGCGTAGACTGCGGCCATGACCCGTAATGAAGTACTTGAAGCGCTGTTGCCTGTGTTCCGTGAACGCGGCGTCGAAGGCGCGACCATCAGTGAAATTGCCAAGGCCACCGGCCTGGGCAAGGCGACCCTGTATCACCACTTCCCCGCCGGCAAGGACGAGATGCTGGAGGCGATCGTGCAGCGTGTTCTGCAGCAGCTGGACGACACCGTGTTCGCGCCGCTGTTGGGTGCCGATTCACCCAAGCGCAGGTTGCTGGCCATCATTCGCGGGCTTGCGGAATACGCGGCTGACGGTGAGCGCAATTGTCTGCTGGCCATGCTGGCGATGGGCACCGCGCGCGTGCGCATTGCCGCGCTCGTGGCACCGCGATTGGAACGTTGGACCGCGGGGCTCGAGCGTCTGTACGGCGTTGCCGGGTTGTCGGAAAAGCGCGCTGGCCGCGCGGCGCACGATCTGCTGATTCGTTTCCAGGGCGCCATCGTCATGTCGCGCCTGCTCGGTGACAGCCAGTCGTTTCAGTACACGATTCGAAGGCTCACGCGGGAGCTTGAGAAGCTTTAGCCGCACATGAGTGGTCGGCGTTTTGCGTCGGTCAGGCTGTGGTTCCCATCAAATGAACGCTCGTCGGCGAGGTCGCCCAACGTGTATCTGCCAGAGGCTTTTGCGGAGCGGGACCCGGCCCTGCTTGCGCAGTTCATCCACGCGTTTCCCTTGGGGTTGTTGATCACCAGCAGCGAGCGCGCGCCTGAACACAGCACACAGCAGATCGTGGCCAACCTGCTGCCGTTCGAATTCGCTGCAGGGGTCGCCAACACGGGCGTGCTGCGTGCGCATATCGCGCGCGCGAATCCGCTCTGGCGAACGCCGTCGGCGGCCACCGACACGGATGCGGCGTCTGAGGTGCTGGTGGTGTTTCAGGGACCGCAGGGCTATGTCAGCCCCGGTTGGTACCCAAGCAAACGCATGCACGGCAAAGTGGTGCCTACTTGGAACTACACGATGGTGCAGGCGCGCGGTCGCATGCGCATGATCGATGACGCAGTCTGGCTTGAGGCGCTGATCACGCGGCTGACGGCGCGCCACGAGTCCGGCTTCGCGCAGCCCTGGGCACCCGGCGATGCGCCGCGCGACTATCTGGACAGCATGCTCAATGCAATCGTCGGCATCGAGATCGACGTGCACACGCTGGTGGGCAAATGGAAGCTCAGCCAGAACCGCGATGCCGCAGACCGGTCGGGCGTGGTCGCCGGGCTGGCGCAACAGTCGGGAAGCACAGGCAATACGCTGGCGGAATGGATGTCTGCCCAAGCTGCAGCCAGCGACCGTTCGGCCTGATCCATGCGATTCGCGCGTTGCGCAATTCGCCATTTGCGGAAGGAGCACTGAACAGATGCTGCGCTTGCCCATCGTGACGCCGCGCCTGGTGTTGCGCGACTTCGTGGCTGCCGACTGCGTTGCGGTACACGCCTATGCCTCAGACCCGGTGACCACGGAGCACATGTTCTATTCGTCCTGGTCCTGGCAGGCGGCGGCGGCCTACGTGGAGAACATGCTTGCGAGCCAGCGGCAGGTACCGCGCCGGTTATGGGAACTGGCGGTGACGGAGCGGGCCACTGCAACGCTGATCGGCAGCATCGACCTGACGCCGGACGGTGATGACGCTGCAGACCTCGGCTACATGCTGGCGCGAGCTGCGTGGGGC
Organism: Klebsiella pneumoniae; assembly: GCA_945861675.1. Classification (GTDB taxonomy): domain Bacteria; phylum Pseudomonadota; class Gammaproteobacteria; order Pseudomonadales; family Azotimanducaceae; genus CAMAVY01. The sequence goes on along the minus strand of CAMAVY010000048.1, from coordinate 10,200 downwards.
AAGGGCTATGCGAGCGAAGCGGCAGCGGCGCTGCTGGATGCCGGCTTTGCGCGGCTCGGGCTGCGCCGCGTTGTGGCGGTATGTGCAGTAGAAAATGCCGCATCGATTCGTGTGCTGGTCAAAACCGGCATGCGCCATGTCGATACCGTGCAGAACTATCGGCATGCGAAGCACCGCGATTTCGATGTGCATCGCTTCGAAATTCGTGTTGATGAATGGCGCAGCAGGTCGCGCAGTACATCGACGCCGCACGCGCAATCAACACGCCGATGATGCAGCGCGCACTGCATTGAAACTGGTAGGCTGACGCCTCCAAAAAAACTCAGGCGGAGTCCCGTCCATGGCTGTTCGTTCGACCAAGAAAATCAAGAATAAGAAGAAGGCAGTGGCCAAGCGGCCCGCCGCGACTGCAAGCGCAACGACCAAAGTGAAAGCGAAGTCCAAAGCGAAAGCGAAGGTCAAAGTGAAGGCAAAGGCAAAGGTCAAAGCCGCGCCGAAGGCGAAGTCCAAAGCGAAGGCCAAGTCGAAGGTGAAGGCAGCGGCAAAGACGAGCGCAAAGCCGAAAGCCAAGCAGAAGGCAAAAGCAAAGGCGAGCGTGAAGCCGAAGGGCAAAGCGAAAGCCAAAGCCAAAGCAAAGACCAAGGCGAAGGCCGCAACCAAAGCGAAGGTCACTTCCAAGGCGAAGAAAGCGCCTGCGGCGAAAGCTGGGGCAAAAGCTGCGGCGAAAACCCGGGTAAAAGCCGCGGCGAAAGCTGGGGCAAAAGCTGCAAAGAAAGCCACGGCAAAAACCAAGGCCAAGTCACGCACAGCAGCACCGAAGGCCCGCAAGGCAGCCAAGCCGCGTAAGCGCGTTGTCGCGGCGCCTGTTTCGGTCAGCGCCACACCTGTGTCGGCCGCAAAACCTGCGCGCGCACCACGCAAACCACGCAAGGCAGCGCCCGTGGCTGAGCAGCTCACGTTCCTGACTGCGGGCAGTTCGGCAACGTTGGCTGAAACGTCGGATGCGCCTGCAGCGATGGGCGGCGAGGCGGACAACACAGTCGGCAGCGGCAAGCCCGCAGACGACGCGGAGTAAACGTGTTCGCGTTCGAGCCGGGCATCGGAGTGAAGCCGTGCGCTCGCAGAGAGGCACGGTTGCGTACTGGTCCCGTGCCCGCGTCGATGGCGTGGTACACGTCGCCACACTTACTGCGCGGCATCTGGCACTGACTCCAACGAGAGGACCGCGTGCGTGGGCGGAGTATTCACACGGGCACCGGCATTGCAGTTCCTGCATCTGCCGGCGGATACGGAAACGCTGCTGCAGGATGAACGCGTACTTGTAGTCATCGGCAGTGGGCTCAGCGCCGCCACGGTGGGTGCGAGTCGCAGCGCGTCGGACTCTCGTCTGTTCGAACTTGGTTTTCCCGTGCTGCCCTCGGGCGCGCAGCCCATGCGGCAGGTCGTGCGCAGCGGCAGACGCGTGCAGCGCGTTCAACACCAGGCGTTGCGCGGCGCCACAGATGGCGACTACCTGTTTCTGACGGCGCAACTGGACGCGGAAGTTGCAATCGAAGTTGCGACTTCCGCCGCGTACATGCAGTTGCTTGCGGCGGTGCAGCAGCTGGGCTTCAGCCACCTCATCCGCGTATGGAACTGTCTGCGGGACATCAACTTCGGTGAGGGCGATGCCGAGCAGTATCGGCAGTTCTGTATCGGCCGCTTCGAGGCGTTCTCCCGGCATGCGCGGGCACCTACGTATCCGGCTGCTTCAGCACTTGGCCTGCGCGACGCCGCAGGTCGCGTCGGCCTACTCGCCGCCCGGTTCCCCGCTGCGGCCATCGAGAATCCGCAACAGGTCAGCGCGTTCCGGTATCCACGGGTGTACGGGCCAACTAGCCCGTCGTTTTCGCGCGCCAGTCTGCTGCGCACCGAAGCGGGAGACGTGTTGCTGGTGTCCGGCACCGCCGCTATCACGGGCCACGAGTCCATGCATGTCGGGCACCTGGATGCGCAACTCCGCCTGTGCCTGGCCAACATCGCGGCCGTGGTGGTTGCGGCCGAAGGGCCGCCCGCTGTCTTCAGTGCCGCTCCGCCTTCCGCTGCCATGTCTGCGCCGCCGCTGGCCGACATCCAGTTGCGGATCTATCTGCGCCATGCCGACAGTCTGGCGAGCGCGCGCGCAAGCCTCGCTGCAGCCCTTCGGGTACCCTTCAGCGTCGAGTGGCTGCAGGCGGATATCTGCCGCCAGGAGCTGCTGGTCGAGGTGGAGGCCGTACTGTGTTGGGCAAACCCGTAGCGAAGCAGCCCGGATTCCTACGGGTCCGACCACTTGCAGACAACACAGCATGACTGTGGGCGCCGCCACTTCCTCTTTCGCCCCCATCACCTATCTGTATCGACGCAGCTGGCGAGTGTTTGCGGCGCTGCTGTCGTTTGTGTTTTTCGGGCTCGTGGGTCTCGTGTACGGGGGCGTCCTGTTTCCGCTGCTGCGGCTTTTTGTTCGCGATCCGATCAAACGACGAGTGCAGAGCCGGAGTCTCGTCGGCCTTTTCATGCGCAACTTCGCCGCGTTCATGCGCGCGGTCGGCCTGATCGAAGTTCGCATGCGTGGCGCTGAGTACCTGCATACGCCTGGGGCGGTCATCGCGCCAAATCACCCCACGTTGATCGACGTGGTGCTGTTGCTGGCCGTGGCGCCGCAACTCGATCTGGTGGTCAAGGACACATTGCGGCGCAACCTGTTCACGCGTGCGACCGTGGTCGCCGCCGGCTACATCGTCAACGCCGATGGTCGTGTCCTTGTCGATCGTTGCGCCGCAGTTCTCCGTGGCGGCCGCTCCGTGCTGATCTTTCCCGAAGGTACGCGCACGACGCCTGGCCGCCCCATAGATCTTGTTCGCGGCGCCTGCAGCATTGTTCTGAAAGCCGACGGCCTGGTGGTGCCTGTGGTGATTCGCTGCACGCCGCCCGCATTGTCGAAGCAGCATCACTGGTACGACCTGCCGGCCGATCCACTGCAGTTCGACATTGAGGCGTACGCGCCATGGACTGCGCTGGAGTACGTGCGTGCCCCTGTCGACGCCGTGGGCGGCCCATCAGGACCAGAGGTCGAAGGGCGCGACAGCCCAACTGATTCGACTACACCACGCTACCGGCCACGCGCGGCACACGAGATGACAGCCGCGTTGGAAATGTTCTATCGCAATGCGCTGGGGCAGGAGGTGCCCCCGTCGGCGGCTTCGTAGGAGTACGCGCGGTTGAAGTGTGTGTGTTGTTCCTCCACTCGCGCTAGTGCACTGAAATCGCCGCGGCGGCGTGCATTGAGAATCCTTCACGTGCCGCTTGTAAGGGCGTCGGCGCGGTCGCTTGCCGCCGCTCTTAGGCCTGACACGCCACTTGGGGTCAAGCCCCAATGGCAGAAGAAACTCGATTTGCTCGCGTCGCCTGCAGCGCGAGTGCAGGCAGCGGAACGCTGCCCTACCTCATGCCGGCCTAGTTCGACGCATAGGAAACGGCCGAACTCACCGCTGCGCTATCTCGGCGCTGGGTGTCGAATGTTCACACAATGGCCAGCTTGCCTGGCGCCATAACGCGCCGGATCGTCGGTTCGCTACCGTCTACTGAACGGCGCACCTTTGTGGGACTGCACGCTCAAGCGCGAGCACCTCACCTTTGGCTTGGGCAAGCTCACCCGCGACGTCCGCTCCAAAGACTGAGCCGAGAGGCACCAACAAAAGGAATACACCCGCCGTATCGGCAAGAGCCGCATTGTTTTGCTGATTAGTGAGCGCAGTCTCTCGATCCCGCGCAATCTGAAGCTTGGCACGGGCTTCTTCGCACGAAAGAGTCGAATAGTCCGACGCAGAAATGGAAACGGGCGGGACCGAGCTAGCACGGTTGGCGCATCCGGCGCACAGCACCGCAGCACAGGCAATTAGAGACAGATCTTTCAACCGCATAACTTCCCCCTTACAGTCGCTTCAAGATACGCCGCGCTAAATGACCGATGAGCACGTGCTCATTCAGTCTACAGGGCACCTCCGCGATGCGCATTAACCGTTGGTCGAGTGAACGCGTCTCCATTGGACTCTGTCGGTTACGCAAGCAGGTCGCGGTCCGGACGGCGTCCTAGCATTGGCGAGACCAACTGCACGTTCCCATCTGGCGCTGGGCATCTTGTACCAGCTGCCCGGATGATAGAAGCCAAAGGCGGGGAGTTGCCAGAGACGTTGCAGCATGGCTGCCGTTGGTATGGGCACAGGTGCTGCGTACGACTATCCGTCTGAGATAGTCGTGCCCATGGATTGCAGGAGCGCCGCACAGATTGCTTCAGCGCTGCCTGCAGCCGGAACTCGCAGCGCTCAAGTTGCGGCGCTCGTAGATCCAAAGAAGTGTGACGCACCTGCGTTTCTGTTTGCTGAAGGCGACAGTGAGTTCTATCGCGCGAAATGTCAGGACGGCACGAGCACGATGTTCAAGTGCGGGACCTCGTCCTGTGGCGCGCTGAGCGTGTCGCGCGACGAGAAATGAGGCGCGTCCACCATCGCGCGATTTGAATCCGGCGTGGTTGACGGCTGGATGGCATAGCCAAATGCGGCCACGGCGGAACGGTCATGTCGGAAGTTCGCGGTTCCGGTAGCGAATCTTGTCGGGTGCGACCGCGCCGCCGGAGATGACGAAGTTCATGGCTTCATCAATGGTCCAATCGGTCGATGTAACACGGCTGATTGGCACGATTTCCAGATAACCGGACGTTGGGTTTGGCGTGGTCGGTACGTACACGGCGGCGAGGGTTTCACCGGTGTCAGCGTCGGTCAGCGTGCGCATGACCAGGCCCACAGCCTTCATGTCCGCGTGCGGGAACTCGATCAGCACCACACGCTGCACACCGTCGGGTTTCGTCTGCAGCGCGCTGATGAGCTGCTTTATCGAACCGTAGATGCGCTCGACCAGTGGCACGCGGTGCAGTACGCGTTCGAAGGCGGCGAACAGTCGCTGCCCGATGACCTTGCTCATCGTCCAGCCAAACAGATAGAGCACCACCAGCACCAGCAGCAACGACAGCACCCGCTTCAGCCACAGCGCGAAGTTGCCCATCTGCTGCAACTGCGGCACAGCCGTTGCGAGGCTGTCTGCGATCAGCGTGACCCAGGGCAGCCCCAGGTCAGACAACAGGCGGAAGGCGAACTCGAACAACCACCAGGTGATCCACAAGGGGATGATGGTCAGCAGCCCTGTGACCACGTAACGCTGCAGATGCAATCTGGAGAGCATGTTCGATTCAGATGCCATGTTCGTATCAGATGCAGAAGGACGGTGGGAATGAAACCTGGACCCGTGACGCGTGTGTCAGGTACACAGAGCCGCAAAGGGTTTGACCCGTTGGACGCGGCGATGCTAACAGCAGTCGGTGCAGACATGATCGGCCTGCATGGTCTGCGGCCATGTTCATTTGTTCGAGGAAGGCGGCCCGATGGAAAGTCGATTCGCGCATGCGGGTGAACTGCGTGTGCATTACCTTGAACAGGGGCGCGGTGAACCGCTCATTCTGCTGCACGACTGGCCGCAGACCAGCGCCGCCTGGCGCCGCGTCGCGCCGTTGTTGGCCAACAGCTATTCGTTGATTGCGCCGGACATGCGCGGCATGGGTGCAACAACGCGCACGCTCGATGGCTACTCGCGTGAGCAACTCGCGCAGGATGTTCTGCTGCTGATGGATGCGCTGCGGTTGCCTGGTGCAACGCTGATCGGCCATGGCTGGGGCGGCATGATCGCGACCAAGATTGCGCTGGATCATCCGGACAAGGTGCACCGGCTGGTGCTGCTGGATGCGCAGACAACAGGGTGGCCGGCCAGCGCTGCCCACTTCAACTGGTTCAACGATGGCGATCGCGCCGAGCAACTGTTTGCGACGCGTGGCGCCGATCTGGTGCGCGCGTTGATTGGCGGGTTTGCCGCGCGGCTGCCGCGCCCGCCGGAGTGTCCATTGGAGTTCACGTCGCCAGCGTTTGCCACGCTGATGCCGCTGGCGCTGCAGGACGCACACGCTGACCAGCGCGATGGCGCAACGGTGCTGGATGAATACAGCCACGCCTTCGCAACACCGTCAGGCCGGGCGGCGTTGCTGGCGCCGTTTCGTGCGTTGCAGTTCCATCGCGTACTGGCCGATGCACAGGCCGAGCATGGCGAGCGCTATGAAGCGCTGAGCGCGGCCGAGGTCGGCGCAATGTGGAGTGCGGGCCAGGCCGGGCGCGAGTATCTGGACTTCGCGCCCGCCGACCGCTTCAAACAATACAAAGGCGCGGTGCTGTGGATCTACAACCAGTACCTGCTCGATTTCGCCAATGCGTTCATGGACGACGACGGGCGGCCATCGGGCGACCCGGCACTTGAGTCATTCATTCGGCACTTTCCGCGCGTTGAAGCGCGCGGCATCGATGCGGGCCACTACTTCATTGAAGAAAAGCCGGAGATTGCGGCGCAGCTGATGCGCAAGTTCCTGAAGAAGAACTAGCCCCTGTAGAAGAAGTGCGTGCGCGGTCAGCGGAACGCAAGGAAGTCGCGCTTGCCTACTTCCACACCGTTATGCCGCAGGATCGAGTAGGCGGCGGTCAGGTGGAAGTAGAAATTCGGCAGCACCAGGTTCAACAGGTAGTCGGCGCCGCTCATCTGCATCGTCTGCCCGCCCATGGGCAATGCAAGCTGTGTGTCTGCGCTGGCATCGAGCAGGGCCGCATCGAGCGTGCCTAAGAATGTCACCGTCTTGGCCACACGGCCTTTCAGATCGGCGAACGTTTTCTCGCTGTTTTCGTACTTTGGTGGCTCGCCGCCCAGCAACCTGACGATGTTGCGCGCTTGATCGGTGGTGGCCTGCACCTGGCGTGTGAAGTGGTACATGTCGGGGTACAGGCGCGCGAGCAACAGCGCATCGGGATCGAGCTTGCGTGCTGTGGTGTAGGCATCGGCCTTGTCGATGAACACATCCAGGCTGCCAAGCAGCCGTGTGCATACGCTGACGGACGAACGGGATACAGAGATCGGCATAGGGTGGTCCCCGCAGGCTGAGATGGAATGGGCAGGCAGAAGTGTACGCAGCTGGCCGGCGCTTGCTTCTACACACTTGCCTGCACGCGCTTGTGTAGCATCGGCCAATCCAGCACCAGCCCATCCAGCATCAGCCCATCCAGTATGAGGAAGCACAGATGACCGATCACCTTATTGAAACGCACGCCGACGGCATTACCACGTTGACCATGAATCGACCCGAGGCGCGCAACGCGATGACGGGCGAGATGCTGGGCGCATTGCTTGCGGCAATGCCGCGGCTCGCGGATGACCCGAATGTGCGGCTGGTTGTGCTGACCGGCGCGGGCGGTGCGTTCTGCGCGGGCGGAGACGTGAAGGGCTTCGCCTCCGAAGCATCGAGCGGGGCAAGCCCCGTCCGGGCAGACACAGCCGGGTCAAACACAGCAGGGACAAGCAGTGGCTTCAACCTGGAGCGCCGCGTGCAGAACCTGCGTGCCGGCACCGAGCTGTCGCGCTGGCTGCATGAAATGCCGAAGCCCACGCTGGCGATCATTCCGGGGCCCGCGGCCGGCGCAGGGTTGTCGCTGGCCCTGGCCTGCGATCTGCGCATCGCGGTAGATACGGCCAAGTTCACGACTGCCTTTTCCAAGATCGGTTTGTCGGGCGACTACGGCGGTTCGTACTTTCTGCCGCATCTGATCGGCGCGGCCAAGGCGCGCGAGCTGTACTTCACCGCAGACATTGTTTCGGCGGCCGAGGCCGAGCGCATTGGTTTGGTGAACAAGCTGTTCCCCGCTGCAACTTTTGCGGCGGACTCAGCTGCCTATGCGCGCAGGATTGCCGACCTGCCGACCATTGCGCTTGGCTATATGAAGAAGAACCTCAACACCGCGCAGCATGGCTCGCTGCACGATGTGCTGGATCGCGAAGCCATGGGCATGGTGCGTGGTTTCATGACCGAGGATCACAAGCGCGCGGCACAGGCATTCGTGGCGAAGACGCCGCCGGTGTTCAAGGGGCGCTGAGGATGCGTCTGAACAAACCGCGTCCGCGGCTTGTTCAGACGGGCGCAAGCGGATGGCTCAGGCCGCATTCTCGATGATGGCCGCAATGCCCTGGCCGCCACCGATGCACATCGTCTCCAGGCCATAGCGGCCTTTGCGGCGCTTCAGCTCGTTCAGCATGGTGGCCATGATGCGGCCACCGGTGGCACCGATGGGGTGGCCCAGGGAAATGCCCGAGCCATTCACGTTGAGGCGAGACGGATCGTTCCAGTCCCAGCCTTTGAGCACGGCCAGCACCTGACAGGAGAACGCCTCGTTCAATTCGACCAGGTCGAACTTGTCCCAGGTGAAGCCGGTGCGCTCGAACAGCTTCTTCACCGCCGGCACGGGGCCGAAGCCCATCGTGGCGGGGTGACAGCCAGCGGCGGCCCAACTGATGAAGTAGCCGTCGGGGGTGAGGTTCAGCTCTGCAAGCTTGTCTTCGGCCACGATCAGGCACGCTGCGCCTGCATCGTTCTGTTGGCTGGCATTGCCGGCCGTTGTCACACCGTCGGCCATCAGCGGCTTGAGCTTGGAGAGGCTCTCGACCGTGGTATCGCCACGCACGCCTTCGTCGCGGTCGAACAGCACCGCGTCGCCCTTCTTCTGCGGCACTGGCACTTTCACAAGTTCGGCGTCGAACTTGCCCGCGGCCCAGGCAGCAGCCGCACGCTGTTGTGAGCGCGCCGCATAGGCGTCGGTTTCTTCGCGGGTGATCTGGTACTCGCGGGCCAGGTTCTCAGCGGTTTCGATCATGCCGGAGATCTTGCCGAAGCGTGCTTCCGGCTGTGAACGCTCGCGCCCACGAGCCAGTCGATCGTGCATGGTCACCGACCCTGAGCGGGCACCGTTGCGCATGTCCAGGCTGTAGTACTCCACGTTCGACATGCTTTCGCAGCCGCCGGCGATCACGCAGTCGGCGGCGCCGGTCTGCACCATCATTGCGGCCATCGCAATGGCCTGCACACCGCTGCCACAGCGACGATCGAGCTGCATGCCGGGTACGTGCAGCGGCAGGCCAGCCGCCAGCGCGGCCCAACGACCGATGGCTGGGGCTTCGGCATTCGGATAGCCCTGCGAAAAGATGACGTCGTCGATGCGCTCGGGATCAACGCCCGAGCGTTCAACAACGGCCCTGATGACCAGCGCGCCAAGCTCTTCGGCCGCCACCGACTGCAAGGCGCCTTGAAAGCGGGCCACAGGTGTACGCAAGGGCTGCACGATGGCAACGCGACGGTTCTGGCTCATTTGAATCTCCGGTGGGTGCGAAAAAAACGGTGCGATGAAACGGTGAGATGAAACGGTGCGACGAAAATACGCGATTGAAGTCGGTTGAAAGCTAGCCGGTAGGCTCGGGGCGGTCGAGGCCGAGCGCGCCGAGCGCGCCGAGTGCGCGTGCGTCGGCAGGCGTGTTTGCGCCGTGGTTGGCCATGGCCTGCATCTTGGCCGCGTCCTGCGCAGTGGTGGGCGCAATCACCACACTCTGCTCGTTGGCAAAGTGCGCCAGTGCTTCGCCCATCTGCCTGGCTTCTTCCTTGCGTCCGGTCATGGCGCGGATGATGCGCTTGCCATCCTTGCCGAACGCCACGCTGCTCATTTCCACGACCCACATGCGCAACGTGGCGGTTTCGATGTTGATGAGGTTCTTGCGTGTCTTGATGCGGTCCTGCAGCACGTTGCCGTAATCGAGCGATGCGACCTGATAGTTGCCGCGCAACTCGAACCAGTACATGACGGACTCGAAGTCGAAGCGCCCGAACAGCACGTGCGCGCCGCTGATGCAGTAGTCGCCCACGATCAACAGCGCGCCGGCGAACAGCAAGGTGTTGAACGCGCCGGCCGGGTCCTTGGTGATGCTGTCGATGCTGGCGGTCATCGCGCCCATGGCGATCAGACCTGCCGACACCAGCACCAGCGCCGCGCCGAACAACTGCAGAAACAGAATGAAGCGCTTGTCGTGATTCGCGAGGCACTCAGCGAATGTCAGCGGCGTAGCGTTCTGCGCTGGAATCGGCTGGGTTTCCTCCAGCTGGTCGCAGATGAATGAACCCGAGGCTTCGCCGGTCAGATTGATCTCCGGCCGCAGCGCCACGTAGCGGCGGTTCGGAATCTGTTCGCGCCAGGTAACTACTCGCCCCCCACGGACGAG
>CAMAVY010000047.1 GCA_945861675.1 Klebsiella pneumoniae | reverse complement strand
GGTGAGCCGAGCAGCCCGCACATGCATGACGAGCCAGCGACGGCGATGCTGCACGCCGATGCGGCTGCGCCGCCTGAGCAACATGAGCAGGAGCACAGCGATCACCGTGAACCCGCCCATGAACACGCGACGGCACCACACTGATGCCGGCACGGAACAACTCGCGCACACCGAAACTGCCGTGCGCTCTAGCGTCGATAGCGCAACTCAAGGTACGCAGCGCCGTTTCTGCCACGCCACCCGCTGGCGTCGTAGCCATCGTAGCCATCGTAGTCGTGATAAGCGTCGTGGTCGTCACGCAAGTCCGCATGTCGATCGCCGTGCTCGCGATTCAACCCGCGATGTTCCTGCACATGTCCGCGCTCGAGCCTTCGATGCAATCGACGATCCTGCCCGCGTGACATGTACGGATTCGCACGGTGCGTCGCCCGGTGCACGTCGTACAGTTCGTCGTGCACATCGCCATGCTCGCCCGCAAGTTCGCGATGATCCTGATAGTGATCCGAGTTCAATTGACCGTGTTCATCCGCGTGGTCATCGTCAAAGTCATAGCCAAGTGCGCAGTTCGCAGTGCCAATCACCAGCGTTGCTGCCAGCATCAAACTGAAGGTATGAGTACGCATGTGTGCTTCCTGTTGTCGTGATGTAACGGATGCACGCCGCGTCATTCGCGAAGACCCTTCGTCACACACCGACCCTAATCGACTGCCTGTGAACCGAAGCTGAATGCTGGGCGACGCCCGCAGTACAGAAACGACCACTTGACTCTGGACCTGGGTCCGGGCTGCAGACTCCGTGCAGCACAGGAGCAGCACCATGAACACACTGAGCATCGGGCAACTGGCCAAGCGTGCAGACGTAGCCATCGACACCGTGCGCTATTACGAACGCAGCGGGCTGCTGACACCGTCGGCTCGGCTGGCCAGCGGCTATCGCCGCTACGGCGAACTGGAACTCAAACGCCTGCGCTTCATCCGCCGCGCCAAAGCGCTGGGTTTTGCCCTGACCGAGGTACGCGAGTTACTTGCGCTCGGATCGCAGGACAGTGTTGCCCAGCTCAAATTGGCGGCGGAGACAAAACTCGCCGATCTCGACCGTCGGGTGGCCGAGCTGCAGGAGATCCGCCGCGGTCTCTGCGAGCTGGTTGATGCCTGCCCAGGCCATGGCCGCGCAGATGACTGTCCGATTCTCAATGCACTTTCCGAAGGTGAACTCGCATGACCACTGACACTTGGATTGACCCGGTCTGCGGCATGACCGTGAAACCGAGCTCGCCGCATGTGCACACGCATGCGGAACACGAGTACCACTTCTGTTCGGCGGGCTGCCGCACGAAGTTCGCGGCAGATCCGCAGCGCTACCTGGCACCCGCAACGAATGCGCCTGCGGCACCAGTCGCACCGGGCACGCAATACACCTGCCCGATGCACCCGGAGGTCATCCGCGATGTGCCTGGCAGTTGCCCGAAGTGCGGCATGGCGTTGGAGCCCATGCTGCCCAGCCTCGACGACCAAGAGAACCCGGAGCTCACCGACTTCAGACGCCGCTTCTGGCTGACCTTACCCCTCAGTGTGGTCGTGCTGATACTGGCGATGGCCGGGCACTATGTCGTGGCGATACCCGTCGGCGTGCGCACCTGGATCGAGTTCGCGTTGTCGACGCCCGTGGTGCTATGGGCGGGTTGGCCGTTCTTTCAGCGCTGGGCGCAGTCCATCGTCAATCGCAGCCCGAATATGTGGACGCTCATCGGCACCGGCGTGGGTGCTGCGTTCGGCTACTCGGTGGTCGCGACCCTGGTCCCTGATCTGTTTCCTGCCGCATTCCGCGAACATGGTCGCGTCAGCGTGTACTTCGAGGCCGCCGCCGTCATCGTGTCGCTGACGTTGCTGGGTCAGCTGCTGGAGTTGAAAGCACGCTCCAGTACATCGACAGCCATCCGCTCGCTGTTGCGGCTGACGCCAAAGCAGGCGCGCCGCATGCAGGACGATGGCAGCGAGTCCGATATCCCCCTTGCAGATGTGTTGGTCGGCGATCGTCTGCGTGTGCGGCCGGGTGAATCGGTGCCGGTGGATGGCGAGGTGCTCGAAGGTCACTCGAGCGTCGACGAGTCCATGCTGACCGGCGAGCCCATTCCCGTGGAAAAGCTTCCAGGCGCGAAAGTCGTCGGCGGCACGCTGAACGGCACTGGCGCGTTGGTCATGCGCGCACAGACGGTCGGCGGTGCCACCGTGCTTGCGCAGATCGTGCAGCTGGTCGCGCAGGCGCAGCGCTCCCGTGCCCCGATGCAACGTCTGGCCGACAAGGTGAGCTTCTGGTTCGTGCTGGGTGTACTGGCGATTGCGCTGACGACTTTCCTGGTGTGGGGTTTGTTCGGTCCGGCGCCAGCCTGGACCTACGCCGTCGTCAACGCTGTGGCGGTGCTGATCATCGCCTGCCCCTGTGCGTTGGGTCTGGCTACACCGATGTCGATCATGGTGGCCATTGGTCGCGGTGCACAGGCGGGCGTGTTGTTCCGCGATGCGGAAGCCATTGAACGCCTGCGCACCATCGATACCTTGATCGTCGACAAGACCGGCACGCTGACCGAGGGCAAGCCCGCCTTCCGCGAAGCGATTGCCGCGCCCGGGCACAACGTCGATGAAGTACTGCGGCTGGCCGCGAGCCTGGATCAGGGCAGCGAGCATCCACTGGCCGCATCGATCGTGGCCGAGGCACGTCGACGCAAACTGACGCTCGCGACGGCCGAAACGTTTCAGTCGATCACCGGGATCGGCGTGGCCGGGCGCGTCGCTACGCAGGACATCGCGCTGGGTAACACTGCACTCATGCACGAGCGCAACATCGACGTCGGCGCGCTGCAGGCCGATGCCGAACGTCTGCGCAGCGAAGGGGCGAGCGCAGTGTTCCTGGCCATCGATGGCGCGCTTGCAGGGCTGATCGCTGTGGCCGACCCGATCAAGGCGACCACACATGCAGCCATCAGCGCTTTGCAGGCGGCCGGTGTACGCATCGTGATGGCCACGGGCGATGGCGCCACTACCGCCACTGCGGTGGGTCGCAGCCTGGGCATCGACGAAGTGCACGGCGAAGTGCGTCCGGCGGACAAGGCCGCGCTGGTTGCTCGCCTGAAGGCAGAAGGGCGCACCGTGGCCATGGCCGGCGACGGCATCAACGATGCGCCGGCACTCGCAGCCGCCGACGTCGGCATCGCGATGGGCACCGGCACCGATGTTGCGATGTCGACTGCCCAGGTCACGCTGGTGAAGGGCGACCTGCGCGGCATCCTGCGTGCGCGCGCCTTGTCACAAGCAACGGTGCGCAACATGCGGCAGAACCTGGCATTCGCGTTTCTCTACAACGCCTTGAGTGTGCCCATCGCGGCCGGCGTGTTGTTCCCGGTGTTCGGCTGGGTGCTGAGCCCGATGATTGCGGCGTTGGCGATGAGCCTGTCGTCTGTGTCGGTGGTGGTGAACGCGCTGCGGCTACGTTTCGTGAAGGCGCAGGTGGATGCACCCAGTGCGTGAGGGCTGCTATCGCCCGGTCGTTCACTGCGACGCAGCGAGTGCGCCAAGCCGCGGAATAAAGCGCGGTGTTTGTGCCGCGTATGCGTCGTAGCTGACACCGAACTGTGCCCGCATCTCGAACTGCTCGCGGGTGGCAAGACGCGCGTACATCACCAGCAGGATCGGGAACATGAGCAGTGTCAGCAGGGTTGGCCATTGCAGCAGAAAGCCGAGCAGGATCAGCACGAATGCGACGTACTTCAGATCTCGGACACGCGCATAGGGGCCTGTGACCGCGAGCTTGTGCTGCTGCTGCTGCGCCACATACTGCACGCTTCCGGCGTTCGAAAGCAGGTAGGAATCATGATTGACGGGTGGCCCTGGTCGCGCGGCTCACTTGCTCTCGCATCGACGTCGACGTCGACGACATCGGGATGCACCGTGCGCTGCCCGCCGTGCAGGAGTCAGCGCGTCTTCCAGAAGGAACCGGATGAGCGGTGGTAGTGCGAAGTCTCCACGCGCGTTGTCCGCACCTATGCATGCAAGGATCGGCACTCAAGTCGTTCCGAGGCCTGAGGCCGTGAATGCGACCACCCCGACTCAAGCGCAGCGTGCAGGCCGACTCACTTCATTTCGCGGTGAACGTGGCGACCTGCCGCGGGCTCTTGAGCCGCACCGCTGTGGTCCATCATCTGCTCCATCATCTCGCCCATCTGCTCATGCATGTTGGCCATCATGGTGTGCATCCCCTCCATGTGCTTCTCCATCAGGCGAGCCCGTTCTGCCGGATCCTCCGTCGCATGGATACGCTCCATCGTGGCTTTCATGTCTGTCATCATGGCGCTACAACTGTGCTCACGAGCCGCAGCGCCTGCAGCAGCATGCCCAGGCGGATGTGCCATGCCGGCAGGGTGTGTTCCTGCCGGGGCAGCGAATGCGGGCGACGCAAGCAGGCAGGCAGTCAACAGAATCGCAACTGTTTGCTTCATAGCAAAACGTCCCATGCAGTGATTGTGTGTCTTCGAGGCTCCGGCAATGCTGAACCTATCGTTGGCAATGTCCTTGACCCAACGCAAGCGATTCATCGATAGCGCGCAATCTCGGAGCAGCCTGTGAACGCCATGGTCGCGCTCCGATGCGCGGTTCGACGCACGGTCGTTGTGCCGGAGCTAAACGTCCTGTTCTTTTCCATCCAGCTGCATTTCATGTGGGAGATGCTGCAGGTTCCGTTCTACGCCGGGCTCCCCGGCATGAAGCATTGGGAAGGCATTCAGATGTGCCTGCGCGCGACGTTCGGCGATGCAGGCATTGCACTGCTCGCGTTCTGGTGTGCAGCGCTGGTCAGCCGAACCCGTCAATGGTTCTGCTGGCGCAATCGCACGGCGCTCTGGGTGTACGTCGGCGTGGGGCTGTTCGCGACGATCCTGCTTGAGCGCTTGGCGACAGGTCCAGCGCAACGCTGGGTCTACGCACCCGCAATGCCGATCGTGCCGCTGCTTGGTGTTGGGCTGTCACCGATCATGCAGTGGTTGGTGTTACCACCACTGGTGTTGTTGATCACGCGCAGGCAGTTGCGGTGAGGCACCGCTCGCAACCGGTGTCTGGAGCCGGGTCCTTAGTCCACAGTTGTAATTCGACGATCAGCAGCGGGCGCCTCACTTCGTCGACCGCACCCACTGCAAGCGCACCAGCAACAGGTAGCTGACCGGTACGACAAACAGCGAAAGCAGCGGCGCTGTGAGCATGCCACCGAGCATGGGCGCGGCGATGCGGCTCATGATTTCGCTGCCTGTGCCTTGCGCCAGCAGGATCGGCAACAGACTGGCAACGATCACGCACACGGTCATGGCTTTCGGTCGAATGCGTGACACCGCGCCTTCGTGTATCGCCGCAAGCAGATCTGTGTGTGCATGCTGCCCCGCGCCGATGCGCCGCTGCCAAGCCTGCTCAAGATAGATCAGCATGATCACACCGAACTCGGTAGCAACGCCGGCCAGCGCAATGAAGCCCACACCGGACGCGATAGACAGGTTGTAGTCGAGCCAGTACAGACACCAGACGCCACCCGTCAGCGCAAAAGGCAAGGTGCTCATGATCAGCAGCGCATGGTCGAGACGGCCGAAGGCTGTGTAGAGCAACAGCAGGATGACGCCCAGCGTCGCCGGTACAACCCACGCCAGTCGCGCATTCGCGCGCTGCATGTATTCAAACTGGCCCGCATAGTTGAGGCTCAGACCCGCTGGCAGTCGAACCTCACGGTCGATGGCCGCGCGTAGCGCATCGACCGTACTGCCGAGGTCCCGGCCGCGCGCGTCCACATACACCCAGCCACTCAGGCGCGCATTTTCGGTACGAATCATGGTGGGGCCGTCATGCACCGCGATGCGGGCGATCGCACCCAGCGTGATGACTTCGCCCGTAGGCGCCGCAACAGGCAACGTGCGCAGCCGCTCAAGCGTGTCCCGCCATGCGCGTGGGTAGCGAACGCTGATCGGGTAGCGCGCGCGACCATCGACCACCTCGCCTACCGCTTCGCCACCGATCAGGCTGGACACCACCGACTGTACATCGGCGATGTTCAAACCGTGGCGGGCCGCGGCAACGCGGTCGATGTCGATGTCCACATAGCGCCCGCCGCCCAACTGTTCTGCTGAGGCGGAACTGACGCCAGCAACAGTGCGTGCCACACGCGCGACTTCCGCGGCGACCCGATCGATCTCCGGCTGACGCGCACCGATCACCTTCACGCCAATGGGACTCTTGATGCCGGTAGCAAGCATATCGATGCGATTGCGGATCGGCGGCACCCACACATTGCTGAGCCCGGGCACCTGCACGGCGGCGTCGAGTGCCTCGATCAACCGCGTCGGTGTCATACCCGGGCGCCACTGCGCGCGTGGTTTGAGCTGGATGGTGGTCTCGAACATCTCGAGCGGTGCCGGATCCGTCGCAGTCTCGGCTCGGCCGGCCTTGCCGAACACGCGTTCAACTTCCGGCACGGTGCGGATCATGCGATCTGTCTGCTGCAGCAGTTCCGACGCCTTCTGTGCCGACAGACCGGGCAAGGCGCTCGGCATGTACAGCAGGTCGCCTTCATCGAGCGGCGGCAGGAACTCACTGCCCAGCCGGTATGCGGGCCACAAAGCACTGAGCAACACCAGACCCGCAAACAACAGTGTGAGTTTCGGCCGCGCAAGGACCGCGTCGAGCGCCGGGCTGTACAGCGCGATCAACCAGCGATTGATCGGGTTGCGTTCCTCTCTCGGCAGTCGCCCGCGAATCCAGTAGCCCATCAATACCGGGATCAAGGTCACCGACAGGCCGGCGGCCGCCGCCATCGCGTAGGTCTTGGTGTACGCCAGTGGTCCGAACAGCCGGCCCTCCTGGGCCTGCAGCGAAAACACCGGCAGAAACGACAACGTGATGATCAGAAGCGATGTGAAGAGCGCGGGCCCGACTTCGCTGGCGGCGGCACGTACCACGCCCCAGTGTTCGTCCCCCGAGGGTGCTGTGCCAGGGTGTTCGATGTGCCAGCGCTCGAGGTGCTTGTGCAGGTTCTCGATCATCACGATCGCACCATCGACCATCGCACCAATGGCGATTGCGATGCCACCCAGCGACATGATGTTGGCGTTGATGCCCTGCATGCGCATCACCACGAACGCCAGCAGAATGCCCAGTGGCAAGGTGACGACAGCCACAAGCGACGAGCGCAGGTGCCACAGGAACAGCCCGCAGACGAGCGTCACCGCGACAATCTCTTCCAGCAGTTTGCCTGACAGGTTGGCCACGGCGCGATCGATCAGCGCGCTGCGGTCGTAGGTCGGAACGATCTGCACGCCCTTTGGCAGCGCAGCGCGCAGGCTGTCCAGCTTCGCCTTCACGGCCACCAGGGTCGAGCGCGCGTCGGTGCCCGAGCGCAACAACACCACGCCACCGACGACCTCGCCCGCACCATCCAGCTCCGCGATGCCGCGGCGCATCGCAGGTCCCCGCTGCACATGTGCAACATCGCCGAGTCGCACCGGCGTGCCGGCACGCACGGTCAGCGGAATATCGGCGAAGTCCTGTGTGCTGCGCAGGTAGCCATTCGCGCGCACCATGAACTCGGCTTCGCCCAGCGTCAGCACAGAGCCGCCGCCCTGCTGATTCGCATTGCGCAATGCGTCCAGCACCTGCGCGTGACCGATGCCGCGTGCAGCCAGCCGTACGGGATCCAGCACCACCTGATACTGAGCAACCATGCCACCGATGGTCGCCACCTCCGCCACGTTGGGTACGGTCTTCAACTCGAAGCGCAACCACCAGTCCTGCAGCGCGCGCAGTTGCCCGAGGTCGTGGTTGCCCGTGCGATCGATCAACGCGTACTGAAAGATCCAACCGACCCCAGTGGCATCGGGGCCGAGCGACGGTCGGACGTCGCGCGGCAGACGATCGGCGGCTTCGTTCAGATACTCGAGCACGCGCGACCGCGCCCAATACAGATCGGTGCGCTCGTCGAACAGCACGTAGACGAAGCTGTCGCCGAAGAACGAATAGCCGCGAACGCTTGTCGCGCCGGGCACGGCGAGCATGCTGGCCGTCAACGGGTAGGTCACCTGGTCTTCAACCAGCTGCGGCGCAAGGCCCGGCATGCGCGTGCGGATGATCACCTGCACGTCGGAGAGGTCAGGCAACGCATCGATCGCGGTTGTGCGCACCGCGTACACGCCGCCGACACTGAACATGAGGGTCGCCAGCAGTATCAGCACGCGGTGCTGGATGGATAGCGCAATGACGCGGGCGATCATCTGGCCGCCTGCGCGCGCACCAGGCGCACCACCATGAGGCCGTTGGCTGTCTGCACGACGCCAACGCGCACGCGATCGCCAATGTGCATGCCGCCCACGAGGTCAGGCGCCTGCAGCGCAAACGTCATCGTCATGCCACTCATGTGGAGCGTGGGAAACGGACCGTGGGACAGGGTGATCCGCGCAGCGTCGATCGCAACGATGCGGGCATCAGCCTCGTGCACGGCAGGTGCGGGTGCCGGCTTGGCAGCAGGTGCTGGAGGGTCCAACGGCACGGTCACCGCGACCGGCACCGGCACCGGAACCGGCGCAATGCCGAGCACACTGGCTTCGGAGTCGAGCAGGAACTGTCCGCTGGCAACGATGCGCTGGCCTTCGTTCAAACCTGCCAGCACCTCCGTGCGCTCGCCGATCTCGCGGCCGGTCCGGATCGCTATCGGGCGATAGCGACCGGAACCTGCGGCGAGCATAACCAGCGCGCGCTGCCCCGTGCGAATGACGGCCTCGGTCGGCACGCTCAACGTTGCTTCGCCGCCTGCGGCGTCGATCTGCACCTGGGCAGTCAAGCCTGGCCGCAGCACGCCATCGGGGTTCGGCAGTTCGATTCGCACACGCAGAGTTCGCGTTGTCGGGTCCAGCACTGGCAGAACGGCGTCGACGCGCCCAGCGATGACGCGGCCGGGCAGGGACGGCAGCAACGCGCGCACAGGATCGCCTGCACGTAGCGCAGCGCTGTTGGCTTCGGGCACGGCCGCGAATAACCAGACCCGCGCTACGCCGTTGAGCGTCACAAGTGCCTGTCCCGTGCTCACGACCATGCCTGCGCGCACCGCGACGTCCTGCAGCACGCCGCTGATCGGGGAGGCAATGGTGTACACGTCGGCGGCGCGACGGCTGTGAACGAGCGCCTGCATATCGCGCGCCGGCATGCCCAGTTGGCGGAGGCGTTCGCTGGCGGCTGCCCTGGTCGCGGCATCGGCACTGGCCGAGATGATCAGCCACTCCTCGGCAGCGGCCTTCCATTCAGGCAGTCGAAGTGCCACCAGCGGCGCACCCTTCGCCACGCTGTCGCCTGCCGCTATCGGCCAAACGCGTTCAACGAAGCCGTTGCTGCGCGCCTGTACATTGGCAACCGCGTGGGCATCCAGTTCGATCGTGCCGCTGGCGTCGATCTGCGCAGCCATGACCGCGCGCCGCACACTCACCTCGCGCATGCCCAGCTGTTGCGCCGCCTGTGCAGCGATTTGCACGGTGGGCTGCACAGCGGGCTGCGCGGTCTGCGCATCGGCGTAACGCGGCACCAGTGCCATATCCATGAATGGCGACTTGCCAGGCTGATCGAAGTGTTGTTGCGGCACCATCGGGTCGTACCAGTACAGCACCTGACGTTCGTTCGTTGGCCGTGCATCGACCCTCGCCGGCGGCGCGGCAGTCTGGCCGAGCGTGCCGAACAGATAGCCTGCGATCGCGGCGCTGACCGTGACGACGACAGACGCCACAAGCTGTGTCCGCGTGAAGGACGGATTCATCGCTGCCGCTCCTCAATGTCTGCATAGGTGAAGTGCAGATTTGCCGTCAGGCGTGCGCGCTGTGTCTGCAGCGCCATGGTTTCGAGCTCGGCGTTCACACCGGCCTGACGTGCTGCAATCAGCGCAGCCAGCGTCCCGGCGTTGTTCTGCCACGCAATGCGCGCGAGGTCGCTGCGCTCACGAGCCAGCGGCAGCGCAAGTTCGCGCTGCCGTTTGCACGCGCGATCGAGGCGGGCCAGCTCAGCCAGGTCCGCCTCAAGCACGGCCGCGTGTTCGCGCAGCGCAGCCTCCCGTTCGGCGTCGAGCGCGCTGCGTTCATCGATGCGCGCGCCAATTTGCGGCTGTTGTCGACGCACACCGAACACCGGCAGATCAATGCTCACCTGCAGCGACACCATGTCGCTGAAACGCCGGCCACGTTGCTGATAGGCCAGCTCAACCTCCCAGTCCGGATGCTGGGCGGCGCGCGCGCTGTCGATCGCGGCATCGAGCACGCCTGCGCGCGCGTCGAGCACAAGCAGCTCCGCATGGCGATGCACGCGACTTCGCAGCGTCGCGGCATCGAGCGTCCAGTCGGGCAGCTCGCCAGTGAGCGGACGGTCGGCATCGCTGCCCAGCCAACGGCGCAACTGAGCGATCGCCTGTGCGCGCTGAGCAGTCAGCGCATCGGTGCGATCGGCGATGCGCAGCGCTTCCTCACGCGCCGACAACAGATCACTTGCAGCACCTTGTGCCGCGGCGTAGCGCGCCCGCAGGGCGGCCGCGAGCAATTGATTCTCCTCGGCCAATGCACCGACGAGGGCAAGCTGTCGTTCAGCGCCCAGGCGCAGGATCCAGGCATCTGCGATCTGCAGCAGCGCCGTGCGGTTGATTCGCTGCGCCTCGGCGAGCGCGTTGGCGATCTGTCCACGCGCGCCGGCACGCGCAGCGGCGCGCCGTGCACTGCTGGTCACCGCCTGAGAAAGCGCCACACGGCGCATGGTCATGAAGTCACCACCAAGACTGAACCGATCCGCACCCTCGACCGGCAGGTTGTCCAGACCGACCGCCAGTTGCGGATCAGGCAGTTCACCCGCAGACACAGCCGATGTCTCGGCGGCCGCGACGTTCAGTCGGGCGGCAACGATGGTGGGTGCCTCACGCATGCCGAGGCGGATGGCGTCGTCGAAACTCAGCGCCGAAGCGCGGCATTCAATCGACATGGCAACAAACAGGACGCACATGGCGGACGAGCACAGCACACGTGGCTGCAGCGCACGGCAGCGCACAAATACCTGCATGGGAGATCGCTCCAGATCAGCCACCAGTTCAGACGCGAGCCGCACAGGAACTGGCCGTTCACATGCCGCGAACGAGAGTCACGGCGATGCGGTGGGACGGCGACGGGTAGCTCAGAGCGCGGCGGGTGGCCGCCAGATACTGTCCAATTGCGCGATTGTGCAGCTGCGCCACTTGGCGACACCGCGCAGGGTCGGTCCCGCACGCGAAGCATGCACAACGGTCGCTATCAGCCCGCAGAGGCCGACGCAGTGACACGACGTCGGCGTCTGTTTAACGGCAGCGTGGTCGGCCGGATCGTTATCGGGACAACAGGTGTCGCCGTGCATTTGAGTCATCTGCGCCGCGTCGTGCCCGTGCTGTCCATCGTGTGTCGCGCGGCCATCCATATGCGTCATCGCGGGCGCAGTAAAACCGCGCATCGCAACTACGGCGCACAGGAGCAGCAATAACCAACGACTGGGACGATGCATGCGCGCTGTTTTACGCGAGTGCAGCGACCCGGGGAAGCCCCGCCTGCCTACCCGAGCATCAAGGTAGCGGTGCACGCGCGTTCACAAAGCACTGCATGTCTGCTGCATCGACCGCGTATAGGCCGATTGTGGGCCCAGCGTGGTGCGCAGAATTGCGATGCCGGATATGCAATCTGCCATAGCCTCAGCACGCCGGCCCGCACGCGCAAGCACTGTCGCGCGGTTCACCAGCAGGTCACCATGATTGGCGTGCAGCTTGCCGTAGCTGCCGTCGTAGTTGCGCTTGGCGTCGACCAGCGTCTGCAAGGCCGCCGCCGTGTGCCCGCGTTCAGACTGCACCAGCGCCAGATACACCTCTGCGATGCCAATGAGGTAGTGCGGCCGACCAAACGCGGCGCGATAGATGGCGATGGCTTGCTGCAACGATTGTTGCGCGGGCACGAGTTGCTTCTGGGCCTGGAAGATCTGGCCCTGCAGCGAAAGCAGGTCCCCGATAATGGCGTTGTCGTTGTCCAGCAACCGACGCTCGATCGCTAGCGCCTTGGCTATTCGTTGCTCGGACAGCTTGAGTTTGCCCGCCAGAAACGCGTTCTGCGCCAGCGCATACCAGCACTGCCCACTGGCAATGTGTGCATCGCCGAGCGTCGTCCGAGTGATGGTCAACGATTCCAGCAGGGCGCGCTCAGCAGCCTCGAACTGCCGGTCATCGGAAAGCAGGTTGGCGCGCAACACCAGTGTCGCCGCCAGATTACGGGCACCGAACTCAGGATGGGCTCGGTAGATCTGCAGCGCAGTGTCGTAGGCCGCAAGGCCCGCCCGCACGTCGGCAGCTGCGGTGTGGATCGTTCCTTCGATCACTGCAGCGCGCACGCGATCCTGAATGCGATCAGACGCATCAAGCAATCGCTCGGCTCGATGCACTGCACTCATCGCCTCTTCAAGCCGACCGAGCTTGAGGTAGGTCGATGCGAGTGTCAGGTGCGTATCCGCGCCGTCGGGGCCAGCCAGTGCGATCGACGAAGATGAATGCTCGAGTGCCGCGCGCGCCTGCTCATAGAGTCCAAGGTTGTTGAAGGCCTGGCCCAAAGTTGAGATCAGCCGCGCCTGTACGACCGGCTGATCCGCCAACTCCACTCGGTCACGCTCTGCGCTGTTATCGAGAATGCTGAGGGCTGTGATGGTCTTCGGATTTTGTGTGGCCGGATTCGATAGCGCAACGGTGCCGATCAGAAAATCTGAAGCGGCGCGCGCCGCCGCGGCCTCGCGCTCGGCGGCCAGGCGTTGTGTGTTCGCATACACGGCCAGACCGCCTGCCAACAGCATGCCCAGCAACGCGCCGCCGGTGATCATCGCTGCGCTACGCACGCGACGCTGCGCTTCACGCTGCACAAGGTCATCGAGATCGAGTCCGGTGAGCCCCGCGACCAGCTTCAACCGGACGCGCGCCTTACCGTCACCGTGGGCGCGCAGGTCTGCGGCGATCGGCTCGGCGCGTTCCTGTGACAACGCGCCGTCCGCCCCCACGCGAAAGCGCAATGCCAACGGGAAACACTCTTCCGCCGCGAGGTCTGCCGTGCCCGCGCTGCTACCCGCGGCCGCAGACACTCGATCGGTGGCGAACGGCTCGCCACTGATGATGGCGGCAAGTACATGGTCCTCGCCATGCTGCTGCTTGAAGGCGCGAATTTCCTCATTCACCCACTTCGACGCAGCCGCCGCAGGCGAACACACAACCACCAGAAACAACGAGTTGTGCAGCGCTGCGGTGATTGCGGCGCCCAGATCAGCGCGCGCGGGCAACTCGTCACGGTCACGGAAGATCGGCGTCAGCCGTTGCGGAACCAGTCCAACGCTTGTGCGCTTGCCAACGAGCTTGGCGGCCAGCCGATAGGTTTCCAATGCGCGGTGCAGCCACGCGACCACCTTCTCATCTCGATGCGTGTAGCTGATGAATGCTCGGTAGCGTCGAGGATCGAGCGCGCTGTGCTGCACCTTGGCGTACTACTGGTGGCGCGCTCGCCGACGGCCCGCGAACAGCAGCGAACCTGCAACGCCAAACACCAGCAACGGCCAGGCTCCGGGTTCGGGCACCGGCGACGCGATGCGATGCGACCGATCAGCCCGTACGAAAGCGTGCCCTCGCGAAATTCCGGCAACTGAAACTTGAACGCCGCAAACGACAGATTGCTCGGCTCGTCGGCCGGCGACTGCAGTGCGGCGGTGACGAACGCCGACCGCATGGGATTGATGCTTCCGCCCCGCCCAACCGGGTCGCCAAACGACGCATAGGCCACCACGCAAGCATTCGTGCGCTGGCCGTAGCATTGCGCTCCAGAGAAGCTGGTAACCACCGTCTCGTAGGTGAGCGTCGACGATTCACCTGGTGCCAGCAGCGTGTCCGGCGGGAAGTCCACCAGCAGGTCGGTGGAATCCCACACGAAGCTGAACTCGCGCTGGCTGTCCGGCTCGGAGACCATGCGGAACCCGCGCAGTTCATTCCGTGCTGCGTCGAGATTTTCGACAAGGACGTTCGCGGGCGCACCGGCTGCCCGTTCTGCATCCGTGGTGGCAGTGAGCGCCACCGAGCCTTGCAGTAAGTACACCTCCTTATCGCCCCCCACAATGCGGAACAGAAACGACGCACCCGCAATCTCCGGTGTGGCGCCCACCGGCACGTACGTCTGAAAGTCATAGCCCTCGCCAGGAAACGACGCGCCCGGTCGCAGACTCGTAAGGTCATGCCGTGCCTGGCCAGCCGTGAACAGACCAAGGCCGGCAGGCGTAATCGTCGAATGCAACGTGGGCACAACGGCCAAGTCACCGTCGTTCGTGAAGCTGATATCTACCAGGGTGCGCGAGGTGAGGAAGGTGAAGCTGCCGGAAGCCGCGTTGCCGTTACGAAACTCGATCGCGTCGGGATCGACGCGCGAGGTCTAGGCGAACGTGCCGCCTGAGCCGAACGCATTGTCGCCGAGCGAACTCGCAAGTTGCTCGCCATCAAAGGTCTGGTTGTTCGGGTCGCCGCTCACATCGGGCCTGAACCGCACCGTCGCGCTTGAATGAGTCACCACCCCGGTGACGCCTGCGCCCGCGTCCGGAGCGCACAACATTGCAAGGCCCGCCAGAAATGCACCGCCAACCCGCTTCATCCTCGCGCCCTCAAGATTTCAGGATTCCAGCCGGCCACATTTGCACACCGGCTTTACGATTGCGGGCGAGTATCGATGCAGCGGCCGACACGGGCCACGATGGTGCATCGAGCCGCGAACGTCACGGCGTCAACGTCAGGCCGCCCGACGCCGTGTTCGCCTGCAAACGAGGCCGCGCAGGCGCGCGCGCGAAGCCGAAACAGACCGCGCCTGCCAGCGACACCAACGCCAACACCGTGAAGCCCAGCCGATAGTCGCCGGTCACGTCGCGCAGTACGCCCGCGATGATCGGACCACCTGACATGCCGAACATCACGATCATGGACGACCAGCCCATGATGGTGCCGAATGCCGTCGCGCCGAAGTAGTCCGCGCGCAATGCCACCATCAACGGACCGCGCGTGCCCCAGGCAAAGCCGTGCAGCACGGCGAACCCGAACACCATCCACAGTGAGAAGGCGTAGGTGACCAGCAACAGCCCGCCCGCGTGCGCGAACATGCAGACTGTACAGATCAGCCGCTTATCGAAGCGGTCACCCAGCATGCCGCCGACAATCTGCCCGGCCATCTGAAACGCGGTCATCAACGCAACGATGCCGCCGGCCGCCGTGAGCGAGTAGCCAAGCCCACGCGTGAGATGCGGCACAAGGTGCAGCATCACGGCCGAGACAATGAGCAAGGCCAGCGCGTGGCCGATGGAGACCAGCCAGAACGCCGAGGTACGCGCCGCTTCGCGCGCTGTGAAGTCGCGCGTGCCATCGCTAAAATGTGGCGCAGAAGCCAGTTCAAGCGAGGTGCGTTCTCGGCCATCACGGACCTCGCCATGGCTTTCCGGCCGGTGCCGCACCGCAAGCCCGATGGGCAGCCCAATCGCCAGGATGATCAGCCCGGAACCCATCGCCGTGTGCCGCCAGCCGAACACTTCCAACGACCACACCACGGCCGGCACACACAGTCCGCCCAGCGAAAAGCCGATCTGCGAAATCGAAATGGCCTTGGCACGGTGGCGATCGAACCAGTGCACGATGGACACCATGAGCGTGGCAAAGCCGCCCAGGCTCGACCCGACCGCAATGAACGCAAACACCAGGAAAAAGGTGAGCAGCGAGTTCACCTGGCTGAGCAGCATGAGGCCGACGCCGAACATCAGGTTGCCGGCACTGAGCACCGCACGCGGGCCGTAGCGGTCGGCCATCCAGCCCTGCAGCGGGCCGAGCAGCCCGCTCTCCACCCGCGTCAAGGCAAAGGCGATGGACACCACGGTGGCGCTCCAACCGAACTCGTCCTGCCACAACACCATGTAGGCACCGGTGGCCGCGGACCACAGCACCGAGCCCAGCCATTGGATGCCACCGCTGGCCAGCACAATCCACCAGCCATAGAACACATGGCCACCGGGGCGCAGCACATCGTCAAGCATTCGCAGCAATCTATTCATCGCAGTGATGATACGCGACGCCCGAAGCGCCTCTGGCAGGTCGTTGGCCGGGGGGTCATACGCAGCGCAATGCGCGGCCGAGCGCGTAGCCCGCAATGCTCCCGCGCAAAAGCAGTCTCACTTGACCTGGATCAGCTGGCACGGCATTCGCCTGTCCAAGCTGGCACGTGGCATCGATACACTTGCCCTCAGGATCGCAGCTCGACATCAACACTTGGCAATTGGCCATCGGGACAGAAAGGGTAAGCACGCGTGAGCAAGTACAGCATCGCCAACGCCACCATCGCGGCCGCCAAGGCACAGGCCGAACATTCCGGCATCGACGCGGGCGACGCCATCGAGGCGCTCATCATCATGGCGATCCAGGAATCGGTTGCGCTGCGTGGACCCACGCTCACGCGGCAGAGCCTGACCTACGAACTGTCGAACGTCCGCGGCGACGTCGACTTCGATTTCGTGCGCTCGCGCTAGCTGAGCCACTGCTCCATCAGCATTTCCCGTATGCGGCATCAATGCCACATCACACGCGCGACAGTGGCCCTGCAACGACCTTGTCGGCGCGCGCCTGCGCTATCTGCTCAGCCGTGAAGCCGAACTCCGTCAGCAGGCTGTTGGTGTCTGCGCCTGCGACGACGCCCGGTCCATAGGCAGCCATGCCGCCGTCCACCATGGTCAGTGGCCCCCATCGACGAAACGCACCGAAGTGACCATGCACCGAGGGCGGCGCAAAGCCGTTCTCGATTGCGTGTGGGTCCGATGTGAAGAACTGCCCGACGGTGCCGCGGTCCGCGCGCACACAACCCACGCCCGCCGCGGTCAGCCGGCGATCCCAGGCGTCTGCATCGTCGGTCGCAAACAGCTGCCCAAGTGCCGCAGCGAGTTCGCCATCGTGCTGACTGCGCGCGTGTGCGTTGGCGAAGCGCACATCCTGTTGCCAGGTCTCCTGCTCGAGCGCTTTGCACAGGCGCGCCCACGTGCGGTCGTCGGGTGCGGCAAGGAACACCCAGCCATTGCGTGTCTTGTACAACCGATACAGCGCACCAGTGCCCAACGCTTCTGCGTCCACTTCCGGCCGCGCCACCTTACCCGCGTAGTCGAGAAAGTCGTCGTAGTTTGCGTAGGCGTTGGCGTTCAGCATGTTCAGGAAAATCTGCTGGCCCACCCCGAAACGTTTCTGCGCCATGACGCCCAGCAACGTTGCAGACGCCACCAGCATCGACGTGTTCGGGTCCGGGTTCGCCTCGTTCGCACGCATCAACATGCGTGCTGTTTCACGCAGCGCTGCAATGGACCGGTCAGTGTTCTGCGGGTGGCCGTGCCCGGCCTGGAACAACACACCGCCCATCGCTGCGCCGGGCACGGGATGCGCAGAGGGCCGATGCGCGCTTGCCGAATGCCGCCCGTAACCATTGGCCGACACCCACACCAGCTTCGGATTGTCGGCACGCAGCGCTTCGTAGCCGATGCCGATGCGCTCGGGCACCCCAGGGCGATAGTTGTGCACCAGCACATCGGCCGTACGCGCAATCTGCGCCACCAACGCTTGTCCGGCCCTGGTCTTCAGATCGACGCAGATGCTCTCTTTGCCGGCGTTGGTTTTCGCCGCCATCAATCCGATGGTCGGACCAACACCCATCGCACGGAACGGATCACCGTCGATGGGCTCGACCTTGATCACGCGCGCGCCAAGGTCGGCCAGGATCGAAATGCCAAGCGGCGTGGCGATCACCGTGCCGAGTTCAAGAATGGTGATGCCCGCGAGTGGTTTGCCATCCTTCGCAGACGTAGAAGTAGACACAGGCGTGGATGGCGCTGCGATCGGGTCCGCGTCGCGCGGCCGCCAACCTTCACCCGCTGCGCCCTCAGCGCCATGCTCTCCCGGCGCCGGCGCCGGGCTGCCAACTGCCCCGGGTGTTGCCGTGAGTTCCGCAATCACGCCCAACTGCCGCACCGCACCCAGGCGCGGATGCTGCTGCACCACAACGTCGCCGTTGGCGACCAGATCGACCTGATGCAACGCCTGCTGCGCAGTCATGTACGGCTCGATCGCCACATGACCCTGAGCACGGAAGATTTCCATCCATTCGTCGGCGCTGCGTTCCTGCAGCCGCTCGAGAATGCGATCGCGCGCGAACTCCGTGGCTTCTGGCGTCCAGCCCTCGGCATCGTTCTGAAACCGCTCGTCAGACAGCAGCTCACCCATCAGATCGGTGGCTTCGAGAAACGAATAGAACAAGTGCTCCATGAGATTGCCGCACTGCATCCAACGGCCGTCACCCGCCATGACCGGGTGATAGTTCAGCGTCGGCATGCCACCACCGACCACCGCCAGGTTGCCGTACACCTCAGGCTCCCGTGCCATCAGCTGCGTGACAGGCACACTCAACAGATCGAACGGCAGAATGGCCTGCAGCAGACTGGTTTCGACGTGACTGGCCGCGCGCCCGGCATGGCGCGCAAGCAACGCGGCCAGAATGCCGTGCACTGCGCCCTGCGAAGCTGCGTGGGTGGCGACTTGCACCGCGGTGAAGGTCGGCCCTTCCCGTTGCTGCTGACCCGTGAAGGCAAACATGCGTCCGGCGCGCGCTGCGACCAGCCCTTCATAACCTGGGTCGTTGGCATATGGCCCGCGCGGCCCCCACGCGGTTACCGAGCAATAGATCAGCGCCGGATTGTGCTGCTGCAGTTGTGCCTTCGCTGCACCGAGCGCTGCGGCACGCGTCTGCGTACCCGTGAACACTGCAATATCTGCTTCGCGCGCAAGCGCATGCAGCTGCGCCTGCGCATCGGTGCGTTTCAGATCGAGGATGCGACTGCGCTTGCCGCGCAACCACAGCGGCCAGGACGGCAGGCGCCGAAACGGGTCTCCACCGGGCGGCTCGATCAACAGCACATCGGCGCCGAAATCTGCCAGCACCATTGTGGCCAGCGCACCTGCAGGACCCTGACTGAGGTCGAGGACGCGAACGCCTGCAAGGGGTTTGGAGTGGGTCAGGTTCGTCATGTTGCGTCCAGCTCACGTTGTCGCCAGCTCATATTGGGTCGAGCCAGGGGGTTGTCCAGATGGCCCATGGCCAGTGGCGTTCGTTGCCGAGTATGCCAGCGGCAGCACTGCAGGCGCCCGTGTGTAACCGCCTGACGGCGCACGACCAGGGCGGACGCATCACGCGCGGCGGGCAGCCAGCACGTGGGCCACGAAACGTGTCGCGACCGGCAACGGCGCGTCGCGCCACAGCATGCTGGTTTCGCAGCGCGGCGGCGTACCGCGGAGCTCGCGGTAGACCACGCCGGGCCGCTGCAGCTGCATGAGCGACGCGGGCACCCACGCGATGCCCATCCCCGCAGACACGAGGTTGACGATGGTCTGCATCTGCACGGCTTCCTGCGCAATGCGCGGCGTCTTGCCCTTGCTTCGATAGAACGCAACAACAGCATCGAACAACGACGGCGCGCTGGCGCGCGGAAACAGCACCAGCGGCTCCTCGGCAACATGCGCAAAGGTCAGCCGGTCGATTGTTGCGCCCGCAGTCGTGGTGCTGTGCACACGCGACTTCTTCTGCGGGGCAAGTGCATGCTGCTCCGGTGACGCAGGGACGAGCGGTTCTACGCCCACACGTACACCTTGCAGACCCACCGGCCGCGCGTCGAGCGCGTGAATCACAAAGGCAATGTCGATCTCGTCATTCGCGAACGCCGCGAGCTGCACCTCATAGGTGGCCTCGCGCAGGCTCAGTTGCACATCCGGATGGGACGCACGAAAGCGCTGGACCCATTGTGGAAGCGCGCCATAGGCCACGCTGGAAGCAAACGCCAGCCGCAGTCGACCGGTGCGCCCGCTGGCCGCCGCGAGCGCCTGGCGCGGCAACGCATCAACGTCCTGCAGCAACCGGCGCGCGGGCGCGATGAGCGCAACCCCCGCTGGCGCCAGCTTGACCATGCGCCTGGTGCGTTCAAACAACGCCGCGCCAATAGATCCTTCCGGCGCTTGTATCCACAAGCTGAGCGGCGGCTGCGTCATGTGCAGCCGCACCGCCGCCCGGCCGCTCTCAACAGCCGGACCTCAGTATTGCGAGCGTGTTCGAAGCGGTGGGGCAGTACTCGACTGGCCGCATCAGCCTGACCGATCTCACGCAGATTGAGCAACGCAGCGTCAATGGATTGGGCGCGTGCGTCGGCATCTTCTCGGCCAACACCATGTCGGCCGCGTTCGAAGCGCTGGGCATGAGTCTGCCGCGCACCTCGATACTGACCAACGTCGGCGACGACATCGTCACGCGCCGGGCCATAGAAAACGCCGTCGCCGTGGTGATCGCCGTAGGCGGTTCCAGCAATGCCGCGCTGCATCTGCTGGCCATCGCCCATGCCGCGGAAGTGCCCTTCACGCTCGACGACCTCGAACGCGTGCGGCGGCGCATGCCCGTGCTGTGCGACCTGAAACCCAGCGGCAAGTACCTGGCGACGGACCTGCAGCGCATGGGCGGCATACCACAGGTCATGCGACTGCTGCTGGACGCCGGCGTGCTGCACGGCGATTGCATGACGATCACCGGGAAGACGCTTGCGGAATCGCTTGCGGAATCGCTTGCGCAAACAGCAAGTGGCCCGCCAGCACAACAGGACGTCATCCGCAGCGTCAACGAACCGCTGTATCGCGAGTGCCATCTGGTCATTCTCAAAGGCAACCTCGCGCCGCACGGATGCGTCGCCAAGACCAGCGGACTGCAGCATGCCGCGATCACGGGACCCGCCCGCGTGTTCGACAATGCACAGTCGGCGCTGACCGCAATTCTTGCGGGCGCAATCGTTGCTGGCGATGTGATGGTGCTGCGCTACCTCGGCCCGCGCGGCGGACCCGGCATGCCGGAAATGCTGGCACCTACCAGCGCGCTGGTCGGGCAAGGGCTCGGCGAGTCTGTCGGTCTGATCACGGATGGCCGATTCTCCGGCGCGACTTGGGGCATGGTGGTTGGCCACGTGGCACCGGAAGCCTCTGCCGGCGGCCCGATCGCTCTGGTCGAAGAAGGCGACCGCATCACCATCGATGCAGCGGCGCAGTTGCTGCACCTGCACGTGGACGACGCCGTGCTCGTGCAGCGTGCGCGCGCGTGGCAAGCTCCGCCGGCACGCTACACGCGCGGCGTGCTGGCCAAGTTCGCGCGCAATGCATCCGGCGCAGATACCGGCGCGGTGCTGGACTGAGCGCACGCGCGACGGGTTCGCCGTCGTCAGTGCGCCGATCCACCTGATTCATCGATTACCGGCCGTTCGACATCCGATCGACAAAAGGAAGCCCGGGTTTGCGCCTTCAAGAACTGGTCGGCATCGAACTGCCCATCATTCAGGCGCCGATGGCCGGCGTGCAAGGCAGCGCGCTCGCCATCGCAGTGTCGAACGCAGGCGGCTTGGGATCGCTGCCGGGCGCCATGCTGGATGCCGCGACCCTGCAGCGCGAGCTCAGCGCCATTCGCGCCAGCACACGGCAACCGTTCAACGTGAACTTCTTCTGCCATCGCGATCCGCGGCCCGACACCGCCAGCGAGCGGGCGTGGCGCACAGTCTTGGCACCGTATTACGCCGAGCACCAGCTGGACCCGAGCCGCAGCCCTGCCGGCGCTGCGCGCGTGCTGTTCAGTGCCGACATCGCGGATGTGCTCGAAGCATTCGCACCACCCATCGTCAGCTTCCATTTCGGGCTCCCCTCGGATGATCTGTTGGCGCGTGTGCGCAGCTGGGGTGCCAAGGTGCTGTCGTCGGCCACCACCGTTGCCGAAGCACGCTGGCTGGAGGCGCGCGGCGTAGACGCCATCATCGCGCAGGGCACCGAAGCAGGCGGGCACCGTGGGCACTTTCTCAACACCGACCTCAACGACATCAGCGAACAGTGCGGCACCTTCGCACTCGTGCCGCAGATCGTCGCTGCAGTGCGCGTTCCGGTCATCGCCGCCGGCGGAATCGCGAGCGCTGAAGGGGTCAGCGCTGCACTGCAACTGGGCGCAGCTGGCGTGCAGATCGGCACCGCGTACCTGCTGTGCCCGGAGGCAAGCACGAGTGCGTTGCATCGCGCCGCACTGCGCAGCGACGCCGCGCAGCACACAGCCCTGACCAATCTGTTCACCGGTCGCCCCGCGCGCGGCATCGTCAATCGCGTGATGCGTGAACTCGGTCCGCTGCGCACCGATGTTCCCGCGTTTCCGCTTGCAGCCGGCGCCATCGCACCGTTGCGCGCGCAGGCAGAGGCGACCGGCTCGGCGGACTTCTCGCCGTTGTGGGCCGGACAGAATGTGACGGGCTGTCGTGAGGTTCCGGCGGCAGCGCTGACGTTGGAATTTGCGCGGCTGGTCGGACGGAGTTAGCCCACAAGAAGTCGCGGAACAGGTTCCTATTGCTTGGCAAAAAAGCGCACACCGGGCAGTCCGTCGAAGTCGATGTCCTGCATCCAAAGTGTCGCCCGGTGACGATGTGCGGTCGCCAGCATCACGCTGTCCGCCATAGCAATCCTGTGCAGCAGCGAGAGGCGTGCGGCTTCAAGCGCCGTCGCACGATCCAGGTCGACGACCTTGCCCTGTTCCATCACCGCGACCGCGCGTAACGCGGCGTCTTCATTGCGTTGCTGACATACGCGCTCGAACACTTAGGAGAGCGACAGGGACGGCACCAGCAACGATCGTGTCGACTCGATCGGCTTTGCGAGCTGGCCCGCGCTTGGACCGTCGGCAAAGTACTCAAGCCACCCTGATGAATCGACGACGTTCATACGCGATCTGGATCACGTGAAACGTCTGTATCAATGCCCTTGAGCGACCCCCGCGAAGCCTTGGCAGGCCGCATTGGCACCAGTTCAATTCGACCTCGATGCTCGATCGCATGGAGCTTATCGCCGGGCCTGATGCCAAGCGCCTCACGGATCCGCACCGGGATCACGATCTGGTACGCCGAAGACACAGTGATAGTGCTCATACACTTCTCGTATCGATAGCGAAACAGTAAGACACGCAGGGCCAGCACTGGCCCCAGTTCGAGAGGATGCCTGCAGTCGCTCTGCACGCTTAGGCGGTAACAGCCGCGCCTATGCGCGCGGCTGTGCCTCAGCCAGTGCCGGCGGCGCCCGCTGCACCGCAGCAACGGCCATGAATGACGCGCGATAGAGACACCCGACCGGCGCCAACGTTGCCGCTATGCCGTGCGCGACGACAGGTTGGAGGTCGACGGTCGATAGTCACTGGCGCGCTCATCGACGAACGTCGGCGCCAGTTCGCTGGCTTCCGCGCCGGAAATCCGACTCGCACGCAGCACACGCGGCGCATTCAGATCGTAGGGCCGCGCGCGATGCATCATGCAGCGGTTGTCCCACACCACGATGTCGCCCACGGCCCAGGTGTGCAGATAAGTCCGTGGTGGTTGGCAGGCGTTGTCCAGCAGATCGTGCAGCAAGGCATCGGACTCCGCGCGGTCCATGCCAGGAATGCCATAGGCATGGCGGCCGGTGTACAGCGACTTGCGCCCCGTCTCCGGATGCGTCTTGACGATCGGCCGCAGCGGCGCGCCCTTGTCGTGGAAGCCGTACATGTTGTCTGTCTTGTGCTGGAAGCCAGCCTGTTCCTGGGAGTAGTAAAGCGAGTGATGGGCAGACAGCGGCTCGAGCCTGCGTTGCATCGCGGCATCCAGCGCATCCCATGCGGCGCGCATGTCGGCGAACTCGGTCTCACCGCCCTCAGGCGGAATGACCAACGCGGCCAGCATGGCCGCCTTCGACGCCAGTGGCATGTATGTGCTGTCGGTGTGCCAGCCCTCGTTGCCCTTCAATATCTGGTACTGCACTTCATGCGGCTGTGCGAGCGTTCCGTCGGGCTTGGTATTGGAAAAAATGAGCGTGTGCCCCGCCTGCCTGGGCGACAGCTTCTCGGCCGGGCCAAAGCGCCGCGCAAATGCTTCCTGCGCTTCTTCGCTCAGATGCTGACCCGGGAAGATCAGTACGCCGGCCTGCAGGAAGCCTGCGTACAGCTCGCGCCAGGTGGCGTCATCGAGGTGAGCAAGGTCGACGTCGGTAACGATGGCACCGCAGGTGGCACCGGTCGGCTTGATGGTCAGGCTCATGGTGGAAGCGCCTCCCCGCGCTGGTCGGACCGCCGAACCATGGCACATCGGATTTCCGAGCGCACCTATTCGCCCGCAGCTGCTGCCGTGGGCCCGCATATCGACGGGCATCCTGCGGGGCAACAACACATCTTGACGCACTTGCGGATTACCTACCGCTGCGCGCTACAGCCAATTGCGAAACTCCGTGATGTTCGTTGCCTGCTGCTGTGCTCCGACCGGATGCGAAAGTCGCGTTCGGCTCAACACAAAGCGCGTTGGCAGCACATGGCGCAGCGCAGGCATTACTGCACTCATCTGTTCGAAGTCGCGCTGTGTCGGCAGCTCCGTCCACTTGGCATCGGCAAGCGTCAGCATGCCAGCGCGCTCGACAACGAAATCGACCTCGCGCGCTTGATCGCGATAGAACCGATGCGTTGCTTCAGGCGCCTGGGCGCGCAAGTACTTGCGCAACTCCGCGCAGCACAGCGTCTCCCAGATGGCACCGATGAGATGGCTACCGGTCACAGATGCCTCGTTCAGGCCCAGCAGAAAGCACAACAGGCCCACATCGTTGAAATAAAGTTTCGGCGACTTGACCAGCCGTTTGCCGATGTTCGAGAAATACGGCACCAGCAGTGAAATCTGATTGGATGCTTCGAGCACACTCAACCATTCATTGATCGTCTTGCTGCTGACCCCGACTTCGCGCGCCAGCTCCGTCTTGTTGAGCAATTGACCGCTGCGCAGGGCGGCAGCTCGGTGTCCTTCCACAGCTGCGGCATGAAGCCGCGCACAAGCACGCTGGCAATGCCCTCGTTCTGCTCAGTTTCAACAAACGAAACGCCCAGCTCCTGCACGGAAAGCGCCTCCAGTTCTGCAACGCCACAGCGCCCAGCCAGGGAGTCCGCAACTTCACGCATGAGGCTGAATTTCTGTGAGCCAGTCAGAATGTACTGGCCGTTGCTTTCGCGATTGCCGTCAATGGCGGTCTTCAAATGACGGAACAGCGCAGGTGCGTACTGCACTTCGTCCACCAGCACGGGGGCCGGGTGTCGGGCAAGGAACTGCTCCGGCGCTTCTTCCGCAAGTTGCGCTTCCGAAGGCAAGTCGAGACTCACGTAGCTATGTTGCGGGAAGAGCCCACGCAATAAGGTCGTCCTGCCCGTTTGCCGGGCACCCGTGAGGACTACCGCCGGGAAATGTGCTGCCAGACGAAGGACGGTTTCCGAAATTTCCCTTTCAAAATCGTAACTACTCGCCCCCCACGGACGAGTAGATCTCTCCGGACATTGCCATCTGGATGGCGACGAGGGGGTTGTATCCGCGGTTGGCCATTGTTTGCAGGTAGCTGGAGATGCGGCAGTAGGCTTCTGCGTACTCGCGCTTGCGGAAGCA
>CAMAVY010000046.1 GCA_945861675.1 Klebsiella pneumoniae | reverse complement strand
CAGTTATCAGAAGGCCTTTCTGTTGCTGGCGGCTGTGCTGCTGGTGTCGATGATCGGGCCGTTCTTCATTCGCGCCGGTGGTGCGAAAGAGCGCGATGCGCGTATTCGCGCGGCGTCCGGGGCCTGAGTCAGGCGCTGCTCAGTCGGGCAGGCCGAGCACACGCTTGGCGATGATGTTGCGCTGGATCTCATTGCTGCCGCTGTAGATCGACATTGCGCGGCTGGAGAAGAACTCCCGCGTGCCTTCGATCTCTTCGCTTTTGAAGCCGCTGCCTTCCCAGCCCAGTCCCTGGTGGCCGCGATACTGCATCAGCAGTTCCAGACGCTGTTGCTGCAGCTCTGAGCCATAGGCCTTGAACATCGACGTTGCCGGCCCCGGGGTTTTCGCGTCGCGCATTTCTTCGACTGCCTTGGCCTGCGTCAGCCGGAATGCTTCGCGATTGATTTCGTGTGCGATGACCTGCGTGCGCACTTGCGGATCGGCGATACGGCCGTTCTGCTCGCCAACATATTGCTTGGCCACCGATGTCAGGCTCGGCCCCACTTCGCGGCGTGCGCCGCCGGCCAGCGCCTGCACGCTTGAACGCTCGTGCTGCAGCAGGCGTTTGCCGACCGTCCAACCTTGATTGAGGTTGCCAACCAGATCGTCCTTGCGCACCACTGCGTTGTTGAAGAATGTTTCGCAGAAGGGCGAGTTGCCACTGATCAGCCGGATGGGTCGCACGGTCACGCCGGGCTGCTCCATGTCCATCAGCACGAAGCTGATGCCGTCGTGCTTGGCGGCCTCCGGGTCGGTGCGCACGAGCACGAATATCCAGTCGGCAAACTGTGCGCCGGAGGTCCAGATCTTCTGGCCGTTCACCAGATAGTGGTCGCCCTTGTCTTCACAGCGCGTGCGCAGCGATGCGAGGTCGGAACCCGACGAGGGTTCTGAATAGCCCTGGCACCAGCGAATCTCGCCGCGTGCGATCTTCGGCAGGTGGCGCAGCTTCTGCTCGTGCGTGCCGTACTCGACAAGCGTGGGGCCGATGAGCCCGGTACCCATGCCCATCAACGGCGCGCGTGCGCGCAGCCGCATCATTTCTTCGATGTACACCTTGTACTGCGCCATGTTCAGCGCGGCGCCGCCGTATTCCTTCGGCCACAGCGGCACGGTGTAGCCGGCCTCTGCACTTGCGTCCAGCCAGCGTCGCGCATCCGGATCGGTAATAGGCGCCTTCTTGCCGCCGCCGATCATCTCGCCTGGACCACGCATGCTCGGCGGGCAGTGCTTGTCGAGCCATACGCGGACGTGGGTGCGGAAATCGTCAAGCTCGGCCACTGCGCTCATGTGTCTCTCCATTGTCGATGCCGGAGTGAACACCAAAGCAGTTGCGACACTCAACGGTTGCTGCCGCCGCTGTTAGCATCCGGCTCCGTTGGCTCTGCGCGGCCTTTCATCTCACGGTTCAGGAAAACGCTCCATGCTCACAGGCTTCGACTTCAAGGACAGGCAGGTCCTCGTGACCGGCGGCACCGGGGCCCTGGGCACCGCGTTGATCACGTTGCTTGTGCGTGAGGGAGCGCATTGCACAGTCCCGTGTGTGCTCGAAGCGGAACTTGGCCGCTTCCCGTTTCGCGATCACCCGCAGGTGGATGTGCGTTATCCGGTAGAGCTGGCGGATGAGGCACAGGTCAAGGCGCTGTACAGCGGCCTGCCGAAGCTGTGGGCGTCCATACACATTGCGGGTGGCTTCGGCATGTCCAGCTTCGTGGAAACGGAGGTCGCCACGTTCATGGCGCAGATCGATATGAATCTGCGCACCTGCTTCCTGACGTGTCGGGAAGCGGCGCGCCAGATGACGGCGAACGGCGGCAGTGGTGGTCGATTGGTCAACATCGCTGCACGGCCGGCGCTGCGACCGGAGCAGGGCAGTGGCATGGTGCCGTACGCGGTGTCGAAGTCTGGCGTGGCCACGCTGACGACCAGCCTCGCAACCGAGCTCATGGACGCGGGCGTGCTGGTGAATGCGGTGGCGCCATCGGTGCTCGACACGCCGGCGAACCGATCGGCAATGCCGACGTCGAAGCACAGCGACTGGGTGCCATTGACGGCGGCTGCGGAGCTCATCGCCTGGCTTGCATCGCCGGCCAATGTCGCGGTGACCGGTGCGATCGTGCCGATCTACAACCGGTCCTGAGCATGGCGAATTCGTGGCGGGTTGATCAGGGCGCGCGGTGAGCTTCGCCAACTTGAGGTGGCGGCTGGCTGACGTTTTTTGGTAGCTCGTCCATAACTTGCTGATCTGTATAGCGCCGGGTGCGTGGCATGGACTCTGCTTAATCCAGTGGTCAGTACCTGGAAACGCTCATCAGCGGCGAGGGTATTGGCATTCCGTTTGGCAACCTCAGAGGACCTTGATGATGCTCAGAACAACCCTGGGTCTTGCCACACTGGCATTGGGCCTGATCGGTCTGCTGGTCCCCCTGATCCCCGGCATTCCGCTGCTGATCGTTGCCTGGCTGCTGCTGCGGCGCGGCGATCACCATTGGCGGTCGCGTTCATTGCGTCTGCGCACGCTGCGGCTGCGTGAGGGCGACAGTGCAGACATCGGCTTCAGCGATCGTGTGCAGTTGCGCGTTCTGCGGGGCACGGCGCAGGTGCTTGAGCATCTCGACCGGGCCGAGCGTCGACTGCGTGGCGGGGTGCGTTGATGCGGGTTACGACCTTCGTCGGTGATGGCAGGTTGTTGGCGCCAATACGGCGTGTGCTGCGCTGCGCCGCGCTGGCAGTGCCGCGGCTGGTCGGGCCCCTGCTGGTCGTGCCAATGCTGCTTGTTGCCTGCAGCGAGGTACAAACCACCAGCGGTGGTGCGGTGGGTGTGCAGCGCAAGCAGACCATGACGTCGATGGTCTCTGCCGAGCAGATGAACGCAATGGCGGCGCAGGGCTATCAGGAGTCAGTGTCGAAGGCGCGCGCCGAAGGCAAGTTGAATGCAGATGCCGCAATGGTGCGGCGCGTGCGACAGATCGCTGAACGCATCATTCCCAACGTGGCCACGTTTCGCGGTGACGCGCTCAAGTGGGCGTGGGAAGTCAACGTCGAGCAGAACGATGAACTGAACGCCTATTGCGCACCTGGCGGCAAGATCATGTTCTACAGCGGCATTATCGAGCGGTTGCAGCTGAGCGACGATCAGATCGCCGCAATCATGGGGCACGAGATTGCCCATGCGTTGCGCGAACACGGTCGTGAGCAGATGAGCAAGGTGTATGGGCAGCAGATCGGCGCCAGCGTGATCTCGGTGTTGACCGGCGGCGAGTACGACCGGTACATCAATCTCGGCATGGAGGGCTTCGGCGTGTTCGTGAACCTGCCCAACAGTCGCGGCGCTGAAACCGAAGCGGACGCCATTGGCCTGGAGCTTGCGGCACGATCTGGCTATGACCCTGCCGCAGCCATCACGCTGTGGCAGAAGATGGCGGCCGCAAACAAAAACGAACCGCCGCAGTTCCTGTCGACACACCCCTCCAGCAGCACGCGCATCACTGAGCTGCAAGCGTTGCTGCCAAAAGTCCAACCGCTGTACGAAGTGGCGCGAAAAGCACGCAGCTAGCGGTGCGCCGCTGATCCACCCCGAACAAGACCGCCGGGCAATGCGCCGGTGTGCACACCGTTGTCGAATGTGACCAGCCCGGACTTCAGCGTGTACTTGTAGCCCTGCACGCGTTGCACAAGCCGCTTGCCGCCGGTGGGCAGGTCGAACACGGCTTCGGGTCGGTGCAGCTGCAACGCGTCGAAGTCGATGATGTTCACGTCTGCAAGCTTGCCGACGGCCAGCAGGCCGCGATCGTTAAGTCCGTAGGCCGATGCGGTATCGCTGGTGAGTTTGCGGACCAGAAACTCCAGCGCCATCTTGTCGCCCTTGGTGCGATCGCGACCCCAGTGCGTGAGGATGAACGTAGGCATGCCGGCATCGGCGATGACGCCGCAATGCGCGCCGCCGTCGGACAGGCCGAACAACACGTTCGGGTGCTCCATGTTCTTCTTGAAGAAGTCGAAGTTGTAGGTCTGGTAGCCGCCCAGCGGTTGGTAGAACAGCTCCTTGCCGTCGTCGCGCAGCAACAGGTCGTACATCATCGCGAAGCATGTCGTGCCGGCAGCTTCTGCCATGCCGGCAACGCTGTGCTCGCGGTCCGGTTCGTAGTTGGGTTTTTCGCCGAGCGGGAACACGCGCCACAGCAATTCCGTCAGGCTGTTGCCCATCACCTGCAACGCGCTGTCCTCCGCGAGGATCGCTGCGCGAATGGCCGGCTCGCGCAGCTTCGCCACCCTCTGCGGTAGGGCGAGGTGGGCGACCTCGCGTGCGTAGGTCGCATGGCGCATGAACACATGGAAGCTCGACTGCAGGCCATGCAGTACGCCGGTCGGCCGGCCGGCAATCTGCGGCCGGATATCCATGCCCTGTTGCCGCGACGCTTCGGCGATGTTGTACATCTTGTTGCCTTCGTAGGCGCCGGCCGAGGTCGCGACCAATGTCACAGGCAGGCGCGTCTCCCTGGCGAAGGCCTGCACCCAGGCCCATTCGTCGTCTTCGCCAAGATGGTCCGACACCATTTCGAAGACGCCGTGTCCCAGGCCCTTCATTGCTAGCCCGAGCGCCAGCATTTCGTCAGAGCCTGCGAAGGTGCCGGGTACGTGTACGCCGTGTTTGTCCCGATGCAGCAACGTGCGTGAAGTCGAGAAGCCCAACGCACCAGCGGCCACGCCTTCGCGGACCAGCGCTGCCATCTGCGCGATTTCTGCGGCGTTCGGCACGTCTTGTGTGTTGCAGCGCTCACCCATGACGTAGGCCCGCACCGCGCCATGCGGCACGTGTGTGCCCACGTCGATCGTGCGTGGCTTGCGCGCCAGCGCGTCCAGATATTCGGGGAAGCTTTCCCACTGCCAGTCGATGCCTTCGGCCAGCGCTGATCCAGGAATGTCCTCCACGCCTTCCATGAGCTCGATCAGAAACTGCTGGCCACCGGGACGGACCGGCGCAAAGCCCACGCCACAGTTGCCCATGATGGCCGTGGTCACGCCGTGCCAGCTCGATGGCGCAAGCAGCGGGTCCCAGGTGGCCTGGCCGTCGTAATGCGTGTGGATGTCGACCCAGCCAGGGGTGACCAGCATGCCTTGGGCGTCAATCTCGCGACGAGCGCCGCCATCGACTTTGCCGACCGCTGCGATGCGGTCGCCTGTGATGGCCAGGTCGCCGTGGGTGCGTGGTGTGCCGTCGCCCGTGATGAGTGTGGCGTTGCGGATGATCAGGTCGTGCATGGGGTGCAGCACTCCGGGTGGAAAAGACGGATGAAGAAGCCTGGTGAAAAGCCGCGTGAAGAAGCCGGGTCATAGAAATGAGCAGATGCCGACGGTGCGGCCCGGCTGCGCGATGCGTCAAGGCAAGCGTGGGCAGCTGCGCAAGTTTCGCTTCCCGGGGTCGCTGCAATAGCTGTATATACGTACAGACTTCCGTGATGTCCATGAACCGTGTCGCTACCCCCCGACCATCCGCTTCAGCCTCGTGCGCGCCCGTTGAAGGGGCGCGGCGCGGTGCTGAATCCGAGCAACCGCTTTGATCCGCTGCATCGGCAGGCAGAGGACGATGGCTGGTGGCGCGAAGCCGATCCCGAATCGATGGTGACCGTGCTGTCGCCCGAGCAGGCGCGGACCATCATCAGCCGCAACAACTCGCCGGACATTCCGTTCGACCGATCCATCAACGCCTATCGCGGCTGTGAACATGGCTGCGTCTACTGTTATGCGCGGCCGAGCCACGCCTACATCGATCTGTCGCCTGGCCTCGATTTCGAAACGCGCATTACCTACAAGCCGAATGCGGCGGAGTTGTTGCGGAAGGAGCTTGGCAAAGCAGGCTATGTGGTGCAGCCGATCGCGATGGGCACGAACACCGACCCCTATCAGCCTGTGGAGCGGCAGCTCGGCATCACGCGCGCCCTGTTGGAAGTGCTGCTGGCCCACCAGCATCCGGTCACGATCACCACCAAAGGCGCCGCGCTTGAGCGCGACTTCGATCTTCTGGCGCAACTGGCCGAACGCAACCTGGTGTCGGTGGCGATCAGCGTGACCACGTTGGACAACGAGCTCAAACGCAAGCTGGAGCCGCGTGCGACCGCGGCTGCGAAGCGTTTGTCGCTGGTCCGGGAACTGCGCCGCCTCAATGTACCTGTTGGCGTCATGGTGGCGCCCGTCATCCCATTCATCAACGATGATGAGGTCGAGAACATTGTCAGTGCTGCCGCCGACGCCGGCGCATGTGGCGCCCGTTACATCCTGCTGCGCCTGCCGCTGGAGGTGAAGGAGATGTTCCGCGAGTGGCTCGACGTGCATTTTCCCGACCGTGCGCGGCGCGTGATGAGCGTGATCACCGACATGCGTGGCGGCAAAGACTACGACGCCCGCTTCGGTACGCGCATGCGCGGCGAAGGTGTGTACGCGCAGCTGTTGCAGCGCCGGTTCGATCTGGCATTGCGCAGAGCGGGTCTGGCGGGCGTTGCGTTTCCACAGCTTGATTGCAGCCGGTTTCAGGCACCGTCACGGCTTGTGGGCGCAGCCACGCCGCAGCTGTCGCTGTTCTGACGCGGATCGCCACGCTGCTGGGCAGGGCCTGGTGCGGCGGGCCGTGCGCGGACGATCAGCTAACATCTTCCGCGGCACCGCAACTGAGAATGGATCGATGCGCTTTGAGATGAGTCATGGCGGGATGAGTCATGCACCGCTGGCAGCCGAATGTCTGCAGCCAGACCTGGGCATGCAACCCGGCGCCATGAAACGCCTGCTGCTGGCCCTTTGCGTTGCATGTACGGCTGCGCTGGCGGGTTGTGGGGAAGCTCCGAAGGAACCTGCCGCAGTCCAGGCGCCCGTAGCTGCGCCGACGACGTCGTCGCGCCCACAGGGTTCGGGCGATTACTTCGACGAACAGATTCAGGCGAAAGCAGCGCAGCTGATCGCAGAAGTGAATGCCGCCGCGACCACGGCCGCCACGTTGAAGAAGCGCGCGCACGTGTTGTGGGTATGGGCGAACGCGACGGCGATGGCCGGCGATGAGGTCGACCCGGATCTGCCGATGGCCATAGCGCGTATAGCGTCGCTGCCTGATCCCGTGCCTGCGGGCACACCGGAAGTCGCGGCGCTCAGCGCGCGCGTTGATGGGTGGGTGCGGCTGCTGGCAGTGCGTAAGGCGAACCCGAAGGCGCTGGGTCGGCTGGGCTCACCCAACACCGGGCCGTTCCCGGTAGACAGCTTTCAAACCTTGGACCTGGTCTACACGGTGGGTGATGCGGCCATCGAAAAGGGCGGCGGTTTCGTGGTGGCCGTGAAGTCCGCCGGCCACCCGTTGTTGTTCCAGGCGTCGGATGCCGCGGGCGAGGGTTACACCACGGTGGTGCCCTCGAACCCCGAAGTGAAGATTGCTGTCGAGTCGCTGCCGATGGAGGGCGTGTTTGGTGCCGAAGGGCCGGCGCAAGTCGCTGGCAGTGCGGTGCAGAGACCATTCTTCCGCGTGGTGGATGGCCGATTGCGGCCAGGCGACACGGTCAACATCCGCGTGGGTGAGATTGCGAAAGACGGTAAGGGACTGCACCTGCCGTCGATCAGCACGTCGGCATTGCGGCTGTGCGTGTGGGTGCGTCTGGATGCGAACAGCGGGCTGCATGCACTGCCGGAAATTCCATTCACAACCGAAGGGCAGGGTACGGCGGGCGTGCGCGGCTTTGCGCCCTCGTTGGTCGCCGTGGGCGAAAACGTGCGCATCGCGGTGCGCAGTGAGGACGTGTT
Source organism: Klebsiella pneumoniae (assembly GCA_945861675.1). GTDB lineage: Bacteria > Pseudomonadota > Gammaproteobacteria > Pseudomonadales > Azotimanducaceae > CAMAVY01. Next base: position 18,311 of record CAMAVY010000046.1, on the reverse strand, counting down.
CCGCAATCGCGCAACTGCAGATTTTCCGCCGTACAGCATTCAGGCGAACGGTGTTGAGATTGGCAAGGTGAACAACACTAACGTCGCAGTGAATGTAGTGAACACGACGTTCCCGACGCCAGGCGTCTACTACATCAACATCGTTTCTGCGGATGGCAAAGTGAAGGGTGAAGCGAACCCCATCCTGGTACAGCCCGCTGTTGCACGGCGCTTGCTGTGGGGCGACATCAACGGCCATAGCGGCATGAGCGATGCGCAGGGCACGGCGGAAGCCTGGTTCACGTTTGCGCGCGACGACGCCCGCCTGGACTTTGCCGCGTTGTCCGATGCGGATGCGTGGCTTGATGACGCAGAGTGGGAAGCGACGCGCCAGGCGGTGTTGAAGTACCGGCGTCCTGGCGAGTTCGAGACGTTTCTTGCCAACGAGTGGACTGCGGCGCCTGGCGCGGGTGGCAATCGTCTGGTGCTGTTCCGTCAACCCGACGAAGCCCGTCGCGCTGACCGCCAGCGAGCGCCGCAACTTGCGCAGCTGCACGCGTTGCTCGCGGCCGAACATCCGGTGCGCGACGTTGTTGCGGTTGTGTTGGCCCACGAGCCGGCCGATTGGTCGCGCGCTGACGGGCGCTTCGAGCACTACGTGCAGGTGGTATCGAATCGCGGCGCGTTCGAATGGCTGGGGCGGCGTTACCTGCAGACAGGTTTTCAGATGGGCGTAGTTGGGGGCTCTGCCGATCAGACAGGTCATCCGGGCCTGCGGGCGTTGGATGTCAGCATGATGGGTGACGACAACCGCGGCGGACTCACCGCGGTTTATGCGGCCAACCGAACTCGCGATGGCATCTTCGATGCGCTGAAGGCAGGCACGGCCTATGCGACGAACGGTGCGCGCATTCTGCTGGAGATGAATGTGAACGGTGCGCAAATGGGCGCGCGTGTCACCAACACACCGAATCGCGTGTTGAGCGGGCAGGCGATTGCATCCGCACCGATCGATCGCGTTGTGATCCTGAAGAACGGCCAGGAGGTGCAGGCGCAGGATTTCGGGCGCGCAACTTCGGCTGCCGCTGCACAAGCGTTCGAGGTGCGCTTCGCGTCCGATTCGGATCCGCAGTCGAAGGCCATGCCGGCACGTGGCTTTCGTTTGTGGCGCGGCACGTTGACGGTGAGTGGTGCGAAGCTTGTCGACGTTCGATCGCCCGGCAACGACAACTGGTACACCGAGAAGGTGCTGGTCAGCAGTACCAACCCGCAGTTGGTCGAGTTCACTGTGCGTACACGCGGCAACGAACGCGCCGTTGTGTTGCTGTTGGAAGGCGCGTCGGCCGGCACACGCGTGGATATGAACGTGACAAGCCAGATGATGTCGCCCCCGACGTCATCGTCGGCCCCGACCGCAGGACAAGCGGATTCTGTGCGGCAGGTGTTCAGCGCCGGCGCTCTGGTGGGCGGTGAGCAAGTGATCCGGCGCAATTCCGGCAACGCCGTCGACACCATCTCTGCCCGCCTGCTGGGTGCACCGGCAGAGCGCCAGCGCAGTTTCAGTTTCAACGATCCGGCTGGGCAGGACGGCGATGCCTATGCAGTCCGCGTCAGCACCAGCGACGGTGGTGTGGCCTGGTCCAGCCCGGTGTGGGTGGGCGGGCGTGTGGGTACGCCGCTGAAGCTCGGCAGTGCTGCGCCTGCTGCGGCGCCTGCTGCGACCACGAGTACTGCTACCGCTGGTGCGCGCTGAAGCGCACCGGCATGCGCTTCGGGCCGGCGATGAAGTTCGACGGCAGCCATTCAGGTATCTCGAGCAGAGCGATGTCGTGCATGCGGGTGAGCACCTCGCGCAGGATGGCATCGATCTCAATGCGCGCCAGATGCTGGCCCAGACAGATGTGCGGGCCCTGACCGAACGCCAGATGCTCGTTCGGCGTCCGGCCTACGTCGAACCTGTCGGCCGCGGCAAATCGAGCCGGGTCGCGATTCGCCGCGCCGTAGTACATGACGACCTTGTCGCCGGCCGCGATCGGCTGACTGCCGATCACGGTGTTCTGTTTCGCCGTTCGCCGCATGTAGATCACCGGGCTGGTCCAGCGCAGCATTTCTTCGCGTGCAGTGGGCAGCAGTGCATCCACATTGCCGCGCAGCCGCGCGAGCTGCTCCGGGTGTTCGAGCAGCGCAAGCAGACCTGCCGAGACGAGATTGCGTGTGGTGTCGCCGCCCGCATCGATCAGCAGCATGAAGAACAGCATGAAGTCGACGTCGTCCAGCCGCTCGCCGTCGACCTCTGCCTGCAGGATCTGCGTGGCGAGGTCGTCGCCCGGTCGGCTGCGTTTCTCCTGAATCACTTGTCGCGCGTACTCGAACATGCGCGCGACGGCGGCGCCCTGTGCGCCGGGTGGCAGCGATTCGGGCGTTGAGTGAATGATCTCGGTCAGCTCGTAGAGTTTGCGGCCATCCTCAAGTGGCAGCCCCATCAGCTCTGCGATCACGAACGATGGCATCTCCCCGGCAACCTCGGCAACGAAGTCGCACTCGCCGCGCTTGATGACGGCATCCACAATCTGACGAGCAAGCTCGGTGGCGCGCGGCACAAAGGCCGCTGCAGGCCCGCGGGTGAACTCGCGGCTGATGATCTTGCGGAAGTTCGTGTGCCGCGGCGGGTCCATCATCAGCATCATCTGGTGGTCGCCGAAATCCATACCCGATCCCGGTGCAGGATCGGGAATCATGATGGTGGGCTGCGACGAGAAGTGTTCCGCGTTGCGACCCACGGCGCGCACATCGTCGTAGCGGGTCACCGCCCAGAAGCCCGGGCCGTTCGGCTCGGCATGCCAGTAAACAGGTGCCTGATCGCGCAGCCAGCTGTACTGGTCTTGTGGGTGGCCATTGGCGAAGGTTTGCGCGCTCAACAGGTCGATGTTCATGTTCGTTCTCGTGCGGTGGGCCATTGACGAGGTCGCGCTCGTGCAAGCGCCAAGTGTGCCTGACTGCATGCCTGACGACATGTCCGAGGGCGTTGCTCGCCAAGCAACGCAGTCGACATCGAATGCAGACATAATTCGCGCCGTGCGCCAAACCAGCACTGGCGCGTTCGTGTAGAACGCGCATGAGGAAACAACGGGATGATTCGGCTGTTCATCGGCAACAAGAACTATTCGTCGTGGTCGCTGCGGGCCTGGCTGACGCTGTCGCGCTGCGCTGTGAGCTTTGAGGAAGTGCTGATCCCACTTGATCAGGCAGACACGACGGCGCGTATCCGAGCGCATTCGCCCTCGGGCCGTGTGCCGGCGCTGGATCTGAACGGCCTGCAGGTGTGGGACTCGCTGGCCATTGCCGAGACCCTGGCCGAGCATTTTCCCGCAGCGAAGCTGTGGCCAGATGTGCCTGCTGCCAGGGCGCATGCACGTGCAATCAGTGCCGAGATGCATGCGGGGTTTGCAGCGCTGCGGCGCGAACTGCCGATGAACATGCGTGCGCGCCGGCGGGTGGAAGCCAGTGCCCAAGCACAATCCGACATTGCGCGCGTGCACTACCTGCTGGCCGATTGCCGAACGCGTTATCACCAGGGTGGGCCCTGGCTGTTTGGCGCCTGGAGTATCGCGGATGCCTTCTACGCCCCCGTCGTATCGCGTTTTCTGACCTATGGCGTTTCCGGTGTGATTGATGCCGCAGCAGATGGTCAAGGACGCAGTGCGGCTGAGTTCGAGCGGCAGGACAAGATCGTCGCTGGGTACATTGAGACTGTACGAAGCGACGCCGCGTTCAGCGCATGGAGCGATGCTGCCAGGCACGAACTTGAGGTTGTCGAAGCGGATGAAGCTGGGTCGGAGCTGCACTGATATGGATACGACACGCCGCCGGTGGGCATCGCCCAGCGATCAAACCGCATTGATCGCGCGTAGATTCACGAACTTGAACTGCAATGTGTGCGAGCGCTAGCCAATGGGATATGAAGCGATTCTTACGCTGGTCGTCGTCGCGGGCGTAATGGTTGCGTTGTGGCGCGACTGGGCGCCTTCGGACGTACTGTTTCTTGGCGCCAGCACCGTATTTGCGCTGTTCGGCATCATTTCGGCCAAGGAAGCGCTGGCCGGCTTTTCCAACAGCGGCATGATCACGGTGGCATTGTTGTTCGTGATAGCGGCGGCCATGCGCGACACGGGTGTGCTGGACTACGTTGGCACCGCCGTACTGGGTGCCGCGAAGACAGAACGCAGCGCGCTGTTCCGCCTTGCTGCGACCGTGGTGCCGCTGTCGGCATTTCTCAACAACACGCCGATTGTTGCGATGTTCATTCCGGTCGTCATGGAGTGGTGCCGGCGCGTGCGCGTGTCGCCGTCGAAGCTTCTGATTCCTCTGTCGTACTTCACATTGCTTGGCGGCACCGTGACGCTGATCGGCACCTCAACGAACCTGGTGGTCCACGGCCTCATGATCGACGCAGGGATGAAGGGCTTCGAGCTTTTCGATCTCGCGCCCGTGGGTATTCCCTACGCGATCATCGGCGTCATCTACATGTTCACGCTCGGGCGTCGCTGGTTGCCGGAGCGCAAGGACCTGCTGGAGCAGTTTGGCGAGAATCGTCGCGAGTACCTTGTCGAGATCGAGGTGCAGGCGGGCTACAAGTTCATCGGTCGCACGGTCGAGGATGCGGGCCTGCGGCACCTGCCCGGCTTGTTCCTGATCGAGATCGAGCGCGACGGCGAGTCGATATCGCCGGTTGCGCCTGACGACCGCCTGCTGGCGGGTGACCGGCTCGTGTTCACGGGCGTTGTCAGCAGTATTGTCGAGCTGGAAAAAGTGCCCGGCCTGGTGCCAGCTGTGGATCCGGAGTACGAGGTCGACCCGGCCAAACAGTCCACCCGACAGTTGTGCGAAGTGGTGATCTCCAACACCTCACCGCTGATCAACCAGACCATTCGCGAAGCCGACTTCAGGGCGCACTACAACGCTGCGGTGGTCGCAGTGCATCGTGGCGGCGAACGCGTGCGGCAGAAGATTGGCGACATCCGCCTGGAACCGGGTGACACGCTGCTGCTGCAGGTGCGCGAGCACTTCGTTCGTGCGCGCCGCAACGATCCGGCGTTCTTTCTCATCACTGCGGTGCAGGACTGGCGGCCGCTTCGACGCGATCGGGCCTGGATTGCTGCGCTGTTGTTTGTGGGTCTGATCGTGCTGATGACAACCGAGTTGATCGACACGGTGCTGGCAGCATCGCTGATTGCCGGACTGTTGTGGCTGTCGCGCTGCATTTCCGTTGGTGAAGCGCGCAAGAGCGTCGATCTGCCTGTGCTCGTGACAATTGCGTCGGCATTCGGTGTTGGTGCAGCCTTGGAGAACTCCGGTGCTGCAGCGTTCCTGGCTCAGGGCTTGGTGGCGGCGACGTCAAACCTGAGTGCGAACTCGAGCATGGGGCCCGTCATCGCGCTGGCGTGCATCTACGGTTTCGCCATGTTGACGACCGAGGTCATCACCAACAACGCCGTTGCGGTGCTGCTGTTTCCCATCTGCCTGGCCACGGCCAAGCTGTATGGCGTTGATCCGCTGCCATTTCTCATGGCGCTCACCTTCGCGGCGTCGGCCAGCTTCATGACGCCGATCGGCTATCAGACCAACATGATGGTGTACGGCCCGGGCGGCTATCGCTTCGCAGACTTCATCCGCGTTGGCGCACCGTTGCAGATATTGCTGTGGCCCGTGGCGGTAGTACTGATTCCCCTGTTCTTCCCGTTTTGAGATCAGGGCTTTCCGTTTTGAGATCAGTGGGCGGTTGTTCAGATTGCTGGATGTCCCAGAGCTGCCTGTACAGACCGTTGCGCGCAAACAACGCCGCATGGCTGCCTTCCTCGAGCACCTGACCGTCGTCCAGCACGATGATGTGGTCGGCGTCGGCCACCGTCGACAGGCGGTGTGCAATCACCAGCGCGGTGTGCCCCGCACTGACTTCGCGGATGTTTGCCAGGATGGCCTGCTCTGACGCCGAGTCCAGCGACGATGTCGCTTCGTCGAACAGCAGCACGGCCGGCTTCTTCAACAATGCGCGCGCAATCGCCACGCGCTGTTTCTCGCCGCCCGACAGTTTCAAACCGCGCTCGCCGACCATCGTTGCAAGCCGGGCCGGCAGCCGATCGATGAGGCCGTCGAGATGCGCCAGTCGTGCCGCTTCCAGCACCTCGGCTTCTGGCGCGTTGGGATTGCCGTAGGCAATGTTGTCGTACAGCGTGGAGTTGAACAGCGTGGTGTCCTGGGGAACGATGCCGATGCTGCCGCGCAGGCTTTCGAGTTGCAGCGTGCGTATGTCGATGTCGCCGATGCGCACACTCCCCGCCTCCGGATCGTAGAAGCGTAGCAACAGGCGTGTGATGGTCGACTTGCCCGCGCCTGACGGGCCCACGATGGCGACGCGTTTACCCGCCGGCACGGTGAACGACACACCTTTCAGAATGGGTCTGTCCTTGTGATAGCGGAACTGCACGTTCTCGAAGCGGATGTCGGCGCGACCGGCAGGTAATGGCCGTGCATCGGCGTGATCCTTGATCTCGCTGGGCGTTTCGAGAATGTCGAACATGCGCTCGACGTCGGTGAGGCAGCGTTTGAACTCGCGATACGTACCGCCGAGATTGTTCAGTGTCATGAACACGTTGTTGGCGTAGGAATTGATGAGCACCAGGTCGCCAATGGTCATGCTGCCGTCCACGACCTGCTGCGCGGCAAACACCATCATCAAGGTAATGCCGATGGTGGTGAGCAAAGACTGCCCGGCGTTGAGTACAGCCATGGACACGCGGTTGCGCCGGCGCGCGTCTTCCCACACCTTCAGATCGCGGTCGTACAGCTTGGCCTCGAAGTCTTCGTTGCCAAACTGCTTGACGGTTTCGTAGTTGATGAGGCTGTCGATGGCGCGGTCGTTGGCGCGTGAGTTCGCCTCGTTCGAGGCGCGGATGATGGGTGTGCGCCACTCGGTGACATAGATGGTGTAGCCACCGTAGATGAACACAGCGGCCATGGTCAGCGCGGCGTACGTCCAGCTGTAGGCCACGAACAGCACCACGCTGACGCCGACCAGTTGCAGCACGGTGGGAATGATGCTGAACACCATGATGCGCATGAGCCCGGCGATGCCTTCGACACCGCGATCCAGATCGCGCGAGATGCCGCCCGTGCGGCGCGACAGGTGGTACTCAAGGTCCAGCCCGTGCAGGTGCCGCAACACGCGCAGTGACAACCGCCGCATGGCGCGCACCGACACGCGGCCAAACACAGCGTCGCGGTTCTCGCGCAGCAGCACGCTGGCGAAGCGCACCACGCCATAGGCGAACAGCAGTGCGAACGGCACCGCGATGACCTTGGCGGTCGGGTTCGACAGGTCATCCACAATCAGCTTCATGAACCAGGGCACGGCCAGAATGCTGGCTGTGATCAGCAGCAGGCTGACGAACGCAATGACCACCTGCCACTTATAGCGGATCAGAAATGGCGTGATGACCTTCAGGGCGCGCCAGTCGCGGTCCGCAAGAATGTCGCGTAGAGAGACCCAATGCATGGGGTGAAATGCTGTTCGGAGGCGTGGGCCTTCGATGTTGCCACGTGGACAGGGCAGCCCGGCATGCTGACCTGATCTTTTCGGAATGATGATTCGGCGCTTGCCCTGCATATTCGCTGTTTCCCGTGCGGATTCTCTGCAGGGGTCTGGGCGATACTCGCGTCACAACCACATGACCGGGGCGGGATACGCAACATGGCTGAGCAGGACTCGAAGAACACGCCAGAGGCGCCGACATCGAAGCATCGCAACGACATCTATGCGGATGACCTTGCGGCACGGGAGGGTGGCAGCCCCGCGATTCCCGCGGCCACCGTGGTCCTGCTGCGTGACGAGCCAGCCGATGGTGGGGAAAAGCTGGAAGTGCTGATGCTGCACAAGACATCACAGATCGCTTTCGGCGGCATGTGGGTGTTCCCCGGCGGCAAGATCGACGCGGCGGACTACACAGCCGAGGGTGATGTGGACGCTGCTGCGCTGACGGCCGCAGTACGCGAGACCCAGGAAGAAGCGGGGCTCGTGCTCAATCCGCGCGGCTTCGTGTGGTTTGCGCATTGGACGCCGCCGCCGAGCACACCCAAGCGCTTCGCGACCTGGTTCTTCGTGGCACGCGCCGAAGAACACAGTGTCACGATCGATGGTGGTGAAATTCAGAACCATCAGTGGCTCGAGCCATCGGTTGCGCTGGCGCGGCATGCCGCGGGCGAGATCGATCTGGCGCCGCCGACCTGGGTCACGCTGTATCAACTGGCGCGCTATGCAACTGTCGATGCGGCGCTTGCCGCGCTGCGCGCGCACCCACCGACGTACTACGTCACGCACGTTGCAAAGCGTGCCGACGGCGTTCGCGTGGCGATGTGGGACGGCGATATTGGTTACGAGAGCTGGGAAGCCGATGCGCCAGGTGCACGTCATCGCCTGGTGATGACGCCGGGCGGCTTCGTGTTCGAAAACACGGTGAAGGAGTACTGATGCATGACCGCCATCACACACCGATTCGTGCAATCCAACGGCATTCGCATGCGCATTGCCGAAGCAGGCAAGGGACCCCTGGTGCTGTTGTGCCACGGATTTCCCGAGAGCTGGTATTCCTGGCGACATCAGATTCCCGCGCTGGCTGAGGCGGGCTATCACGTGGTTGCGCCGGACCAACGCGGCTATGGCGGCAGCGATGCGCCGGAGGCAATCGAGTCCTATACGCAGATGCACATGGTCGGCGACATCGTTGGTCTGGTGCATGCGCTGGGTGAACAACAGGCCGTGATCATCGGGCATGACTGGGGCGCGCCGGTGGCCTGGAACTCGGCGCTGTGGCGCCCGGACATCTTCCGCGGCGTAGCGTGTCTGTCAGTGCCGCTGGCTGATCGCGGCCCCATGTCGCCGACCAAGTCCATGAAGCTGAGCTTCGGCGACAACTTCTTTTACATCCTGTATTTCCAGACGCCGGGCGTGGCCGAGCACGAACTGCAGCACAACGTGCGCAAGACCATGCGCGCATTTCTGTTTGGTGCCTCGGGCAATGCGCCGGACAACATGCTCGAGCGCATGGCGTCGCCGCCGCACAAAAGCGTGTTCTTTCTTGAGAACCTGCCGGACAGCGAGACGTTGCCGCCCTGGCTGACAGAGGCCGACCTCGACTTTTTCACTGCTGAGTTCACCCGTTCGGGGTTTCGTGGCCCGTTGAACTGGTATCGCAACTTCGATCGCACCTGGGAATTGTCGGCGCCGTTTCAAGGCTTGAAGCTGCGTCAGCCTTCGATGTTCATCACCGGCGATCGCGATCTGATTCGCATGAATCCTGGCTATGAGGCGCAGCTGCGTGCAGTGGCCACTGATCTGCGCGAGATCGTGCTGATCCCGGGTGTAGGGCACTGGACGCAGCAGGAAGCGCCCGACGTGACGAACGCGGCACTCATCCGATTCCTGCGCAGTTTGGACGCGTGAACTGCGGGTAATGACGATACGGGGGACGACGAACATGCAGAACTTCGAAGGCAAGACCGCAGTGATTACGGGCGCAGCCAGCGGCATCGGTCGCGCGCTGGCCGAACGCTTCGCCAGTGCGCGCATGAACGTGGTGCTGGCAGACATCGAACAGGACGCGCTGGATCGCACGGTGCAGGAACTGCAGGAGCGGCAGTTCCGTGTCATTGGCGTGCAGGCCAACACGATGGTGCGCGACTCGGTTCAGGCGTTGGCGGCACGGGCAATCGAAGCGTTCGGCAAGGTGCACATTCTGTGCAACAACGCAGGCGTGGTCAGCCGCAACGAGGGCGGCAAGGGCATCTGGGAGTTACCCGACAGTGATTGGGACTGGGTGATGGGCGTGAATTTCTGGGGCGTGCTGTATGGCCTGCAGGCGTTCGTGCCACACATGCTGGCGCATGGGGAGGAAGGACACATCGTCAGTACAGCATCGTTGGCCGGCTGGATGCCGGGCGGTGGCACTTACGGCGTGACGAAGCACGGCGTGCTGTCGTTGAGCGAATCGTTGTTCCGCGATCTGAAGGCGCGTAACGCCAACATCAGTGCGTCGGTGCTGTGCCCTGGCTTCGTCAACACGCAGATCTTCAATGCCGAGCGCAACCGCCCGAGCGAGCTGACGACCACGACGATGGCACCCGATAGCGGCGCAATGGCGATGGCAAGCGCCATGTTGTCGATGGGCAAACAGCCGTCCGAAATTGCCGAGGTGGTGTTCGATTCAATCAGTGCAGATCGTTTCTACATCCTGCCGCACCCGGCATGGGACAACATTCTGCAGGCGCGGTTGGGTGCGGCCCTTGCGCGGGGTGCGCCGATGACAATGGACTTTGCGGACTTGATGAAGCGCCGCGCGGCCGGCGAGCAGTTCTGAATTGGCGCTGGGCGTCCCGCTGACATTGCTTGAAAAACGGGGGTAGTGATGATGGGTTGTCTGTTTGGAAGACACCTGCGTCGGCGCATTGTCGCCAGTACCTGCGCATTGCTGGGCGTACTTGCTGTGAACTTGCAAGCGCACGCTGAACGCTTCGACTTTGTAGCGCTGGGCGACACGGCCTACAACCTGCCCGGCGACTACCCGGTGTACGCGCGCCTGATCGAACGAATAAACGCGGCGAAGCCCGCATTCTCGATTCACGTGGGCGACACTTGGGGCGCTGTGCCGTGCAACGAGGACGCACATCGCAACATCCTTGGCTGGTTTGCCCGCTATCAGCGACCGGTGGTTTACACACCGGGCGACAACGAATGGACAGACTGTCGCAAGCCCGAGGTGTTGCAGACCTTCGGCCGCGTGATGGCCGGGCAAGGCACGCCGCAGGAAAAGGCCGAGCTCATGCGCTTGCGCAGCCTGGACAGCGCGTTTGCAGGCGAAAGCTACGGCGACGTGCTCGGCAGCCTGAAGTTGATCCGCCAGGTGTTCTTCAGTGAAGCGAAGAGTCTGGGTGCCAAGCCGATGTCGGTGGTGCGACAAGCCGATGTGTCGGAGTTCAAGGAGATGGTGGAAAACCAGCGCTGGATGCACAGTGGCGTGTTGTTTGCCACCGTGCATGTCACAGGTAGCGGCATGGGCTTCACCATCAACGATGCTGCGCGTGCAAACGAAGCGATTGAGCGCAACTGCGCAAACGTGGCGTGGTTGAAGGCCGTGTTTGCAGAAGCGCAGGCAACCCAGTCCAAGGCCGTGGTGATTGCGCTGCACGCGGGCATGTTCGAAGACGCCGATGGCGGCGCGTTTTCCAACAAGGCATTGCGTGGCGGTGACGAAGGCCCGTACTTCTGGGTGGCGATGGCGTTGCGCGATCTGGCTGCGACGTATGGCAAGCCTGTGCTGCTCATCAACGGCGATTACCACGATCTGGTCATCGACCGGCCGTTCATGGTGTCGCAGGGCGAGGGCAAGCCGCCAATGTACGCAAACATCACACGTGTGCAGGTCTACGGTGCGCCGGAGTTGAAGGCTGTGCGCATCAGCGTGGATACCGACACGCCCTGGGTGTTCAGCTATTCGCCGCTGTATGAGTAGTGCAGGTGGCAGGTCGGTGGCGTGGGTTGGCTGATGTTGACTGCTGAGTTGATGGCGCGCGTGGAATCGATGCTGGGCGCGCGGGTTGTTGCTCAACGCGCGGTGTCGGGCGGCTACACACCGGCGCTGCGCCTGGTGTGTCAGACCAGCAAGGGCAGCGTGTTCGTGAAGGCAGGCGTCACGCCGTTGACGGCACAGTTCGTATGCCGGGAGATATCGGTCTACGAACGCATTGATGAATCGTTCATGCCCAGGCTCCGCGCAGCTTCGATCGTGGACGACGTACCAGTGCTGATCATTGAAGACCTGTCGGACTGCACGTGGCCGCCGCCGTGGGACGCGCGTCGTGTCGCGGACGTTGTGCAACAGATTCGGCAGATGCATGAACGTTCAACAACGCTGGAACCCTTCGAGCAGGTACTTGGGCGGTTTGACGCGCAGTGGCAATACGTTGCGGATGACCCAGCGCCATTCCTGTCGCTTGGTCTTGCGGACGCGCATTGGCTGGACCGCGCGTTGCCCGTGCTGCTTGCCGCAGAAGCACAGTGCAGCACCACGGGCGAAGCGCTTTGCCATTTCGATCTGCGCAGCGACAACCTGTGCTTTCGCGGTGATTCGCCCATCCTGATCGACTGGAACTATGCATGCCGTGGCAACCCCAACCTTGACCTTGGCTTCATGTTGCCGAGCCTTGCGTGGGAAGGCGGGCCGCAACCCGAGACCATCCTGCCGGATGCATGCGAGGTTGCCGCGCTGGTGTGCGGCTTCTTTGCGGCGCGTGCCGGGTTGCCAGACATTGCCGATGCGCCATTTGTTCGGCGCGTGCAACGCGAACAGTTATCGGCCGCCTTGCCGTGGGCGTGTCGAAGCGTGGGTCTGGCGCTGCCGGATCTCAGTGTTTAGCCATCAACCTCGAGGAACAGAGCATGAGTGAAGTGCTGGTACGCGACGAAGACCATGTGCGCTGGATCATCCTCAACCGTCCGGAACGCATGAATGCCATTACCGGCACCATGCTGGGTGAGCTCAACGACGCGCTGAAAGCCGCAGATGACGACACCAATGTACGAGTGGTGCTGCTGACCGGCGAAGGCCGCGCATTCTGTTCGGGGCTCGATCTCAAGCAGGCCGCGTCCGGCGAAGGCATCGGTGGCGCGGGGCTCGCAAGCGCGGGCGTGCGCCATCTGTCCACGCGCGAAATCTGCACAGTTACGCTGCAGCGGATGGACACTCCGGTCATCGGCGTCATCAACGGCGCGGCAGCGGGCTATGGCCTGGACCTGGCGCTGGGCTGTGACATGCGTCTGATGTCCGACAAGGCCGTGCTCATGCCGGGTTTCGCGAAGATGGGCGTGATTCCGGAGAGCGGTGGCACCTGGTACCTGCCGCGTCTGCTCGGCTGGGCGAAGGCGTGCGAGATCGCGATGCTGGGCGAAACCTTGTCGGCTGAACGCGCGCTGGGTTATGGGCTGATCAACAAGGTGGTGGCCGCAGACGATCTGCGCAGCGTTGCCATGACCTGGGCGAAGCAGATTGCCGACAACGCGCCACTCGCCATTCAGGAAATGAAGCGGCTGTTCAGGCACGGATTGACGCAGGACTTCGAGAGCCACTCGCACCACGTGCTGCTGTCGGTATTGAACCTGTTCAAGTCCAACGACTTCCGCGAGGGTGTGCAGTCGTTCATGGAAAAGCGGCCGCCTGAATTCAAGGGCAGGTAGGAAGCTAATGCACTGGTGCTGGCCGAGCCTCTCGACGCGGTGCGATTGTCCTTGAGGCGAGCTATTCGTGCTCACGCTCGCCGCGCCTGCTCGCTGCCTGGGATCAAGGGCGGGCGCAGCCTGCGCAACCCTGCGGCCGCGAGATGTGCATCACCACATCACCACACGTGCCTGACCCTCTGGTCCGCTGTGTTGAAGGACACTGCAAAAGGTTCCCGAGCGTAGTAGGAGCGATTGGTTCGAACATCGCGTACACATCAAGGGTTGTTGCTCGTTGCACCGCGCGCCAGGAGGATCGGGAAAGTCGGTATGCCTCGGTCGCTCCACTGACCTTGGATAACATCTTCCCGATTCCCAGAGTTGCGCCAATTGGACGACCGTCTCGTCCGTACGTGCGCGAACAGCGCGGATGGAAGCTGCGGGCCGTTGTGGCTCGCATGCAATATTGGCTGCCGCTGCAGCGGCAAAATCGATACGCGCGCTCGCGCCCACGGCGCAGTTCGCGTCCAGCCTGTGTGCGCGTCACGGCCTGCCTGGCAGCAAGCAATACTCACAGGCGACTCAGTTGAAGCGTTGTGCAGCGAATGCGGGCGCGTGTCCTGCGGTCCGATCAGACCAGCGCTTCATAGGTCATCTTCTCGAAGCGCTCGAACAGATCCGCCGTGGGCAGGAACTGATAGCCGAACACATGCGTGAAGAACAATCCGATCAATTCTTCCGCCGGATCGACCCAGAACCAGGTGCCCGCCGCACCGCCCCAGCCAAACTGCCCTGCTGTGCCTGGCGTGAAGCTGCCTTCAATGCCTTTGCGCACGCACACGCCGAGGCCGAAACCATAATTCGGCCCTACGCCCAGATCGATGTTGCGTTCACCGATGTGATTGGTACGCATCAGTTCCACGGTCTTGCGGCCGAGGACCTGTGTACCGTCCAGCCCGCCGCCGTTCAGCAGCATCTGCGCGAAGCGCGCGTAGTCCCACGCTGTGGCCAGCATGCCGCCGAACAGTCCATTGCCCGACATCAACTTACGATTGCTGCGGCCGGCCTTCTCACTCGTCTCCGGGCGATCGCGAATGGCGAGCTTGCCGCTCGCGTCCCACATGTGATCGGTCACCAGTCGCGCGAGTGTGTCTTCGCGACAGTAGAACGCGGCGTTGTTCATGCCCAGCGGCCCAAGGATGCGTTCGGCGAACAGCGTCTCAAGGCTCTGGCCAGTGGCGCGCGTGAGCAACAGCGAGATGACGTCGAAATCTGAACCGTAGTTCCATGTCTCGCCCGGATGCGAATGCAGTGGATTGTCTGCAAGTGCCAGCACCAGTTGTTCGTAGTTGCCGCGTGGGTCGTTGAAACGCGTGTCGCCAGGCGCGAAGCCGGTGCCTTCCCATGCGGGCGACATGCTGGGGTAGTAGGTCAGTGGTGTGCGTCCCATCGCGGGCAAACCTGAGGTCATCGTGAGCAGGTCGAACACGGTCAGTTCGCGTTTCGCAGCTTCTGCGCCACCCATGGCGGCGCCCATGCCGCGCACGCGATCATGGGCTTGCGGATACGCCACGACCTTCGGATTCGCGAACTCCGGCAGCCATTTCGAAATGGGGTCGTTGAGCATGAAAACGCCGTCTTCGAACAGGCTCAGCAACACCGCAGCCGTGACTGGCTTGGTCTGTGAATACATGCGGAACAGGCTGTCTTCGTTGAGCGGCGCGTCGCGCTCCATGTCCAGCCGACCCGTGATGTGCTTGTGCACCACCTTGCCCTGGCGCGCCACGATGGTGATGGCACCGGGCAACGTGCGCGCCTCGACAGCGGCGTCCATGGTGCGGGTGATGCGTGCGAGGCGCTCCGGCACGAATCCAAGTTCGCGTGCATCGCCTTCGGGTAGCGGTTTTGTGCTCGACATGGCGCGTTCCTGTTGTCCAATCGCCAGATGGGCTGTAAGACTCAGGCTGACTGACAACGCGGGCACTGGCAAGGTGCTACGGGGCGGAACATGCTGCCACGGGTGAACAGCGTTGCGCCCATCGCGAACGACCACGTGTGTTTGGAGGACGGATGAAAGCGCTGAAGTACATCGGGATTCTGTTGGCCGCGTACATCGCGCTGGTTGTGCTGTTCGAGTCCGCGATCGGTTATCTGCAACCCCAGAGTCAGGCCACGTTGGTGATCACCACCACCGACGCGAGTGGGGCGGCGCGCCAGCGCGTTGTGTCGCGTCTGGACAGCGCGGGGCATATCTATGTTGCCGCCAATCATTGGCCACGCGCCTGGTACAACGAGGTGTTGCAGCATCCCGATGTGCAGGTCACGCAGGCGGGCAAGACGGCGGCGTATCGAGCAGTCCCCGTGACTGCGCAGGAGCACGATCGCGTGGACTCAGAACACGCGCTGGGACCCGGCATCCGCATTCTCACGGGATTTCCGCCACGTCGATTCGTTCGCCTGGATCCGGTCTGAAGCGCGGACCGCCGGTCGACGGTGAACGTTCAGTGTTCCGATAGCAAAGCGGTGGCTCTCTCAGGACTGCGCCGCGCGCGCTGCAGTTGCAGGCACCGCGAACGATTCTTATGTTCAGCGTGTGTCAGAGGCCGTGAACCTGCTGCCCATGAACGCCCTGAAATTCCCCGCATAGAACTGCTCGCGCTGAGCCTCTGACACATCGACCAGGGTGCGCTCGAAGCGGCCAATCGGATCGTCGGTGCCTTCGTGGTGCGGATAGTCCGATGCAAACATCAGCATGTGCTCGGCGCCGTTGTTCAGCAGCCAGCCAATGTCTTCGCCAGCGAACGGCGTGACCTTGATGCGTTGCTGTGCGTATTCGGACGGCAGCTGTTTCACATCAGAGAGGTCCTGCAGCCGCTTGAACGCGCGGAATGACTGATCGATGTGCTTCATCCAGGAAATGATCCAGGACGCGCCCAGCTCTACGACCGCAATGCGCAGTTTCGGAAAACGCTGCAGCACGCCATCGAAGATCATGGCCGACAGGAATAACGCAGCGCTGTAGTGCATGCCCATGTAGCTGAGTGCGTTCGGTGGCACGTCGCCTTCGCTGTGCATGCGGTTGTCGCGGCCGTTGTTGAAGTAGGAACCTGGAACGGCCGTGTACTCACCGCCTTGCGCGCCGATGTGCAGCGTCACGGCAAGGTCCGCGTCCTGAATGCGTGCCCACACCCCGTCGTAGTCAGGGTGCGTGAAGGCGCGTGCGTGCTGCGGCGCAACGGTGTCGATCAGAAGCGCGCGGAAGTCTGCGGCGATCAGCGTTTCCAGTACGGACAACGCGACTTCCGGCCCCATACCCAGCGGCAGATAACCCGTGCCGATCATGCGTGTGTCGATGCTGCAGAAGTCAGCCATGCCGCGATTGAGTGCACGCACGCCGCCGAGATAGACGTGCGGATCGGTTGCGGCGATGACCTGGTTGAATGCTTCCGTGGGGAACACGATGAACGCTTGGAAACCCAGCAGGTCGTTGGCGCACACACGTTCCGCAGCATCGAATGCGCCCAGACCGTGCCAGCCCTTGTATTGCATCGACATGAACTCAGCCTGCATTGCATCGCGCGCCGCTGCGTCCTGTGCGCGCGCGTCGAACTTGACCAATGCATCTTGAACGGTCTGCATGCCGTGCACGCTGTGCTTGAGAAACGGCTCGAGTCGATCGCGGACGTCTGGATCGGCGTAGGCCGCAATCCAACCGGGCCGCTCCATCATGTGTGTGTCTGCATCGAAGATGACGGGGCGATGTGCATACGGCATGGCAGAGATCTCGTTCAGCGGATGCGTTGTGCCTGGAGCAGGTCTGGCGTGATGGCTGCGGTGGCAGCGCGCAGCTCAGGCCCCCAGTCTCGCCACATGTCGGCCTGCGGGGGGTCGGCGCGTGTCTTGTCCAGGTCGACCTTGCAGAAGTCGTACAGCAATGCCTGACGAATGGTGGGTATTGCTTGCGTGTTGTGGCCAGCCATGTGGCCCAGGCGGTGGTGCCAGAGAATGATGTCGCCGGCCGCGCCGTGGCAATCGACCGGTGGCGTATCGGCCTCTACCTTCTGTACTTCTGCAAGGTACGCAGGCGAGTGATGAGGCCCCTTCATCGTCGGCAGGTGCGGGTAGTAGGGCACGCGCGGCTGGTCGTACTGCAGTGGGAACAGTGGATAGAAGCGACGGTGACTGCCGGGCCAGACCTTGAAGCCGCCGCCATCGGGCAGGTTGTCCTCCAGCAGCACGACGAGGCCGAGATGAAATGGATGGCCGTCGGTATGTAGGCGGTCTTCCAGTGCAGCACTGTTCGCCGTTGCCAAACGATCGACTGGCAGCGTGGCGTAGATGCCACGTACACCTTCGCCAAGTTGCGGATCGACGGGACCGCCCGGCCACGCCGGCCCCCATGACCCCATCGGCTTGCCGCCTACCTTAGGCGGACGCAGTGTGCCGACACCCAACAGCTGCTCGGCCCACATCACCAGCTGTGCGTTGTAAGCCACATCGATCAATGCAGCCTCTGTGCTTGCCGCACGCAGTTGCCAGCGCGTGCCTTGCTTGACCAGCAATGTATCGTCGGAAGCATCGTCTGCGGCAATGGGTTTCCATGTGGATGGGTCGTCTCGGCTGATCGATGCCGGTGCCGATTCCCACATGCGATCGAGTGCCGCCTTGCACAGCGCCACCGGCACAGCGCGGTGCTTGATCAGATAGCCGTACAGCCTGAAGAACCTGAGTTCGGCTTCGGTGATCCGGATAAGGTTCTCGTCGTTGCTGGTGGTGCCGGCATCGTTGCAGGAGGACGTGGGCATCTGGGACTCCCGCTCGGCAGCGCACTGGCTCGGGTTGTTGTGTGTGGGTGTCGGACGGACCGAGAAGCGCTCGGAGTATCGGCCATGCAACGCGCAGGCGGCTACTCGATGTACCGATGCACGGCAAATTTGTTCTCAAGCGCATAGTGCTGTGGGGCATGAGTTTTCGGTCATGCGCAGATAGTCGAATACGGTGCGGGTGCGGAAGCTGAGCCTGCGCATCATCTGGGCGATTGACTCGTTGCGCTTCTGATAGTGCTTGAGGA
>CAMAVY010000045.1 GCA_945861675.1 Klebsiella pneumoniae | reverse complement strand
CGCCCCATACTCGGCCGGAACCGGCGGCATGCGGTTTGTTCGGCCTATATGTCCATGGAACGCCCGATGCCCAATGCCCGAACCGCGAATGCCGTCCGCCTGGAGTTCGCTGCCGGCTCCCTGGTTCGGTCCAACCTGTCTGGCGCGGCGTTCACCGGGGACTGGCTCTGGTTGGCGGGCGACGAGGCCTGTGGCCTTGATCGCCTGCGCCGCCTCGACGCGGTTGGCGCGGAGGCCCTGAACTTCGGCGAGGTACGCGACTTCCCGCTGGCCGAACTGCTGGACCTGCCCGGCAGCGCCGACGAGGAGGCCGACCTGGAGGGCTTGGCCATGGCCGATGGCTTTCTGTGGGTGGTGGGGTCGCATGGCCTGAAGCGCACGAACGCGAAGCCCGAGCGGCAGCACGCGGACAACGCGAAGCGGCTGGCCAGGTTGACGCTCGACGCCAACCGGCTGTTGCTTGCATGCCTGCCGATCGAGCCAGACGCAAAGGGTGAGCCCTGCCTCGTGCGGCAGGCCCGGGACGGACGGCGGGCGCTGCGCCTGGAGGGCGATGGGCAGGCAAACCTGCTCACGCGTGCATTAAAGGATGACCCGCACTTCGGCCCGTACATGTTGATCCCGGGCAAGGACAACGGCTTCGACATCGAAGGACTGGCGGTGGACGGCCGTCGCTTGTTGCTGGGCCTGCGCGGCCCCGTGCTGCGCGGCTGGTCCGCACTGATCGAGATCGAGGTGGAGGCACGCGGTGAGCAGCTTCGATTGCTGCCGCTGGACGACAGCGGCCTGCTGATCCGCAAGCACTTTTTGCAGCTCGATGGCCTCGGTGTGCGGGACCTGCACTTCTCTGGCGATGACCTGTACATCCTGGCTGGCCCGACGATGGTGCTCAACGGCGAGATCCGCCTCTTCAAGTGGCCCGCAGCCCGCCCCTTGCTGGCCGCCAACCGCGAGCCGGTGCGTTTCGAGACGACGCTGTCCGCATCGATCGCGCTACCGCATGGGCGCGGCACCGACCGCGCCGAGGCAATCTGCCAACTGCCGCCGGCATTGTCCGGCGGCCAGGCGAGCTGGCTCGTGTTGTACGACGCACCCGGGTCTGACCGCACGGATGGCGAGCACACCGTGTTCGCCGACCTGCTGCGGCGCAGTTGAGCATCCCGGCCGCCTCAGGACTCGACAGCCCGGTGGCCGATTGCCCCGTGCTGGACCCCACAGCGCCGCTGCAGTTCATCATCAACGGCGCTTCGGGCAGCAGCCACGCAGATGCGCGGCGTGCGGTCATCGAAGCGGCGCTGCTCGCTGTCGGACGCCGCGGCGAGCTGCATTTCTGCAGCCCCGGCGAGTTGGCCCGCGTGGCGCACGAGAGCGCGGCCCGCGCCGTGGCGGCTCATGCGGCGTTGGTGGCCGTGGGCGGAGATGGCACGCTCAACACGGTGGCGCAGGCCGCGCACGCCGTGGGGTGCGCAATGGGCGTGGTGCCGCAGGGCACGTTCAACTACTTCGCGCGCACGCACGGCATTCCCACCGACCCGGCCGAAGCTGTCCGCCTGCTCCTGTGGTCGGCGCCATGCCCGGTGCAGGTGGCGGGCATCAACGACCATGTGTTCCTGGTCAATGCCAGCCTTGGCCTGTATCCCGAACTGCTGGAGGATCGCGAGGCCTACAAGGCGCGCTTCGGCCGCAGCCGGTGGGTCGCGCTCTGGGCGGCCGGCGTCACGCTGCTGCGCGCGCAGCGCCGGCTGCGCCTGCACATCGAACAGGGCGAATCGGTGCGTGATGTTCGTGCCTTGACCCTCTTCGTCGGCAACAACCGGCTGCAGCTGGAGCAATTCGGCGTGCATCCAGCCGGCCCTGGCGAGGGCGGGGCGGTCAATGGCCGCATCACCGCCGTGATGCTTCGTCCGGTCGGCACGCTGGCGATGGTCGCTCTGATGCTGCGTGGGGCAATGGGCAGCCTCGGTGAAGCGCAGAGCGTGGATCACTTCGCGTTCGACACCATGACGGTCGCGCCAACACTTCCGCAGGGGCGCCGCGGAGTGGAGGTCGCCTTCGACGGCGAGGTGATGATGATGCGCGCGCCGCTGCACTTTCGTGTGCTTGCAAAGCCCCTGTACCTGCTGCGGCGACCCCGTGATGACGCGGCCATCGACGCCGGATCGCAGCCAGGGGCGACCGGCGGGTGAGCGTCGTCCTGCAGATCTCGGACCCGCACTTCGGCACGGAACAGCCGCCCGTTGTTGAGGCGCTGGCGACGCTGGTTCACCAGCAGCAGCCAGACCTCCTGTTGCTGTCGGGCGACATCACGCAACGCGCACGGAAGGCGCAGTGTGCGCGAACACCACGCGCGCATGGCGCCACGTGCATGGCGAAAACTCGGAAGGCCAGGTCGACCGCGTGGCTCGAATCCTGGACAGCACGCGGGCCGAGCAGCTGCGAGTGGTCATGGTGCGTCAACCGGTGGCCATGACGCGGGCAGACGACATTGCCAATCTCCTGCGCGGGCATGCCGCCGCCCTGCGGCGCGGGGCTGAGTCCGGCGTGGACCTCGTCGTTGGCGGACACATCCACCTGCCCTAAGCGCTGGCGCTGCCGGGCCTGGCACGGCCGGTGTGGGCCGTGCAGGCGGGCACGGCGGTGTCGTCACGGGTGCGTGACGGGGCGCCCAATTCGGTCAACCTGCTGCGCTGGGGCCGACACTCGTCACCTGGTTGCTGCCAGGTAGATCGGTGGGATTTCGTGGCAGATCCGCGGGCCTTCGTGCGCGTGAAGGCGAGTGAGGTCCGGCCTATGAGGGCGTGAGTGGCGCCTGGGATGCGCCCGAGTCGCCGCAGACTCGACGGGTGCTGCAGACACCCCGGCAAGTGGATAGGAGGAACAAACCACACCTTCTGCATCTTGCGCCGTGCATGTCGCCCTACATGCAGCGAGCCCCGCGGAGATTAGTTGCGTCCGTTCGCAGCGCGAACGGAATGCTGGCTACTATGTAATCAGCCGTCATCGATGCCGTCGCCGGCAATGCAGCTACGCCGGTGACGCTGCGTTGCCGGCGAACAACGCTCGCGCTCGCCACAGCGCGAGCGTGGGCACAACGAACAACAGCAGCGAGGGAATTCCGAAGGCCAGCCCACCGCCACGCGGATCGAGCAGGTTCCACACCAGCATGCCAATCGCAATCTGCGCGCAATAAACTGCGGCCCATGGCCACATCCAGCGCGCCATGCGCCAGAAGCCCCAACTGCCCAAGCCGTAGATGAGCCAGTGCAATGGTGCGGTTGCCTTGGCCCACCAACCATGCAGCACAATGCCGAACCACACCTCCTCATCCCGTTCGACTGGCTTCCAGAACAAGTCGAACGGCAGATACACGAAGGTCATGTAGAGGCAGAACACGAACATCGCGTTCATCCACCACGGCCGACCAGCAAACAACGCGCGCACGCTATCCATCCAACTCTGCCCTCGTCTCTTGCACATGCCTTCGATCGTGCCCGAGTAAGGACACACAAAACACCCTGCAGGCGCCTGGCGCGCATCGTTGGTGCAGCCCCCCCCCAACTGAGGCAACAAGCTCAGGCCACAAACTCAGCAACAGGCACCGGCTGACCCGGCTGAACGACGAGACCTCGGCTATTGCGTTCGCCCACGCCGCGGGCTGCAATGCCGACTCAGCCACGCAGGACGAACACCGTGTCAATCCTTGCCAACCAGCGCATCGAACAATGGCTCGATGGCGAACGCGCCGAGTCGGTGCTCGATCCCGGCCTGCCCATCGTCGACCCGCACCATCATCTGTGGGACCTGCGCACCGCCACCATCGAGCCACTGCTGAGCTTCGAGCAGCAGGTGTACCTGTGCGAGGAACTGAGCGCAGAGATTGCCGATGCAGGGCACAACGTTGTGCAGACGGTGTTTGCACAGTGCATGGCGTTCTATCGCGCGGATGGTCCGGAACCATATCGTTGCGTCGGCGAAACCGAGTTCGCGCACGGCATCGCCGCGATGAGCCGGTCTGGCGTGTACGGCCCGATGCGTCTGTGCACGGGCATCTTCAGCGCGGCCGACCTGCGAGCGGGCAACGACGTGGAGCCGGTGCTGCTTGCGCACATGGCGGCATCGCCGAACTTCCGCGGCATACGCAGCGCGGTGCCGCGCAATCTCGAAGGTGCGTTCATGGACGGCGTGTCGATGCTCGCCAAACATGGCCTGAGTCTCGATCACTATTCGCCCGACTGTGAGCGCCTGCACGATCTCGCTCGGCTTGCAGCCGCGCAACCGGACCTGACGATCATCGTCAACCATCTGGGCGGGCGCGCGGACCCCAACGCGGGCGCAGACGAGTTGGCGCGCTGGCGCGCATGTATCGACGCGGTCGCCGCTTGCCCGAACGTGGTGATCAAACTGGGCGGTGCGCAGCAACGCGTTGGTCCTTGGGAACCGCCGTTCCACATGCATCGCCGGCCGGCGCCGATTGGCTCCGAAGAATTGTGCGAGCTTGTCTATCCCTGGTATCAGCATGCGTTGCAGGCCTTCGGTCCAGCACGCTGCATGTTCGAAAGCAACTTCCCGGTCGACAAGGAATGCGTGTCGTATCGCACGCTGTGGAACACGTTCAAACGCATTGCGCGCAAGGCCGCGCTGAGCGAACACGAGACCACGCAGGTGTTCAGCGGCACGGCCGCGCACGTGTACCGGCTCGACCTTGCGGCGCCCACGAAGTGATGTGCACGTCTGCTGTGGCTGCCAGGCGATAAATCAACCTGCCATCACCATCAAGGCGCTCGGTCCTGCGCTGCAGCCGGACTTTCTGCGCTTCGTCGACGGCACCGCGTTCGCGGACAACCCGAAGTGGTCGTCGTACTACTGCCAGTGCTTCTATGAAGATCACAGCGTGGTGACGTGGTCAGAGCGCACCGCGCCGCGGTAATCGCGCGCTTGCGTGCGAGCGCGTTCAGCAACGATCGATGCAAGGTTTCCTGGCGTATTCGGATGCCGAGCACATTGGCACTATCTTCTGTTTCCTTGTCGAGCCGAGCATGCGAGGTCGCGGTGTGGCCAGTCAGCTGCTTGCGGCCCCATGCGACGGGCTGCGCGCGCAGGGCTTGCATATCAATGCTCTGACTGACGGCCTTCACCCATCAGCTGTTGGCGCCGGCCTGCCAGCGCACGTCCAGTTCGCGCACCGCTTTCACGTCGTCGAGCCGGCGCACCGATAGGGTGTGCGGTGCGCCGCGCACAAGATCGCCGTCGTCTTTCGCTTCCTGCAGCACCTTGGCCATGGCTTCAACGAATGCATCCAGCGTTTCCTTGCTTTCGGTTTCCGTGGGCTCAATCAGCAGGCACTCCGGCACCAGCAATGGAAAGTAGGTAGTCGGCGCGTGCTGGCCGTAGTCGAGCAGGCGTTTCGCGATGTCCATTGCGTCGACGTTCAGTTCCTTCTTCTGCCGCAGCGCGGTGATGATGAATTCGTGCGTTGCGCGGCGCGCCGGGTACGCGAGGTCGTAGCCCACTGCTTTCAGGCGCGCGGCCAGATAGTTGGCGTTCAGCGTGGCGTACTCGCCCACGCGATGCATGCCTTCCCGGCCCAGCAGCAATGCATACGCAAGTGCGCGCACAAGAATGCCTGCGTTGCCCATGAAGCCCGACATGCGGCCGATGGTCGCCGGCACATCGGCTTCGGTCAGCCAGCGATAGCGCGCGCCTTCCGACGCATCGGCCGACATCGCCTCCACCGTTTCCACCTTTTCCACCATGGGTACGGGCAGATACGGCAGCAACCGTTCACCCACGCCGACTGGACCTGCGCCTGGACCACCGCCGCCATGTGGCGTGGCGAAAGTCTTGTGCAGGTTCATGTGCAATACGTCGAAACCCATATCGCCGGGACGCACTTTGCCGAGAATGGCATTCAGGTTCGCGCCGTCGTAGTACACCAGCCCACCCGCGCCATGCACGATGTCGGTGACTTCGCGGATACGCCGCTCGAACACGCCGCACGTTGAAGGGTTCGTCATCATCAGACCTGCGGTGTGCGGTCCCACCGCAGCTTTCAGGTCCTCGACATCGATGTCGCCATCGCGGTCCACCTTCACTTCACGCACATCAAAGCCGCACATGCTGGCCGTGGCGGGATTGGTGCCGTGCGCGGCAACAGGCACGATGATCTCGCGCCGCGCGTCATCGTTACGCGCACGGTGGTAGGCGCGAATCATGGCCACGCCGGCGAATTCGCCTTGGGCGCCCGCCATCGGCGTCAACGACACGCCCTTCATGCCAGTCACGGCTTTCAGGATTTCCTGCAGGTCGTACATGCAGGCCAGAAAACCCTGACTGGCCGACTCCGGCGCGAGCGGATGCCGCTCGGCGAAGCCCGGCAGCATGGCCGCTTTATGCGCGGCGCGCGGGTTGTACTTCATCGTGCACGACCCGAGCGGATAGAAGTTCGTGTCGATGGAAAAATTCTTGCGCGAAAGATTGGTGTAGTGCCGCACCGCCTGCAGTTCGGACACTTGCGGCAACGCAGGCGCGCGCGCGCGGCGCAATTCGTCGGGCAGATCTGCAAACACATCTACAAGACTGCCGGCCTCCGCCGCCGGGCTTTGCGCCGTGGCTCTGCGCCCCGCGCGGGAAATGTCGAAGATGGTGGTGCCGCTCATTCGCCCAATACCTCCGCCAGCACGCGCGCGTACTGCGCAATGTCTTCGGCCGTGCGCTTCTCGGTTGCGCACACCAGAATGCTGTCGTCCAGGAACGGGTAGTGCTCAGCCAGCGATAGACCACCCAGAATGCCGCGCTCTGCCAACGCCTGCAGCACCTCGGCTGGATCCTCCGGCACACGTACTACGCACTCATGGAACATCGGCCCCGCGAATGCACGGGTGACGCCGCCAATCGAGGTCAGCGCGCGCACCAGCGTGCGCGTGTTGGCGTGGCACCGGCCTGCAACCTGCGCCAGGCCCTCGGCGCCCAGCAGCGCCATGTGAATGGTGCCCGCAGTCACGAGCAAGCCCTGGTTGGTGCAGATGTTCGAGGTCGCCTTGGCGCGGCGGATGTGCTGCTCGCGCGCCTGCAAGGTCAGCGTGAAGCCCGGACGGCCATCCAGGTCTGTGGTGCGACCCACAATGCGGCCGGGCATCTGCCGAACGAGTGCCTGACGCGCGCACAGAAAACCGAATGACGGGCCGCCCGAGCCCATGGGGATGCCGAACGGCTGACCATCGCCACACACGATGTCGACGCCTTTGCCGCCCCATTGCGACGGCGGCTTGAGCACCGACAAAGACAAGGGGTTCACCACGGCGATGACCAGCATGCCGTGCGCCTGCGCCCAGTCGGTCAGCGCATCCACCGCTTCCAGACCGCCGAAGAAGTTCGGTTGTGCAATCACCAGCGCGGCGTAGTCACCCGGCGCAGTCGGCAACGCTTCGATGGACGTGATGCCAGTGCGTTCATCGACCGGCAACACATCGAGCTCGATGCCCTGGTTGCTGACAATGCTGGTGGTGGCGTTGCGGTAATACGGCGACACGCTCTGCGCCACCAGCACGCGGTGCGACTTGCTGGGCTTGTTGGCGCGTACAGCCATGAGCACCGCTTCGGCCAGACCCGAACCGCCGTCGTACACCGAGGCATTGGACACATCCATGCCGGTGAGCGCCGTCATCATGCTCTGGTATTCGTAGATCAGCTGCAGCGTGCCCTGACTCGCCTCTGCCTGATACGGCGTGTACGCCGTCATGAATTCACCGCGCGCTGCGATGTCCCACACGGCCGCCGGAATGTGGTGGTCGTAACTGCCTGCGCCGATGAAGCACAGGTAGCCCGCATCCTGACTTGCGCGTTCGCCGAGCACGCGCAGCGTGTCCATCTCATTGCGGCCTTCGGGCACGCCCTGCAAGGCTGCTGCGCGAATACCTGCGGGAATCTCGTCGAACAACGCGTCGATGCTGGGCACGCCTATGGTGGCCAGCATCTCGCGCACGTCCTGATCGGTATGGGGAATAAACGGCATTGAAACGATGTGCCTGCTGGGCGGTTGCGATGTGTCGCGCTGCTGTTACGTGAAGCGTCTGGCGCTGCCGGCGTACGCGCTGGACAGCGCGCGCTGGACAGCGCGTGTCAGTGGTCGTCGTTCTCGCAGACTTCAGCATAGCCCTCGGCATCAAGCAGTTCGTCGAGGTCAGCGCGATCGCTGGGCTTCAGCTTGTAGAACCAGCCTTCGCCGTAAGGGTCGGTGTTGATGATCTCCGGCGACTCTTCCAAGGCTTCATTGATCGCAATGACAGTGCCGGAGATCGGGTAGTACACATCCGACGCCGCTTTCACCGATTCCACGACGCCCGCTTCATCGCCCGCGATGCCATCAGCATCGAGCTCCGGCAACTCCACGAACACAATGTCACCCAGCGCGTCCTGGGCATGATCAGTGATACCCACGGTCACGGTGCCATCTTCTTCGAGTCGCGCCCATTCATGGGTGCCTACATAGCGCAGCTCGCTCGGAATATCGCTCATGCCACTTCAACTCCCATTTGATTGGTCAGATGTCTATCGCGCCGAAGCCGGCTTGCTCCAAACCTGTTTGCCATGCCGAACGAACGGCGCTTTCACGAGCTGTGCAGGCAATGCCTTGCCGCGCACATCCACTCGACAGGCAGCGTCGGGCCAATGCGCTGGAACGCGTGCGAGCCCGATACTGTACCCCAGCGTTGGCGAGAAAATACCGCTGCAGATCGTCCCGGTTGCCGTCTCATCTGCGTATTGCACGGTCTGCTCATGACGCATCACACCCCTTGTCTCGAGCACGATGCCGGTGAGCCGATGCGCACTG
Organism: Klebsiella pneumoniae; assembly: GCA_945861675.1. Taxonomy (GTDB): domain Bacteria; phylum Pseudomonadota; class Gammaproteobacteria; order Pseudomonadales; family Azotimanducaceae; genus CAMAVY01. Next base: position 17,382 of record CAMAVY010000045.1, on the reverse strand, counting down.
CCCGCTGCGCGAACAGCCGCCAGCGCGGCGCGCCCGATGAAGTCTCGTTCCGCAGGTTTCCAAGCCACAGTCCAGCCTAGATTCGATTCCAACGGATGCGTACTTTCATCCATGTCCTGACCATACAGACACATGCCCGCCTCGAGTCGCAACGTGTCCCGCGCACCGAGTCCCGCCGGCGCAACACCGGCCGCAATCAAGCGCTGCCAGAGCCCGACCACTTCGGTGTTCGGCAGAATGAGCTCCAGGCCCTCTTCACCCGTATAGCCGGTGTGGGCGATCAACCAGCCATCGCGATTGAATGAAGTGAATGGCTTCAGCGCCTCGAGCTCTGCAGCGCTGCCGGGTATGCAGCCCACACATGCTGCCAGCGCACGCGGCCCTTGCACGGCGAGAATGGCGAGGTCGCTTCTGTGCACAACCTGCACGGCGAAGCCCTCGGCCTGTTTGGCCATCCAGGCGAGGTCTTTCGCGCGCGTGCCGCAGTTCACCACCACGCGGTAACCATCGGTCCGACGGTAGACGATGAGATCGTCCACGATGCCTGCATCGTCACGCAGCATCACGCTGTACAGCGCACGGCCCGGCGTAGTGAGTCTGGCCACATCGTTTGCCAACAAGCGCTGCAGATATTCGGTGGCACCTGCACCTGTTACATCCGCTACGGTCATGTGCGACACATCGAACATGCCGGCATCGCGGCGTACGCGATGGTGCTCTTCAATCTGCGAGCCGTAGTGCAGCGGCATGTCGTAGCCACCGAAGTCGACCACCTTGGCACCTGCCGCAACATGCACATCGAACAAACTGGTGCGTTTACCCACAGCTGAACGCCTGATCGAAAGAAGCCGGGATTGTACTCAGGCGCGCTGCCGGACGGCTGCGTTCTGTTGTCTATGTCCAGACTAAGCGCTGCCGAGCAGACCCTGCCCCATCGCCTCGCGCGCCAGCTGTCGACGCAGCACCGCAATGCCGCCAAGCCCCGACATGCCACGCGACCGCGCCAAACGCAGCAATGGGTGATCCGATGCGAACAACCGTTGTATGCCGGCCATGAAGCCAAGCGCCATGCTGTTCACGGCGCGCGCGCGCAGCTCATACGCAGCCAGTACGTGGGGGTTCGTCAATGCACCGGGCACGCTGCCCACTCGGCCAAGCACTTCGCCAAGCAGGCGCGCATCCCGCAGACCAAGATTCACGCCCTGGCCGGCCAGCGGATGGATGACGTGTGCGGCGTCACCCACAAGCAACACACCCGGTCGGGGTTGGTAACTCACGGCCTGCTGTTGCGTCAGCGCAATGCGCGCGCGCGCATCCACTTGCAGGAACGTGCCGAGCCGATCACCAAATGCGGACGCAAGCGCCGCGATGAATGTGGCGTCGTCGAAGCGCAAGAGCTCATCGCCATAGTCGGCATCACACGACCAGACCACGGCACTTCGATGAATTGGCACAGCGCCGGGTGCGCTCCATTCGGCGCCGTCCGCGAATGCATCGCCCAGCGGCAACATCGCCAGTGGCCCGGTGGCACGGAACACCTGCCAGGCTGTGGCTTCATGCGGGTGGCTGTGCGCGACAACCGTGGCAATTGCAATCTGCCCCGTGTCCTGCTGACGAACACTGCCGCCGGCGAAGCCACGCAGCGGCGACGCCGCACCATCTGCAGCGATGACGATCGCTGCATCCACAGAACGGCCGTCTGCCAGCAGCAACCGGTTCGGGCGCGCGTTGTCCGAGGTCTGCAGCAACGCGGTGACCTCAGACCCGGCCAGCACCTGCACACAGGGATGCGCATGCAGTGCACCCCAGAGCGAACTCGTCAGCGCGGACTGTTCCGCGATGTGACCCAATGCAGGAGGCATCGGCGTGAGGTCGTCCACGCTGAAGCGGATCTCGCCGCCGCCATCGCCATCCCATACACACATGTGCAGGTACGCCTGCGGCGCCTGCGCCTGCAACGCCGCAATTGAGCCGGCGTTCCAGGCGCCAACTGCCTGACCAGGCCAGGCACCAACGGATTCGAGCAGGCGCTGCGAGCCGGGCGAGATCGCCAGCGTGCGCGGGTCAGCGCCCAGCCGTCCAACGACAGGCGCGGGTGCGCGACGCTCAACAACAGCCACCTGGAAACCTGCGTTCGCCAGCAGCAGCGCTGTTACCGCACCAACAACACCGGCGCCGACGACCACAACGTCCGGCGGATTTTCGCGCGCGCATTCCGGCACGGTTGACTCAGCCACCACGCATGACCCGCTCAATGTCCTCGACGCGCTTCGGTATGGCCGCCGTCAACACATCGGGCTCTGCTGCGGTCACGCGGACATCGTCTTCGATACGAATGCCCATGCCACGAAAGTGCGCCGGCACATCGGTCATGCTGCTCGGGATGTAGCAGCCCGGTTCGATCGTCAGCACCATGCCCGGTTGCAGCTCGCGCCACTGCGGACCAATGCGGTACTCGCCGACATCGTGCACATCCAGACCAAGCCAGTGCGAGCTCTTGTGCACCGTGAAGCGGCGGTGGCTTTCGGTTTCGATGATTTCCTTCGGATCACCCGTCAGGATGCCGAGATCCAGCAGGCCATCTACAAGCACACGCACACTGGCTTCGTGCGGTGCATTGAAATGCTGGCCCACGCGCACCGCTTCAATGGCCGCAAGCTGCGCGCGCAGCACTACTTCATACAACGCCCGTTGCTCGCCGCTGTAGCGACCGTTGATGGGATAGGTACGCGTGACGTCACTTGCATAGTGCTGGTACTCGCAACCGGCATCGATGAGCACCAGGTCGCCGTCGTTCAATGGACCACTGTTGCCCACGTAATGCATGACACAGGCGTTCTCACCGGCGCCCACGATGCATTCGTACGCCGGGTGCCGCGCGCCGCCCAGTGCAAAGCCATACAGCAGTTCAGCTTCCAGTCGAGCTTCCGTCAGGCCGGGTCTACATATACGCATGACGCGGTCGTGCGCTGCCGCGGTAATGGACGCTGCGGCGCGCATGACCTTCAACTCCGCGGTCGACTTCAGCAGTCGCAGTTCGTGCAGCAACAGCCCGACTTCCGCCAGTTCGCCCGGCGGTACGGCGCCGTTCTTCACCAATGCGCGCAGGCCACCCAGCCACGCCAGCACGCGACGATCGAAGTCGGGGTGTGCACCCAGGCCGTAGTACACGCGATGCCGGCCTTCGATCAGGCCGGGACCAATGTCATCGAGATCAGTGATTGGAAACGCATCGTCCACACCCAACGATTGTGTGGCGCGCTCCGGACCCAGGCGCTCGCCCGTCCACTGTTCGCGCATGCCATCACGCTCGCGGCAGAACAGCAGCACTTCGCCCGCCGCGCGGCCCGGCACGAGAAACAGCACGGCTTCGGGTTCATTGAAACCGGTCAGGTAGTGGAAGTCGCTGTCCTGGCGAAACGGATACTCGGTGTCGCGATTGCGAACCAGGTTGGTGGCAGACGGCAGGATCGCCACGCTGCCGGGCTCCATCATCGACATCAGGCGCGCGCGCCGGCGCTTGAACTCACTACCGGGCACCCGGGCGCTCTGCAGTTCCACCTCTGGCCACAAATGCGGCGAAACCTGACCGGCTGTTGCGGCGGCTGGCGCTGTTGCACGCGCAGGAGAAGCGGCCCGCGCCTTTGCCGAAGGCACCACAGTGGAAGACTGCGCAGGTGGTTTCATTCGTCGTCCCCGTCGTCGTACTGGCTTACGCCGCGGCTGCGGCCCGTGCTCCTGCCACTGCCACTGTCGCTGCCGGCCCCGCCTTCGAAGAAGCTGCCCGAGCCGCCGCTGGAGGCGCCGTGCATGGTCATCGCAACGATGCGCGCGAACTCGTACACCTCGGCGAAGTCGACCTCGTTCTCTTCGCTGTCTTCATCGTCTGGGTCAAGCTCGGCGATGGCCAGCATGTCGCCGAGCATTTCGCGGGTGGCAGGCTCCAGCCGCTCGTCGCCCACACCCAGCCCATAGCCGGCGAGATAGCCGCCACACCATTCCGACAGTGCAGCAAGGCGTTCAGCCATGGGGTGCTCGTCGTCGGGCACCAGCGGCGTGAAGTCGAGGGTCAACGCACTGAGCTGGCTGTTCACCTCATCCAGCAGACCCCGGACCATGCGGCCGTGGGTGTTCGGAAGAATGACCTCCAGTTCTTCGTCACTGGCGTCCTCCCATAACCCACCCGCGCAGAGAAACCCTGTCAGCACCCCGTGCACTTCGGACATCGGCAGCTCCAGCTGCGTGATCGCTGCAAGGAAGTTGTCACTGTCCATCGATCACTCTCCGAAATCTCAAACGAAAATTGCGATTACAGACAGCCGCGCTGCCGTGTCTCAACACGCAGGCATTCGCCCAAGCCGGCAACCGTAGCAAAAAGTGCCCACAAAACCGTGTACCGGCAGCTGGTTTCCGGTTTGACCCGCGCAAATTCAGAGGCCTATAGTGCCCGCCAGTCTGACTCATCAGCCGGCGCGCGCGTATGCGTTCGTCGGCTTCCGCAATTGTCTGAATGTGTCCATCGCCATGAGCTTGCCGGATCTCGATGCATTGGAGCGCAAGATCGATGATCTGGTGCGATTGTGCGCCCGTCTCGGTCGCGAGAATCGCGCGCTCAAAGCCCAGCAACACGCATGGACAGTCGAGCGCGCGCGCCTGATCGAAAAGAACGAGCTGGCCAAACAACGCGTCGAGGGCATGATCTCGCGGCTGAAGTCTCTGGAGAGTGATTCGTGAGTGAAACAGCCCTGAGCGTGCGGCATGGGAAAACAGCCCTGAGCGTGCAGCTTAAGAAAGCAGCCCTGAGCGTGCAGCTATGAGTGAACAAGAAACGGTGACTGTCACGATTCTCGATCGGCCATTTCAGGTCGCCTGTCAAAAGGACGAGCGTGCTGCGCTGGAATCCTCGGCCCGCTTTCTGGACGCCCGCATGCGCGAGATCCGCAGCGGTGGCAAGGTCATAGGCGTAGATCGCATTGCCGTCATGGCGGCCTTGAACATTGCGCATGAAATGCTCAGCTCGCGCAGCGAATACGACGCGCGCGATATGCGCCTCGCCACTATCGCTCAGCGTGTGGATGCCATGGTCGCCGAACACACCGAACTTGATCTCTGAGCGCTTGATCTCTGACAGCTTGCGGGCTCGGTATTGTGCTTATACTTCACGCGTTCCCTGGGATGCTCGCCAGACGAGAATGTCCTTGAGCCTTAATACGCACCAGGGTCCTCGGCGTACTGTCATTGTTCACGTCCGCTTCGGCGGGAAGTCTTAAGCAGTGCCCGAGTACCCGCCTTGAACCTTGGGGTTCAGGGCTAATCGTGCAGCGGCACCGCCGGGGAACATCCAATACCCGCACGCATCCCTTCGGCCATGAACGAACAGCGCAGTCAGCTACGGCGTTCCTTGCGTGCAGCGCGAAGGGGCTTGGGCGCACCCGAGCAATATCGTTCAGCGCGGGCGGTACTGCGGCGCATTCGCAACAGCCCGTGGCTGCGCGGCGCGCAACGCATCGGCCTGTACATGGCCAACGATGGCGAACTCGACGCGGGTCCATTGCTCGCGCACATTCACAGGCTTGGCAAACAGTGCTTTCTGCCTGTGTTGCCGGGTCCTCCAGCGCGGCTGCGCTTTGCGCGCTACACACCTCGTGTTCACGGGCGCACGCCAGCACCAGGACGATTCGGCATTGCTGCGCCGCGCGGCAAGGCGCTGTCGGCCGCCCAGATGGATGTGCTGTTCGTGCCGTTGGTCGCGTTTGCACGCAATGGCGCGCGCCTTGGTCGCGGTGGCGGGTTCTATGACCGCGCATTCGCGGCCCGCGCAGGGCGCCCTGAACCGTTGCGGGTGGGGCTGGCACATGCACTGCAGGAAGTGGCAATTGACCGCCTGCCGAGCGAACCTTGGGATGTGCATCTGGACATCATCGTGACGCCGGACGAGCTCATTCACGCGCGCAGGTAGATCGGCCAGCAACATCAGCAGCGAAGCAGACCAAGGAGACGCAATGGCGATCCGCAAAGTGATGCGCATGGGGCACCCCGTTCTGCGGCAGACCGCGCGTCCACTGACCATGGCCGAGTTGCGCGCGCCCGACATGCCGCAGTTCATCCAGGACATGGTCGACACGCTACATGACTACGGTGGCATCGGGCTGGCGGCGCCGCAGATCGGCGAGCCCATACGCCTGCTGATCATCGAGATGCGCGGCGGCAGCACACGCTACGGCGAACTCGCTGCAATGCCGCTGACCGTGTACATCAACCCGGAGATCGAAGTGCTGAACCCTGCGACTGCAGGCTTCTGGGAAGGCTGCTTGTCAGTGCCGGGGCTGCGCGGATTCGTTGAACGGTCGCAGCATCTGGGCGTGCGATACATCGACCTGGCCGGCAAACCGAATCAGATCGAGCTGAAGGGCTTCCAGGCCACCTGCTTTCAACACGAGTTCGATCATCTGAACGGCACGTTGTACATCGACCGCATCACCGATCTCACGCGTCTGGCGTTCGATGACGAGTACATGCGCTATCACACGGGGGATGAGATCGACTGACGGTTCATAGCTGTAGAGCAAGCCTGGTGATTCGCGTGCTTCAGGAGAAGCCACTCATGAAGCCGAACAAGAACTTCGCGATGCTGGTCTGCTGCCTGCTGCTGTCAGCGCCGGGCTTTGCCACCGCACAGGACACGGGAAGCGCGCCAGCGTCCACGCAGGGGTCATCCACCGAGGAGAAACACCGCATGTCGCAAGCGCTGATCAAGTCGTTGGTTGGCACATGGGAAGGCACCTGCCGCACCTGGTTCGAACCCGACAAGCTTGCAGACGAAGCGATCGTCAAAGGAGTGTTTGCGCCGCTGCTCGATGGCCGGTTCGTTCGCCACACCTACACAGGAACGATTCAAGGCAAACCGCGCCACGGCGGGGAAACCACTGCCTTCAATTCGGTGACCAAGATGTTCGAAGTGGCGTGGTACGACGACTTCCACATGAACTACGGGATCATGTACTCGCAAGGTCAGCCGACAGCGCACGGGTTCACGGTGGCAGGCTAGTACGCATACGATGCGACCCAGCCACATTGGGGCTGGACGATCGTGTACGAGTTGATCGATGCGAATCACCTGACCATCACGGCCTGCAACGTCTCGCCGGACGGCGCCGAAGCCAGAGCAGTCGAGACACCGTACGTGCGAGTCGCCGGCGCCATGCAACCTTAGGCACGCAGGCAAGCCGCATATCGCCGTCGACGCGAGCACCGGAGGCACCATGACCGAACGTACGCTGGGCTGGTTCGAGGTCAGCCTGAACGTTAGAGATATCGAGCGTTCCGCAGACTTCTACAGGAAGCTCGGATTTGCCCTGGTAGACGGCAGTATCGAGGCGCGCAACGTGACACTGCAGAAGCATGACTGCCGCATCGCGCTCTACCAGGGCTTCCTCGATCCAGCAGAGACTCAACTCATCTTCTGGCAGGGCGATGTGGAAGCCATTGCCAACGACCTGATCAACGCGGGACTGAGCTTCGAGCGTGGTCCATCAGTAGCTGACACCGGTGGCGCCAGCGCGCTGCTCCGCGACCCCGACGGCCATCCGATCTACTTCGTGAACCTGCCGGGCGTCGTGAGAAACACGTCTCCGTAGTTCGACCCGCGCGACGCCGCACGCGAACCCCACCGAGTTACGTCGCCGCACTCGGAAAACCAGCGCTGCGCGCCCTGCACGCTACGGGGTACAAGCAGCTCAGTCAGCTCGCTGGCGTACCCGATGACGAACTGCCGTCGTTACATGGCGTTGGCCCGAGGGCATTGCAGACAATCAAAGCTGCGCTAGTCGCAGCTCGACGCGGGGCGACGGGGAAGACACGGAAGACCTGAAGGGTTCCAGCAGCTTCCAGCGCATCAGGATGCTGAGCAATACTGGCAGCAGCACTGATGCCCGAGTCGAACCAACACCTGGACAACCTGACTTGACCGACGACCCACTGCGCATTGCCTACGAACGCGACGGCTATCTGGTTGTCGACGGGCTGGTCGATGCGGAAACCGTGCAGGCATTGCGCGCAGAAACGCACGCCATCGCGACCGGCGATCGTGGCGCCATCCTGGGTTCAGACATTCTGGCTTCGGAAACGGGCAGCGCTGGCGCGACCGGCGATGAACTGTTGCAGCTCGTACTGGCCATCCACTTTCCGCACAAAGCCTCGCCGCTGATGCACCACATGCTGAGCCATCCCGGCGTCGTGGACGTGCTCACGCGTCTGCTCGGTCCGGACGTGAAGTGCATGCAATCGATGCTGTTTCTCAAGAGCGCGGGCAAGCCGGGCCAGGCCTGGCACCAGGACGAACACTACATTCCTACCCGCGATCGCTCGCTGATCGGTGCGTGGATCGCGCTCGACGATGCGACCCTGGAGAACGGTTGCCTGTGGATGCATCCCGGCAGCCACACAAGCGGCATCATCTGGCCGACGCGCGCTCACAACGACCCGCGCTTCGATCACAGCGAGGAAAGCCATGGTTGGCCATACCCGCGCGAAGGCGGTGTGCCTGTGGTCATACGCGCCGGCAGCGTGGCTTTCTTCAATGGCTACACGCTGCATCGCAGTTTGAACAACACTGCGCCAGCGGGTTTTCGCAGAGCACTCGTCAACCACTACATGAGCGCGCGTTCCATGTTGCCCTGGCGCTTCGGTGGCAAGGCGCGCACCGACTTTCGCGACATCGTGATGGTGGCCGGGCAGGATCCCTACGCGTGGCGCGGCCTGGAGAACATCACCTATCCGTTCATCCGTCCGGAAGATCCCGAGATGGCCAAGCGCGTGTATGCGCGCTTGCCGCCCATCGACGGTCCGGCGTAGTCGTACTCAACAGCACACACAACAGGCAGAACACACATGATTCTAGGCATTCATCACGTTGCACTCGGTGTGCAGGACTTCGAACGGGGCCTTGCGTTCTATCGCGATCTGCTCGGCTTCGAGGTGGTGCAGACGTCGGAATTCAAGGGCGACATGCCGCTGGCGGATCGCGCAATCGGGCTGCCGCAGGTGGCCGCGAAGATGGCCATGTTGAAAGCCGGCAATGCGTTTCTTGAACTGTGGCAGTACGCACACCCGCTGCCCGCCGATCAGCGCGCGCGCCCGTGTGACTTCGGTTATGTGCACTTCGCATTGCAGGTGGACGGCTTGCAGGGTGAGTACGACCGGCTGGTCGCCGCGGGTATGGAGTTCGCCGGTCCGCCGGTCGACTTCGGTACATCGGCTGCGATCTACGGCAAGGACCCGTTCGGCAATGTCATCGAGCTGTATGAGATTCGCGATGCGCGCATTGCGCAGCTGGCGCGCAGCTGACCCCCCCCCAAAAAAAGGATGAACCTCAGCCGCCAAACCGCCACCGCGTAGCCGACTCGCTGAGGCTGTACTCGGTAAAGCCGAACACCGTGCTCGGACGAATACAGAACACGGGCGAGTCCGACCGAAAGCCCATGCCGTATTTGTCCGTGTAGGTGACCAGCAGCCGCCCAAGCAGCGCTTCGTCGCGCACCTCTTCCGCGCGGCCTTCAAGAATCACAGCCTCGTCCGCACGTTGCGTGCTGATGCTGCAGGCTGGCTGCATGTACAGATTCACCGCTTTGCGCGACGAGCTGGCGGTGCTGATGTACAGCGCATCGTCGCTCCACAAACCCCACAGCGGCATCAGATGCGGGCGACCGTCGGGGCGCGTGGTGGCAAGCCAGAAGTTGTGGCTGGCATGCAGACGTTCGAGTGCCCACGCCCATGGCAGCAAACCCGTCGAGCTGGCGGGCACGCCGTAGGCAGACATCTTCGGGCGTTCGGATTGCGGCTCGACCATGACGTAAGGCTCCAGGGCGCGCGTCGGGCAGACGTATCAGCTGCGCGCCGCGACGGTTGGGAAACGATCGATCCTGCGCAGCGATGGAAACCAACGCATGCACAGGCCGGTGACCACAAGCGTAGCAACGCCACCCAGCACCACCGCAGGTACCAGGCCAAACAGTTTCGCGGTCACGCCGGACTCGAATTCACCCAGCTCGTTCGACGCACCGATGAACACGGCATTCACCGCGCTGACGCGGCCACGAATCTCATCCGGCGTTTCCAGCTGAATGAGCATGTGGCGGATGTAGACGCTGATTTCATCGGCACCGCCGAGCACGGCCAACGCGAACAGCGACAGCCCGAAGCTGCTCGACAGCCCGAACACGATCGTTGCCAGACCAAAAACGAACACCGTGGAGAACAACCAGCGGCCAACATGCTGCGTCACCGGGCGCGCGACCAGCACCATCGCCACCACGGTCGCGCCCACTGCAGGCGCCGTGCGCAGCAACCCAAGCGCGGCCGGGCCCGCATCCAGTACGTCCTTCGCAAATGCCGGCAACAGCGCCGTTGCACCGCCGAACAACACAGCAAACAGATCGAGGGTGATCGCGCCCAGCACAATCGGCCGCGAGCGCACGAAGCGCAGCCCCTCCAGCACCGTGTGCCAGGTGGCCGGGCCAGCAGGCGCGTGAATGGGCGGCAGCTTGACCTGCAGCATCAACGCCACCGACACCACCAGGGTTGTGGCCACAACGCTGTACACGACGTTCGGCCCCAACAGATACATCACGCCGCCCAACGCGGGCCCAGCGATCACTGCTGCGTGGATAAGCGTTGAGTTCAATGCAATGGCGTTGGCGAAGGCCTCCGGCGGCACCAGATTGGGTGTGATCGCCTGCGAAGCCGGCATTGCAAAAGCGCGGGCCACGCCGAACAAGGACAGCACGGCCAGCACGGGCCAGATGCTGGTATGCCCACCGTCCATGACGACAAGGCTGTACAGCAGCAGCAACAGTGCGCAGACCACCTGCAGCGCGTAACACAGCGCCAGGATGAGGCGCCGGTTCATGCGGTCAGCGACTTGCCCCGCAGGCAACACCAGCACCACGAACGGCAGAAACTGCGCCAGGCCGATCAACCCGAGATCCAGTGGGTCCTTGGTGATGGCATACACCTGCCAGCCCACCGCAACGCCCTGCATCTGGACAACGAACACCGCCAGGAAACGCGCCAGCAGGAAGTAGCGGAAGTTGACGTAGCGGAAGGCGGCAAACATGCCCAACGAGTTGGTCATGGCTCAGCGCAGAAATCGCTGGTAGGCCGTGTTTTCCGTTTCGTCCCAGTACAGATAGCCGATCTCATCGAGGTAACCGTTCAACGCTTTGCGCTGTTTTGCCGGTACCTGGAAACCCGCCAGTACGCGACCCCATGCAGAGCCATGATTGCGGTAATGGAACATGGAAATGTTCCAACGATCGCCCAGCACATTGAGGAACTTCATGAGCGCGCCGGGGCGTTCAGGAAACTGGAAGCGATAGATCACTTCGTCGGCCACATCGGCGCGCCCGCCCACCATGTGCCGCACATGCAGCTTGGCCATTTCGTTGTCGGTGAAGTCGTCGACCAGATAGCCGGCTTCCTGCAGGCCGCTGACCATGCCGGTGCGATCGCTTCCGCCCGGCGCAACCGACAAGCCCACGAACACCTGCGCCTGCGCGCTGTCGGCGTAGCGATAATTGAACTCGGTGACGTTGCGCTTGCCCAGCGCGCGACAGAACTTGCGGAAAGCGCCCGGCTTCTCAGGAATCGTGACCGCCAGCACCACTTCGCGGCCTTCGCCGATATCGGCGCGCTCCGATACATAGCGCAGGCGATCGAAGTTCAGATTGGCGCCGCTCAAGATGGCGACCAGCGTCTTGTTGCGCACGTTGTGCTGCGCAACCCAGGTCTTCATGCCGGCGATCGACAGCGCGCCAGCGGGCTCCATCACCGAGCGCGTGTCGTCGAATGCATCCTTGATGGCCGCGCAGATCTCATCGGTGCTCGCGGTGACGACCTCGTCCACATGCTCGCGGCAGATGCGGAACGTCTCTTCGCCGATCTGCGCCACACTCACGCCGTCAGCGAAGATGTCCAGCGTGTCTGCGGGCAGCCGCACGCGGCGCTTGGCACGCAGTGCGGCCGTGAGACAGGCAGAGCCTTCGGCTTCCACGCCGATGATCAGCGTTTCCGGGCGCACGTACTTCACATACGCGGCGATGCCCGCAATCAGGCCGCCACCGCCCACGGGCACGAAGATCGCGTGCGGCGTTGGAAACTGACGCAGGATCTCCATGCCGATCGTGCCCTGGCCGGCGATGACATCTGGATCGTCGTAAGGGTGCACGTAGGTGTAGCCGTGCTCCTGCACCAAGCCCTGCGCATACAGCGCGGCGTCATCGTAGGTGTCGCCCTGCAGAATCACTTTCGCACCGCGGGCACGCACGGCGTTCACCTTGATCTCCGGCGTGTTAACACCCATGACCACCACTGCGCGAATGCCGAGTTGTGCGGCACCCAGCGCGACGCCCTGCGCGTGGTTGCCGGCAGATGCCGTGACCACACCCTTGGCACGCTGCTCGGGCGTCAGGTGGCACATGCGGTTGTAGGCGCCGCGCAGCTTGAAGGAGAACACCTGTTGTTCGTCTTCGCGCTTGAACAACACCTGATTGCCCAGCCGCGCCGACAGCAATGGCGCCGCTACAAGCCGGCTCTCCTCCGCCACGTCGTACACGCGCGCGGCGAGAATCTTCTTCACATAGCTTTCGAGCATGGCCGGCGGTCGCCCAATGGAGGCAGTCAGATAGAACGAGCGCGGATGTTAGCAGCCCGCCGTTTCCTCACTTGCCCCGGCACGGCACAATGCCTGCTCTGTGTGTGCCGGCTCTGTCTGTGCCCGCTCCGATTGCGCCTCCTCAAATGCCTGGATTCGCCCATGACCCCTGACGACGCCAAGCGCGCCGCCGCGCTCGCGGCTTTGGAACAAGTCGAACCACTGCTCAGCCTGGACGCCATCGTTGGCGTTGGCACCGGCAGCACGGCCAACCATTTCATCGATGCACTGGCACGCGTGAAGCACAAGTTCGATGCAGCCGTTGCAAGCTCGGAGGCCACGCGTGCGCGCCTCGCCGCACTGGGCATTCCGGTCATCGATCTCAACGCGGCGAAATCCATCGTGGTGTACGTGGATGGTGCCGATGAAGTGGACCCCCACCTGCGCCTGATCAAGGGCGCCGGCGGTGCACTGACGCGCGAGAAGATCGTGGCCGCGGCCAGCGATCGGTTCTTCTGCATTGTGGACAACAGCAAGTGCGTGTCGGTACTCGGGCGCGGGCACTTTCCGCTGCCGGTCGAAGTCATTCCCATGGCGCGCTCACTGGTTGCTCGAAAGCTGGTTGAACTCGGTGGGCAGCCCGAGCTGCGCGAACAGTTCAAGACCGACAACGGCAATGTGATCCTCGATGTGCGTGGCCTTGATCTCACCGATCCCAGTGCCATGGAGTCGCGCATCAACGACATCACGGGCGTGGTCTGCAACGGCCTGTTCGCGCATAACGCTGCAGACCTGTTGATTGTGGGCGCCGACAGCGGCGTGCGGTTGCAACGCCGATGAGCCAATCCGACAACGCAGTCAATACGCAGCTGCTGGAACAACTGCACGCACTGACGGCGCGGGTGGATCGCCTGGAAGCGCAGCGCGCCATCGCCGGCCTGGCCACCACCTACGCGCGCACCTGCGACGAACATGACATGCCGGGGCTCATCGGGCTGTTTACCGAAGACGCGTGCTTCGATTCACCCAGCAAGGTCATGGTGGCGAATGGCCGCAGCGCCATCGAAGCGATGTTCATCGGGCTGTTCAAGATTCGCGGGCCAGCGTTCCACTGGACCCACGATGTGCTGGTGGAATTCGACGAGCGACACGCCGACCGCGCCACCGGACGCGTGTACAGCCATGCGGAAACCACGCCCAACAACATCGTCAGCCTGGCGGCCATGAAGTACGACGATGAATACCGGCGCGAGCAAGGGCGCTGGTACTTCAGCAAGCGCACGATCAGTTTTCTGTACTACGTGCCGGCAACAGAGTTCACGTCTGCATTGAACAACCCGCAGCGCCTGACCATCGGCGGCGCGCGGATGGCAGCCGACTATCCCGAGTCGCTGCCCAGCTGGCAGCAGTTCATCGCAACGCACGGCGGGCCCGCCAAGTGACAGCGCCAGAAGCAGCACAACAGCAGGACGAAATGCAGCTGCTCGCGCGGCGCGCGCTGACGCACTTCAAACACGGCACGACAGATCAGGCGCTCGACATCATGTCGATGCCGGTGTCGGCCTACACCGATCCCGAACGCTATCAACGTGAACGCAAGTGCATCTTTCTGGAATTGCCGCTGGCGCTGGCACTCAGCATCGAACTTCCGGCGCCGGGCAACTACCGCGCGATGAATGTTCTCGATGTGCCGGTGCTGCTGATGCGCGGCACGGACGGACAGGCACGCGCCTTTCTGAACGTGTGCCGTCATCGCGGCGCGCGCCTCTGTGATGTTGGCGCTGGCAGCAAGCGCGCCATCACCTGCCCTTACCATGCCTGGTCGTACAACGACCGCGGCGCATTGGTCAGCCGCTACGCAGGCGACACATTTGGCGACGTCGATCACGCGCAACTCAACCTGACAGAACTCGCCTGCGCCGAACGCGCGGGTTTGATCTGGGTGATTCTGACCCCCGGCGAGCCATTCGACATCGACGCCTGGCTGGGCGACTTCGCCACACCGCTTGGGTCGTTGGATCTTGCGCACTGGACGCTGTTCGAACAGCGCGAGCTTGCGGGCCCCGGTTGGAAGGTCACGCTGGACGGCTACCTGGAGGCGTACCACCACAACTCGCTGCACGGCAAAACCGTTGGCAAACACACCGTGGGCAACCTGTTGGTGCTGGATACCTATGGTCCGCATCAGCGCCTGACGTTCGGTCGACGTTCGTTGGGTGACCTCGCGAATCAACCGGAGTCGGAATGGCAATCGGCACAGCACATCAGGCTGATCCACAACACTTTCCCGAATCTGTCGATCTCCGGCATCCTGGGCGATCACTGCCTGGTGAGTCAGGTGTTTCCCGGGCCAACGCCCGACACGACAGTCACACGGCAAACCGTGCTGGTGCACAAAGCACCGAGCACCGCTGAAGAGCGCGCGGCGTCCGAGTCGTTCAGTGCCATGGTGCTGCAGGCCGTACGCGACGAAGACTATCCGGTGGGCTATTCAATTCAGGAAGGCATCGCCAGCGGTGCCAACACGTCGTTCCTGTTTGGCCGCAATGAACCCGCCGTGCAGAACTATCACCGCACCATTGCGAAGTTCATGGGCAACGCGCCCAGCTAATCTCACGTACTACATCCCAGGAGAACGCCATGTCATCGAGTACCTCCACATCGCCCTTCACCTTGTCGATCGCGGGTCAAAGCGTGGCAGGCCAGCAGTTCTTCGATGTCATCAACCCGGCCACCGGTCGCGCGTTCGCGCAGGCGCCGGATTGCACGGCCGCGCAACTCGACGATGCAATGGCAGCTGCACAGCGTGCCTTCGGGCCCTGGCGCAAAGACGAGGCCGCGCGCCGCGCAGCGCTGCTGAAGTGCGCCGAAGTGCTGCAGGCACGGGCACAGGAACTCGCTGCAATCCTGACGATGGAGCAAGGCAAACCGCTGCAGGCGGCCATCGGCGAAATCTACGGTGCCGCGGTCTGGTTCCAGGCCACTGCAGCGCTGGACCTGGCCACGCAGGTGCTGCAGGACGATGACAATCTGCGCGTCGAACTGCATCGCAAGCCGCTGGGTGTCGTGGCCGCCATCACGCCGTGGAATTTTCCGATCATTCTCGCCGTGTGGAAGATCGCGCCGGCGTTGCTCGCGGGCAACACCATGGTGTTGAAGCCGTCGCCGTACACACCGCTGACGACGCTCAAGCTCGGCGAGATTCTGTCCTCCGTGCTGCCCGCCGGCGTGTTCAACGTGGTGTCCGGCTCCGATGCACTCGGCGCGCTGATGACCGCGCACCCGACCGTGCGCAAGATTTCGTTCACCGGGTCGGTGGCCACGGGCAAGAAGATCAGCGCGGCCGCCGCGCCGGACCTCAAGCGCGTAACGCTGGAACTGGGCGGCAACGACCCCGCCATCGTGCTGAAAGACAACGACCCGAAGAAGATTGCCGAGAAGCTGTTCTGGGGCGCATTCCAGAACTCCGGCCAGGTGTGCGTTGCCATCAAGCGCCTGTATGTCGAGGAGCCCATCTACGCAGATGTGGTGAGTGAAATGGCCGCAATTGCGCGCACCGTGAAAGTGGGCGACGGCATGGACGCTGCCAGTCAGCTGGGCCCGTTGAACAACCGTGCGCAGTTCGAACGCGTGCAGGAGCTCGTGAACGATGCGCGCTCACATGGCGCCCGCATCGAAGCCGGTGGTGAAGTACTGCAGAACGAGGGCTACTTCTATGCGCCCACCATCATCACTGGCGTCAGCGAAGGCACACGCATTGTCGACGAAGAGCAGTTCGGACCCGCGCTGCCCATCATGTCGTTCAAGACCATCGATGAAGTGATGCAGCGCGCCAACGGCACGCACTTCGGACTCGGCGGATCAATCTGGACGAATGATCTGCGCCGCGGTGCTGAGCTTGCTCAGGAACTGGAAAGCGGCACGGCGTGGGTCAATCAACATCTGAACCTCGCACCGAACGTGCCGTTCGGCGGCAGCAAATGGTCGGGCGTTGGCTACGAGAATGGTCCCTGGGGTCTGGCAGCGTTCAGCGAGCTGCATGTTGTGAGCATTGCCAAGCAGTAGCCTGGGCCAAGCAGTAGGGGCGCCAGGCAATGGCTAATGCGCGTGTCTCTAGACCGGCGCGCGCATCGATGAATGGTCTGTACCGTGACGACGGCGTTGCCACACGGCGCCGTGAGCGTGTTCGTCCGATCTGAACACTCGCATTCATCGGCCACGCTCGTGCGCATAGCCACTATGAGATCACTGCGTGCCGTTGCACGCGCACCCCAAGCGCACATCGGCAATCAACTTCGCCGCTGTATCCGCTGATTGAGGCAAACCTCAGCGCATTCCTCAAGCATCTGAGCGAGCGCGGTCGGCGTTGACTGACTGTGAGCGCGCCCTGGGCTGCTCGGCCCGCCGGTAGAACAACTTGCAGGCGCTCATCGCCGAGGGCGCTGGCCGCACGCGCGAACTGTACTTCACGCGCCACCAGGACAAGGCGTGCGATGACGTTGTCCCGTCCCCTATACTGACCACAATTAGTGGTCAGCGTGGGTAGATCTGATGAGCATTCCAGCCGCGGTATTCAAAGCTGAGTGGTAACTACTCGCCCCCCACGGACGAGTAGATCTCTCCGGACATTGCCATCTGGATGGCGACGAGGGGGTTGTATCCGCGGTTGGCCATTGTTTGCAGGTAGCTGGAGATGCGGCAGTAGGCTTCTGCGTACTCGCGCTTGCGGAAGC
>CAMAVY010000044.1 GCA_945861675.1 Klebsiella pneumoniae | reverse complement strand
GGCCGAACGTGCAGCTCTGCGAGTGATGTGCCTGAAAAGGTGATGAGATCCATGCCGCAAGCAATACCGCATCGCCCAAGGGTTGTTCGGCAAAACGTGCTAACTCAATGGCCGCACTCGCGAATGGGGGGGAGGACAAATTGGCCCTGAAGGAGTGGACGCACCCTGTTGCCGGCTGCGTCGCCGTATGCGGCGTGCGGCGCTATCGCGCCACGTTACGCCGATCGCGGTCACGCAAGCCCGACAACACAGCCCGCACTCACGTGCTGGGGCGAATGATCTGCAACAAAGCCAGAACACTGGAGGGACACTTCGAATGCAAAGAAAACTGATCGCAACGGCCATATTGCTGACTGCTTCAAGCGCCAGCGCTGCGCCGTTGAGCTTCGCGCTCTCGGGTTGGGCCGAGATTCCATCCACCTACCGCCAGGCCGGCCCAATCTCGGGACAGTTCACAACAGGCCCCGTGAACGGCGTGACGCCGCCGTACGCTGGCCAACCCATTCCCGGCTTCTCGGGCATCATTCCAACGACGACCGCCGGCACCTGCTTCGGCCTGCCAGACAACGGCTTCGGTGCACAAGGCAACAGTGCGGACTTCGTGCTCGGTTTCTAGCAGGTCACGTCCGCGTTCAAGGCCACCGGTGACGGCACTACCAATCGAGGCGCGGTCGCAGTCAACACGTTCACGCCGTTCAGTGATCCGAACGCGCTCGTTTCGGCCGACTACATTGCAAACGGGCCGGTATACGCGCGTTCAACCTACTACGCCTCGTCCGCCATCGCAGTTGACCCGGCAATCACCAGCGGCAAGCTGTTGACCGGCGCGGACTTCGACGTCGAGTCCATCGCCCACGTTGCAGACTGCACGTTCTGGGTAGGCGAGGAGTTCGGGCCATACCTGCTGCACTTCGACGACCAGGGTCGCCTGCTCGATGCGCCGATCCGCCATCCCGTATTGCGCGCGCCGCAGAACCCGCAGAACGCAACGCTCGGCGCCAACAACCTGCCCAGCTCACGCGGTTTCGAATCGCTGTCAGCCAACGGCGACGGCAGCAAGCTGTACATCACCACCGAAGCATCGATTCTGTCTGAGCCGAACAAGACGATGCTGGAGATCTACGAGTTCGACGTCGGCACCGAGCTGTACACCGGCAACGTGTTCAAGTACGCCAAGGACAGCAGCGACTTCATCACCGGTAGCACGGGCAACGCGACCAACACATTCGTCACCGGCGACATGACGCACGTGGCCGATGATCACTACATTCTGATAGAGCGCGACGATTTCCAGGGGCCACAGAGCAGTACCAGTCCGCCCCGCCAGAAGCGCCTGTATCTCATCGACCTCAGTGAAACAGACGCGCAAGGTGTGCTGATCAAGCGCGAGCTGGTGAATCTGTTGGACATCGATGACCCGTTGGACATCGGCGGCCCGCTCGCAGAACTGGCAGCGGATCAGTTCAGCTTCCCGCTGCAGTCTGTCGAGTCGGTCACCCTGATCGATGACTTCACATTGCTGGTGGGGTTGGACAACAACTATCCCGGCGGCAATGGCCGGCAACCCGGCACGCCGGATGGCACGGAGATCATCACGCTGCGGTCGAAAACGGCGTTGTCCAGCCTGCAGGTGCGCGTAGCCTCGTCGGTGCCAGCGCCCGGCAGTCTCGCGCTGATTGCAAGCGCCGGCATGCTCATCGGTGCATTGCGCCGACGTCGGAATACGCAAGCGCAACGCTGAGCGATCCAACCGGCACTCAGGCGGCCCCATGACCCCATGCCCCGATGACCCCATGACCCATTGAAGAGGGGGCCGCCACTCGCTTCCGGTCCGCCGCTACTACCGGTTCGCGCTGCGCCCGCTGCGCCGACGTGCGGCCAGCAATGCACTCAGCCCACCGAACATCAGCAGCGGTAGTGCCGCAAGCTCGGGCACCGAGTCGCGTGCTGCAACACCGGTATCGATGAAATCGGTGAACAACCCGTCGAGCCCAAGCGAGAAGTAGTAGGCCATCTCCGCTTGCGGGTCTTTGAAGCCATAGCCGCTGGCATCGTTGCGGAACGTGAACGCATGCACCAGCAGGCCTTTGCTGTGCGCAAGATCGATCACGCCGGTCGGCCCATCCACGCGGCGATCGTTGATTGTGAGCGTGCTGTCGCCCGTGCGCTCGACGCCGTCGTTCACCGTCTTGACCAGAAAGGGCTTCCACGGACCAATGCCATCCGCATAGTCATTCACGAAGTCCAATCCGGCATCGGTCACCAGGTCGGCAAAGGTGCGCGTGTCGCCAGATACTGCGAAGTCGTAAGGTTTGTCGAACGGCGCAACAAGGCTGAGCGAGCCATCTGCATTCACGTCGTCGGCGTCGATGAGCTGAACCAGTTTGATGTCGGTCTGCGTGTTCAGGTACTGCAGATTGCCGACCTCGAAGGATTGAATGAACACCCGTGCGCCGGCGCTGTTGCCATAGGCCGCGTGCAACTTCGCCACCAGCTTGTCTTCGAACACGTGCGCACCAAACAGTGCCTCATGGAATGTCGAGTGCTTCAACTCCGGGTAGATGCCTACGTTGCGTCCATTCACGAGGTTCTCCGATTGCACCAGCGTGATGATCTCGTCCAGCGTCGGAATCTCGAACTGCCCGTCGAAGCTGTGGTCGCGGCCGGCCACAGGCTGTACCGCCCGCAGCGTTTTGATCTCGGCCAACGTGAAGTCACTGGCGTAGTAGCCTGTGATGGACTGACCGTCGAGCACATGCGTGGTCTGGCGCACCGGCCCGAACACGCTCGCAACGTTGGTGGTCTTGTCGAGCAAGGGCTCGTGGCGGGCAATCAGCACACCATCCTTGGTCAGCACCAGGTCCGGCTCGACATAGTCGGCACCCAGCTGCATGGCGTACTTGTAGCCCTCAAGCGTGTGCTCCGGTCGATAGCCCGCAGCGCCACGATGACCGATCACGATGGCCGCTTGACCCGTGAGCGTGCGGGCTTCCGCGAACTCGATCGGCGCAAGCGAGAGCGCAACAGTCAACGACGACAGCGCCAGCGCCGTCGGACGAGAAATCCTCTCCATTGTTCGATCGCCAGTGGAAATCCACGCAGTGTTTGCCCGCCATGTTGCGGAACTGTTCGGTTCCGATGGCAGTGCGATGACAGTGCGAACACACGGTGGCCAAGGCGGGCGCTGACAAATGATCGGACCGTCCGGTCTTGCCGGCACGCTGCTGCCGTGGTCAAGTTCGCACCCTGCGTAAACAAGCCAATCTGACTGTTTTGATGAGGTGGCAATGGGTGAATTGACGGGCAAGATTGCAGTGGTCACCGGCGGCAGCCGCGGGATCGGTAAAGGCATTGCACTCGCACTGGGCGAGAGAGGCTGCACGGTGTATGTCACCGGGCGCACGACAGGCGATGGTGAGCGCACCATCGACACCACCGCACGCATGGTCACCGCTGCCGGCGGCGTGGGCAAAGCGATTCGCTGCGACCACGGTGTGGATGCCGAAATTGCGGCCGCGTTCGAGCAGATCGGCCGCGAGGCGGGCCACATCGATTTCCTGATCAACAACGTCTACAAGATTCCGGATCCGCCGGCCTGGGGTGGTGGCTTCTGGGACCACCCGATCCAGGTATGGGACGACCAGGTCGGCATTGGCCTGCGCGCACACTACGTGGCCAGCTGGCACGCAGCGAAATGGATTTTTGCCGCCGGCCCCGGTGCCGCGATCATGAATGTGTCGTCACCGGGCGGGCAGAGCTACCACTTCTCGTCGTCCTACGGCACCGGCAAGGCAGGCCTGGATCGCTTGACCGCCGACATGGCGATTGAACTGAAGCCGAAGAACGTTGCCGCGGTGACGCTGTATCCCGGATCGGTGTCGACCGAGTTCATTCAGGACGCAGCGAAGTACCGTGACATGGACCTGTCGCAATCGCAGACGCCGCTGCTGGTCGGTCGTGCAGCGGTGTGTTTGCTGCAGGCAAAGGACCTGATCGATCGCTCGGGCAGCATCCAATGGGTGGAAGACATCATCGAAGAGTTCAACCTGTTCGATGAAAACGGCAAGCGGCCGCCGCGGTATGCGACGCGGCAGAAAGCCTGACCCTGTGGCTCGGCACGTCTGACGGAAGCGCGCCGCTCAGTCGACGCGCGCGGCTTCGTCCGGGTCGGCCCCAGCCAGCAGTGCCGCGCGGCCACCGGCGGTCGGCGGAACGATCAAGCGACGGTTGATGTACTGCTTGGTGGGTTTGACTGCGGGGCCAACATTCACCAACTCACGCGTGAATCCGCGCGTGAGCAGTGCGGTGTCTGGACCGAGATCAAGGCACGTGGCATAGGGCCGCGGCGCATAGTCACGCAGCGCCGCAGCACACAGCCAGCTCACAGCGTTGTGCCCGGCGCAGGTGCCCAGGCTGAGTGCGTGCTGGCAGGAAAACGTGGTGCGGTGGCCATCCTCGACCCGCGCCGCCGCGACATCGCCCGCCGCAAACCAGTTCGCCGCGTTCGCCAACTGCAGCGTGCGGCCAACTTCCAGCCGACCGTCGGCGTACAACGTCGTTGCCGACAACTGCGCAAGCGCCGGCACAAGCGCGCTGGTCTGCAGGCCGCCGGCCCACACGGGCAGATCGCAGCTGATTGCAGTGCCGTCTTCGAGCTGCAGGCGGCCGGCGTCTACGCGCTCGACGGTGCACCCTTCGAGCATTGTTACGCCAAGCTGCGCCAGCACGTCCGTAATTGCGCGACGGCTCGCACGTTCGTAGCCTGCGGCGATCGCCCCGCGATCCAGCAGCAGCACCTGCAACGCCGGTTTCGCTGTGCGTCGCCAGCCTGCCAGCTCGCACGCAAGCTCGATGCCGGTAAAGCCGCCGCCCAGCACGACGATGGTCGCGTGATCGGGCAGTGCCGAGGCGCGTTGCCACATGGACTGCGCTGCCGCCGCAGAGTCGGCATTCGCGCAGTACTGCATGGCGCCCGGCATGACAGGCGTCGCAACAGTACTTCCGGTGGCGAGCAGTAACGCCCGTGCGCGAAGCATGCGGCCGTCGGCAAGCACGACCGCATTGCGCTCTAGGCCAACCACCTCACCTTGGATGAACTCGACATCGACCTCGCGCAGCGCATCGCCAATGGCGATTCGCGCATCCACGGACTGCAGGCCGAATTCGTAGAGGCGAGGACGCGCAGTCAGGAACGGCTCACGCGACACCATCGCAATGCGCAGCGTCGCGCCGAGCACGGCGCGTTGCCTCGCCGCCGACAGCGCCGCCCAAAGGCCAGCGTAACCACTGCCGATCACCAGCAGATCCAGGTCGTCGTGCATGGGTTGGTCCTCGTTCGTGCGATGGCGGAACAACGTCATGACGCGCGAACTGCGCGGCGCGTGACACGCCATCAGGGCGAAAACCCCTATCCCGTCCTGCGCAGCGCAGGTTCCCGCGTCAGCCGAGGATTCAGGGTACGGGCTTGCTGGCAGTCACGCACGATGATCGCATGAGTGAGTGAGCCGGCTCGATCACCACCCCAGCTCAACACACCGCAGCCGTGTATGTGCAGAGGTTGCCGTCCGCCTGCATCACGAGATATTCCGCGCCCTTGCCATTGCTCATGTTGCACCACAGCGCTGCGGTGCCGTCGTAAAGGCAGGTGTTGCCATCGGTCTGCTGCGTCAGAGAAAACCGTCCATTGCTCGACTGCAGTGAGCTGCCCGCGTGCAGCTTCTCGTCGTTCAGCAGCGTGCTCTTCAGTTGTGCCACAGCTGCATTGCTTGGCGAATACTGCTGCGATTGTTGCATTTGCGCCTGCGTCTGCTGCCCGGCCTGCTGTTGTTGGGTTGGCTGTACTGCCGTTGCATTGCCAGGTTTCGCACGGCAGGCGTAGCGGTCCTCCGTGCTGCCGGGCAGGTAACTCGTTGGATTGGCGTCGCTGGTGCAGGTGTACCAGATCGACTTCAGATTGGCGCTGCTGCCGTCATTCATCGGCGTCGTTACGATCCATCGCCAGACCGCAATAGTGTCCGGCTCCTGCATTTCCTGTCGGCTCAGTTCAACAGTGTCTTCCTCAGACTCCAGCGTACCGGACGCCAGCGATTCGCTGAGCGAACTGCCGACACGCTGCTCTTCGCTGGCGGTCACGCTGACCGAAGCCGCGGCGGGCCCGAATTCGACGCCGGCTTCGAGCGCAACGGCAACGGCCGGTGTGGTTTCCTGGGATGTGGTTCGCTCGGTGCTTGACGAACTGGTGAGTTCGATCTTCAGCGTCTGCTTACAGAACTGCTGACAGAGTCCCACCCACTTCCTGTGCGGCCGGCCGGCCGTCAACTTCGGGATTGGCAGTGATTCCCACAGGAACTCGCCGCCGCCCTGGCTACCACCGCCCTACTGCCTGAATTGCTTGCCCACGTGGGCCGTCGTCGGTGGATTCGGATCCAACCACAGCGGGCCGTTCTCATTGAGCAGGAAGCAGGTCTTCAGATGGTTGGCATCCACTTGAATCGCGAACTGCCCGGATACGCCATCGCACCGACTGCCGGGATCGTGCGTGAAGCCCATGCGCATGGCCCGACCAGGCAGCAGTGTGTGTTTCAGCGGAATCTGAAAGAAGGCGCAGTTGCCCGGGACGATCGTGAACTCAGCCTGTTTGGTCTCGCGGTTCATCAACTGCAATTCGATGAGGTTCCCGCAGCCCGCCCATGCGCTGCTGCTGAATGCAAGCGCAATAGTTGGCAACAGGATCGCCCGCAGCAGCCGCTCGTTGGTAGAGGATCGAGCAGCGCAGTCATGTGACTGGACAAATGCGCCGCTTCCCGGTTGTTGGCGTGCCGAGATTGGGGAGCACGTGGGAAAGTGTTGCTACTCGCTCGAATTCAGCCGGAGAACGCCAGGCAGTGCCTGCACCAGTTTCACGTAGGTAGCAGCCGACAAGGTCAGTGACATCGTGGACCTGCCGCATCGCGATCTTGCGTACTTCCAGGAGGGCAGCGCGCACTTCGCCGAGTACGTGATGGCGGTGGGCTGGGCGCAGGAATACGCACGCGTGGATCGCGAGTTGATGATGCAGCGCGAGCAGCATTTCGGCGCGTCTGTGTTGATCACGCGTAAGGACGCAGTGTCGGCGCAACGCGGACAGTTGGGCATCATTCCAGGCACGATGGGTGCACGCAGCTTCATCGTGCGCGGCTTGGGCAACCCCGAGTCGTACTGCTCATGCAGCCACGACGCGGGACGAACGATGAGCCGCAACGAAGCACGCCGGCGCTTCACAGTTGAAGATCAGGCACGTGCAACGGCACACGTCGAATATCGCACCCACGCCGATGTGATCGATGAGATGGCGATGGCGTACAAGGACATCGATGCAGTGATGCATGCACAGCGGGCGCTGGTAGAGATCGTGCATCGGCTGCATCAGGTGGTGTGCGTCAAGGGTTAGGACGTTGATCAACCCCGCGAACAAGGGAATGAGGGACTCGTCGTCATGATTGAGTTGGACGGATCGGAAGGAGAAGGCGGAGGACGGATCCTGCGCACCGCACTGACATTGGCGATGATCAGCGGCCAGGCTTTCAAGCTGCGCAACATTCGTGCTGGGCGTGCCAAGCCTGGCCTGCTGCGCCAACACCTCACCGTCGTACAAGCCGCCGCCACGATCAGCGACGCAACTGTCGACGGCGCGGAACTCGCCTCGCGACAGTTGCGCTTTGTAGCGGGTTCGGTCCGGGCCGGCGACTACCGCTTTGCCATCGGCACCGCCGGCAGCACCACACTGGTTCTGCAGACGCTGCTGCCCGCGCCGTGGTGCGCCGACGCGCCCAGCAGCGTGCAGATCACCGGTGGCACACACAACGCGATGGCGCCGCAGATGGAATGTCTGCGTGAAGCGTGGCTGACGGTTGTCGCGCGCATGGCTGCGGCTGCGGACATCACACTGCTGCGGCATGGCTTCTTTGCTGCCGATGGTGTTGTTCAGCAGGCGCGCAGGTATCTCGCAAGTGGTGCGGCGGTCGGCGAATATCTGGCCGACCAGCTGGTGCTGCCGATGGCGCTTGCGGGGGTGGCAGCTTCACGACGATGCGCCCGCGCAGCCACCTGCTGACCAACATCAACGTGATTCAACGCTTCACGGGCGTGCAGCTCAGCGCGGACGCGGTGCAAGGGAACCAGGACCAATGGCACATCCGCGTGGGCAAGCACACACCAAGAGTGCGCGCAGCTGACCGCCCCAAAGGTCAGCTGCGCACCAACGCAGTTACCGCCTTGTATCAACGCCCGACGAAGGTCGGTGTGCGCTTCTCCAGAAACGAACGCACGCTCTCAATCGAGTCTTCGGTTTTGCGCAGCGTGGTGATCTGTGCGATGGCCCACGAACCCACATCGCGCCAGTCCGGGTCCAGCGTGCGGCGCAGGCCTGCCTTGATCGACTTCACGGCAAGCGGCGGATTGGCGGCGATCTTGTTGGCCAGTGTCAGCGCGGTGGACATCAACTCATCGTGCGGCACAACGCGTGACACCAGCCGCAGCTCCTTCGCGCGATTGGCGTCGATCACCTCACCCGTGAACAGCAACTCGGCAGCAGTCTCGCGACCCACCACCTGGGCCAGCCGGCCGAGGCCCGCAGCGTCACAACACAGGCCGCGCACCACGAACAGTTCGCCAAACTTGGCTTTCTCGGACGCAATGCGGATGTCCGCCATTAGCGCGATTTCCATGCCCCAGCCCACGGCGGGCCCATTCACAGCGGCAATGATGGGAATGTCCGAATAGAGCATGGCCTCGGCAGCCGCCGTCAGCCCGTAGGTGCGTTTGCCGCGCGCGATCGACTCCTTCGGTGGCCCCTGCGTGCCACCCAGAATCTGCTTCACGTCGTCGCCTGCGCAGAACGCGCGGCCTTCGCCCGTGACGATCAACACACGCGCGTCGGAGTAGCGCACCGCGTCCTCCAACTCCATATACAGCTCGTAGCTCATCGAGTTCATGGCTTCGGGTCGGTTCAGCGTAATGATGCCGACGTGGTTGTCGGTCACTTCGTACTTCAGGTTCTCAAAACTCATTTGCGTCCCCCAGATTCAGATTCGAATGCGAATTCAGATGCGTTCACTGCAGCCGGCAAGCCGCGCGCAGCAGCTACTTGGCCGACCGTCGGGCCGCTTTGAAATCCGGCTCACGCTTTTCCATGAATGCCGAAATGGCCTCTTTGTGTTCGGGTGATGCGTAGCACGCCTGCAGTGCTTCCATCTCGCGGCGTTGCACCACACTGATGTCGCCTTCGCTGGCGTTGGCAGTAATCAACTGCTTCACCAGCCGGATCGCTGATCGCGGGTTCTCACCCATGGCCCGCGCGGCAGCGCGCGCCGCAGGCAACAGATCGGTACTGTCTACCACGCGATCGACGAGTCCAAGCTTGAGCGCCTCGTCTGCATCGACCGTGCGACCAGACAACATGAGATCGCTCGCATTACCAAAGCCCGTGCGCAGAAACAGGAAATGCGAACTCGCGAGCTCAGGCACCAGGCCCATCTTGATGAAACGCACACTCAGCTTCGCGCCGCGTGCAGCGATGAGCAGGTCCATCGGCAACACCTGCGTCAGGCCTACACCGATCGCGGCACCGTTGATCGCAGCCACGATGGGCTTGGATTGACGCACCAGATCCACCCAGCTGATCACCCGCCGGCTATCGCCACCGGTTGTACCGCTGTCCGCCTGCTTCTTGAACACATCACCGATATCAGCACCGGCACAGAAGCCGCGGCCCTCACCCGTGACCACAATGGCGTTCACG
This sequence comes from Klebsiella pneumoniae, assembly GCA_945861675.1. GTDB lineage: Bacteria > Pseudomonadota > Gammaproteobacteria > Pseudomonadales > Azotimanducaceae > CAMAVY01. Next base: position 16,582 of record CAMAVY010000044.1, on the reverse strand, counting down.
TCGTCGTCTTCATTGGCAATGCTGACCGCATCGGACATCTCATTGCCCATCTGGTAGGTCCATGCATTCAGGCGATGGGGCCGATTCATGGTGATGGTGCAGATGCCATCAGACACATCAGTGAGAATGGTTTCGTAAGACATGGGCGTACTCCGACTTTGGCAACTCTGGGTGGATTGGCAGGAAGCGGTGCAAGCTGCAGGCGCAGCGGTAGATCGCCGGATGATTCTGCAAAGCCCAGCGCAATGCCAGCGCAATGAAACGAACCGCCAACATGCGTTGCTGCGGAGCGCGAACGCGCGCGGCAACACCGCGACTTGGGTTCAGATGGCGTAGCAGGAATCGATGGTGATGCGACTTCGGCATGTCTGGATGCGTTGGGTGCGTTGCCGGAGGCCGCCGTCAGCCAACAACGCATCTGCCTTGCCGCAGTCTCTCCGCGCTACGCGCAATGTGATCGGACATGTGCGGTGATGCGCTGATGCACATCTCTTGGCCGCAGGTTTCGAAGGCTGAGCCCCGCCTTCTGCAGGACTCAGCCTGCGTCCAGCCTTGCGCTCGCTGCCCGGCATCAAGGGTTCGCATTGCCGGGGCTGCGGCTGCCCTTGACCCCGGGCAGCGAGCAAGGAGCGGCGCGCACGAGCAGCGCGCAAGAGTCGGTATGTGCCATCGAACAGGAACTGCTTGTACTCAACGCCAATCTGAATGCCGCGACCTATCGCTTCCTGGTGCTGGCCCGTGAGTTCGATCGGCGCATGGCCTGGGCCGATTGGGGCATGCGCTCCATGCCGCACTGGCTTGGTTGGAAGTGCGGCATTGGCCCGGTTGCGGCGCGGGAGCAGATGCGTGTCGCGCATGCGTTGGTTGGTTTGCCGGAGACAGCAGCTGCGTTCTCGTGTGGGCGCATCAGCTACTCGAAGGTGCGTGCCCTGTCCCGTGTGGCAACCGGTGAGACCGAAGGGTTCTTCCTGAACATTGCCGAGCACGGCACTGCAGGGCACCGTGAACGCATTGCGCGGTATGCCAAGTGGGGGTTGGCATTGGATGACCCACAACGCCTGCAGGCCATGGTCGAGAACACGGCCTTCGACTGGTACTACGACGATGACGGCATGCTGGTGCTGCGGGCACGCCTCATGCCGGACGATGGGGCTCGACTGGTCGCGGCCTTGAATGCCATGCAGCAGCATGTCCCGTCAGTGCCGGTAGCAGCCCGGCGTGTCATGGCATTGGCGGCGGTTGCAGAGGCGACTGTGGGTGCTGAGCCCAAAGGCTCGGTGCCCGAGATCGTTGTGCACGTACGCGCGCCCATGGCTGAGATCGACACGCGACATATCGGTGACGTGAGCCGCACCGGTGACGGGCGACAGCCCGGCAATGAGGCAGCGCATCGGACCGTCGACGATGCAGCTGAAACATCTGCAGACATCGACGGTGGTGAAGCCATCCCCCGTGCAACGCTGGAACGGCTCTGCTGCGATGCGGGGGTCGTGCAGCTGTTGGAAGGCGAACACAGCGAGCCATTGTGGATTGCCCGGCGCAGCCGGGTTATTCCCCCGGCAATCCGCCGAGCAATGAACGCGCGGCATCAGGGCTGCCGATTCCCAGGCTGCACGCACGAGCACTTCCTGCATGCACACCACATTCAGCACTGGTCGAGGCAGGGGGAAACGTCGCTGAAGAACCTCGTGACGCTCTGTTCCTTCCACCACACCTTGTTGCATGAAGGTGGCTATTCAGTGCGTCGCCTGATGGATGGCTGCTACGAGTTCAAGACGCCGACCGGACGTGTGATCCCTGCATCGGCACCAGCCATGCACGGCTGAGTGGAAGACCTGCGCAATGCCCACCAGCTGCACGGGGTGAAAGTTCCAGGAGAAACAGGCGCATCGGGTTGGGATGGCAACCCAGTGGACTGCCACCAGGTCATGTTCACGTTCTTCCAGCATCGCGAACGGGCCAAGCACCACGCTGCACACCACGACCATCGCCCGTGACGCAAGCACGCGCGCAACGCTGCCGCCAACGCCGCCATCCGTGAATATGCTTTCGCTCCGCGGTAGCAGTAGCAATAGCAGTAGCAGTAGCAGCATTACGCCAATCAACACCGCCACCACCACGTCAATCAACATGCCCACCGCAACGAGTAACAGCACCGCACACGCCGTAGCTGCCTGCGAATACGCCTCGGCTCAAACCCAATCTAACCCCACAGCGGTAGGGGACATGCCCGCCGTCGCCGTGGCGCGACACGCGCAGGCGGCGACGGCGGGTATATCGGCACACACGCATCTTCGAGCACCCCAACACGCAGGCAGCGACCAAACGCTTTGCAGCGGAAATGCGTAGCCCGGCCGTGCATGAATCGGCGTGGACGCCTGCGTCATAGCAATCGCGTGGCGCCCCTCATGCGCGCGTCGTCAGTGGGTATGTCGGCACAGCCCAAGCGCAATGTCACAGTTTGCCGATTGCTGCTCGAATCGCAGGCCAAGGGACCCACACTCCTGCAATGTGCACACGAACGGCTTTCGGTAGCATGGCCGACCGAGGCACCTGCGGCGCCTTCCGCCGCGTGACTTATGTTTCAAGTAGCCGTCGATCACTTCGGAGACCAGCAAGATGTTCGATGCCGAGAGATTATTGGGCGGGCTGATCAGCCAGGGCCTCGGCGGTAAGCGACGGCGACGGCGCAATCTGAAGTGGAGTCTGGGTGTCGGTGCTGTTGGCCTTGCCATCGCTGCATGGGAGCACTTCAGCCAGGCCACAGCCAGTAACACGACGTCTGAGCCAGCGCCTGCTCCGCCACCACCGCCGCCGCAAGGTGCGCTATCGACGATGGTCGCCAACGTATCCGACGCAGACCGCAACGAAGACGCAATGTTGCTCATCCGCGCCATGATCTGCGCAGCCAATGCCGACGGCACAATCGACGCAAAAGAACAATCGCGCATCATCGAGAAGCTGGTCGCGGCCGGCCTTGGCAGCGAAGAGCGTGCGTTTCTCGCTCGCGAGTTCGCGGCGCCACCCGATCCGAAAGCGCTGTTCAGTTCGGTGCGCGACGTGCAGCTTGCAGAACAGATCTACACAGTCTCAAAGCTGACGATGGATGTGGACGATGCCCTGGAGCAGGCGTATCTCAGCAACCTTGCAGGCTGGCTGGGTCTATCTGCAGACCGCGTGGCGGAACTCAAGCTTCGCATGCTCGGTCAATCCACCTGAGCTCAACACTCCGCGATCAACCCGCTACCTTCAACGCATTGACTACATTCTCAAGCCCTTTCCCGAATTCATCACACAGGAACCCACACCGTGCACAAGTGGTACTTCAGCTATGACGGCCGGCAGGTTGGCCCGCTCGAACACATGCAGGCATTGGCCCAGGCTGCGCGCGAGCCCGATGGCTTCGCATGGCGTGAAGGCTTCGCCGAATGGCAGCCCATCAAACAGATAAACGAACTCGGCGGTGGCGGTGAAGTAGCGCGCATGGTCAACGCGCCCGCACCACCACCACCGTCGCGGCGCTCGGCCGCCGATCAGATCGACTTTCAGATCTACGGCGAGGACATGCAGTTCGTGGAGGTCGAACTGGACCCCGGCGAGAGTGCCGTCGCCGAAGCCGGGGCCATGATGTACAAGCACCCCGACATCCGCATGGAGACCATTTTTGGTGACGGCTCTGCCTCCAGCAATCGTGGCGGCTTCATGGACAAGCTGGTGGGTGCAGGCAAACGGCTGATCACGGGTGAAAGCCTGTTCATGACCGTATTCACCCACGTCGGCAGCGGCAAAGCGCGTGTGGCGTTCAGTGCGCCCTACCCCGGCACCATCATCCCTGTGACGCTGAGCAATTTCGGCGGCGAACTCATCTGCCAGAAGGACAGCTTCCTGTGCGCCGCGCGCGGCGTGCAGGTTGGCATCTTTCTACAGCGCCGCATCCTGACAGGGTTGTTCGGGGGCGAAGGCTTCATCATGCAGCGGCTGAATGGTGACGGTCTGGCCTTCATGCATGCCGGCGGCACCGTGGTGCAGCGCGAACTGAACGCAGGCGAGTCTTTGCACGTGGACACCGGGTGCGTGGTCGCGTTCACCTCCGGCGTTCAGATGGACATCGAACAGGCCGGCGGCATCAAGTCCATTCTGTTTGGTGGCGAGGGCTTGTTCTTTGCCCGACTCACCGGCCCCGGCACAGTGTGGATTCAGTCTCTGCCATTCTCGCGACTGGCAGGACGCATGCTGGCAGCAGCACGACCCGGCGGCGCCAAGGATGAAGGATCAATCCTTGGCGGGCTGGGCACCCTGATCGGCGGTGACAACAGATAGGGCTGCGGCGACGCTCAGCGCTGGCCGCGTGAGCGCGGCCCGGTGTCTACCACCTGGCCGTTGAAGTAACGCTTGCGCTCGGGTGCCGCGGCGTCTGGACGTCGGTCCGACGAACCGCCGCCATGGCTGCGGGACTCTGCAGGCCGGCGCGCACTGGAGTCGAAGCGTACCTGCGGTTGCGGCGGCGCTTGCGAGTCCTGACGTACTTGAGGGCGCGCAGCCGGCTCGTTACGCGGGCCATCGGAACGCGGGGGCGCAGACGAACGCTCCGGCCCTGAACCTTGTCCGCGTGAGCCACTGCGGCTGTGCTCGCTTCCCCCCGAAGCACCGCCGCCGGAAGCACTACGTCCAGGCGCACTGCGACCTGAACCCGAGCCACCACCCTGCCGCGCACTCGGGCCACGTCGACCCTGCGCACTCAACGGCGGACGCGTGTCTGGCGCATGCACAAGCGTCTCAAAAGTTGGCAACGGCGTCGGCACGATGGTGCGCTTGATCAGCCGCTCGATCGCCCGCCATTGCTGAAACTCGTCACGCGACACCAGCGACACAGCGCAGCCGTCAGCACCCGCACGGCCCGTGCGTCCGATGCGATGCACGTAGTCTTCGGGCACCTGTGGCATTTCGAAGTTCACCACCTGCGGCAAACCGTCGATGTCGATGCCGCGCGCGGCAATGTCGGTTGCAACCAGCACACGAATCTTCTGTGCCTTGAAACTCTCCAGCGCACGTGTTCGCGCGTTCTGGCTCTTGTTGCCATGAATCGCGTCGGCGCTGATGCCCACCTTCAAGAGTTTGTCGGCGAGGCGGTTTGCACCATGCTTCGTGCGCGTGAACACCAGCACCTGTGTCCAGGCGCGGCTGACCACCAGATGCGCAAGCAGATCGGTTTTGCTTGCGCCATCAACCTGAAACACCTGCTGTTCGATGCTGTCCACCGGACGATTGCGCGGTGTGACCTCGATCATCTGCGGGGCATTCAGCAGCTTGTCCGCAAGCGCACGGATGTCATCGGCGAAGGTGGCACTGAAGAGCAGGTTCTGACGCGCTTTCGGCAGCAGATTCAGGATGCGCTTGATCGCATGGATGAAACCCATGTCGAGCATGCGGTCCGCTTCATCGAGCACCAGAATCTCGACATGACGCAGATCGAGCGTGCGGCGCTCAACGTGGTCAAGCAGACGACCTGGAGTGGCAATGACGATGTCGACGCCACGGCGCAGCGCATCGACCTGCGGTTGCATGCCAACGCCGCCGAAGATCTGCACGCTGCGCAACGGCAGGTGTTCGCCATAGGTGCGCACACTTTCGTTGACCTGTGCGCAGAGTTCCCGGGTTGGCACCAGCACCAGTGCGCGAACGCGGCGCGGCGTGCCTTGCACATCGTCGCGGTGTTCGTTCATCAGCAGCTGCAGCATCGGCAGCGTGAAGCCTGCCGTTTTGCCGCTACCCGTCTGGGCGGCGGCCATGAGATCACGACCGGCGAGCACGGCGGGAATCGCCTGCATCTGCACGGCGGTAGGAATGGTGTAGTCCTGCTCGCGCACAGCACGCAGCAGTTCGGGCCGGAGGCCCAGTGAGTCAAATGACATGAATTGTCCTGAGGAAAAGCAACAGTGAGGCTCGGCTGCGTTAAGCAGCACCGGTGTTGAGCCTTGAGATAACGCGCCTGAGGCGGGGGGGAGACTCGGAAGGAGCTTCGACCGCAAAGGGCCCCGCGCAAAACCGGTTGGTGGCGGAGCGAGCGGCACTCTAACCGCCCACGCGTCGAAAGCATAGTCAAGTACTGAAAACAATCTCTCCGTGCAGATGGCGCGATCCAGCTGACATACCAGCACGACCTGCCAGCACGACACACACACACACACACACCAGGGTGGGGTGGGGTGGGGTGGGGTGGGGTGGGGTGGCCTGCGGCTCGGTATCGCGGTTAATGTCCGCCGCTCATCTGAGACCACCTGCCAGCAGCTACCACCACCAAGAGAGGGGATTGCAATGATCGTCATCACAGGCCATTTCGTGTTGTCTGCACCTGTCAGCGCCGAAATGCGCAAGGCCGCAGCCGACATGATGAAAGCGTCGAATGCTGAAGCCGGCTGCAACCACTATGCATTTGCAGAAGATCTGTCGAACCCGAACATTCTGTGGGTCACCGAAGAGTGGACAGACGATGCAGCGCTGAAAGCACACTTTCAGGCACCGCATATGGCTGCGTTCCAGAAGGTCATGGCCACGCTGACCATTCAGTCGCGCGGCATCAAGCGTTATGAGATCGCTTCCTCGGCGCCTATGTAGATCCCGATGTAGACCTGGCAGCGCTGCACGCGCTCAACGCCGCGACCCGCTGATCCAGCGGGTCGGCCGTGTCCGCAACCACAGGCTTCAGTGCTGGCTCGCGGCGCCCCAGATCTCTACAAGCCGTGCATCACGACCGCAACCGTGGCGGTAGTACCTGTAACGCAGCGGGTTCTTCTTGTAGTAGTCCTGGTGATAGTCCTCGGCCACATAGAACGGGCCTGCCCGGACAATCTGCGTGTAGATCACCGGCAGCACATGCCGCTGCAGCAACGCGTTTCTGCTTTGCTCCGCAGTTGCCTTCTCCTCGGGTGTCGCATAGAAGATGGCCGTTCGATACTGACTGCCGTGGTCGCAGAACTGCTGATCGCGCACCGTCGGGTCTACCGTTCGCCAGTAGTACTCGATGAGCTGCGCATAGCTGACACGCGCAGGGTCGTATGTGACGCGGACAGATTCAGCATGGCCAGTGCCGCCTGCGCTCACCGCTTCGTAGCTCGGCCTGATGACGCGGCCACCGATGTATCCAGATACCGCTTTGATCACACCCGGCAACTTCTCGAAGTCTGACTCCGTGCACCAGAAGCAGCCGCCCGCGAAAATTGCAGTCGCGGTACGCGCCGCGGCTTGTCCGGGCTCAGCTGCTTTCGCAGCTTCTGCGGAAGCGCTGCGCGGCAACGCACAAACACTCAGGACAAGCAGCGCCAACAACAGCGCCGGTGATCGCAAACCAGCAAGACGTTGAAACCAGAACGACATACGACTCACCTCAGGTACGCAGCGCAGGCAGCGGCGCTGCGCGCGGAACAAACTGCAATGCCAGACCGTTGTTGCAATAGCGCAGACCTGTGGGCCGCGGACCATCATCGAACACATGCCCCTGGTGACCCGCACAACGCTTGCAGTGGTATTCGGTGCGCTCGGCGAACAGCTTATGGTCGGACTTGGTGCCCAGTGCATTACGAATGGGTTGCCAGAAACTGGGCCAACCGGTGCCGCTTTCGAACTTTTTGCTGCTGTCGAACAAGGGCAGGAAGCAGGCAGCACACACGAACGTGCCATCACGCTTCTCAAGATTGAGCGGGCTGCTGCCGGGCGCTTCCGTGCCTTCTTCGAACAGCACGGTGTAGCGATTCGCCGGCAGCAGTGCGCGCCACTGCGCCGGCGTTTTCACCAACCGACCGGCAGAAGCGGCTGGCGATGCGAATCCTTGCACGCTACCAGCAACGGCAACACCGCCAATCAAGACGGCGAGCGACTTCAAGGCAAGACGGCGGTTCAACGCAGGTATCTCCCAGGAGCAAAACGATGAGCTGCAGGAATCACATGCCGGTTAGTCGCGCCAACACGAACGGCCTTACACCAAACGCATGCAATGCCAACGACGGATGTTGGGATCAATACCCCTGAACAAAGTTCAGCGCTGCGATTGGTGACGCGCAGCGAAGTTGATGGCTAACGCGCAGCGAAATTAAAGATGTAGGCGCGCCGATGCCGGGTCGCAGACTGATTCGCTGACGTGAAGTGCGGCGTGCCGGGTCCATGCGCCGTGCAACCGCCCGCAGCCAGCGGACACGCAACTGCATTCCGCAACGGCAGCGTCGCTTCAGCATCGGCAATGGCAAGTAACCGCCCTGCATCGTCCGCTGCACCACCTGCAACCTCGTGCGGCAACACGCGTTCAAGGGAGTGACCCGGCAGAAAGTGCATGCAGCCGGTCGCTTCATCCACATCGTCCAACGCCAGCCAGAACTGTAGAAAGCGCGCCGCGATCGGCGTGCCCGGGCGCGTGAACGGCATGTGCAGATACGACTGATCCTGATGCCACGGCGTCGTAGCCGCGTGCAGGGGCGGCTTGTAGATCAGCATGCTGTACACCGGCACAGGGTCCGGACAATCCAGGGCCTCGGCAGCCATTGCGCGTGCGGCACGCAGCGCCGGGTTGTCGCGAAACCCCGCATGCTGACGTGCTGGATTCATGATCTGCCGCGTGAGGTTGCCAAGCATCCGATCATCTTCGGCACAGTCGATGCGTCGCTCGAGCACCGCGTCGTACAGCTCGCGCAACTCCGCAACGTCAGCCATGGGAATCAGCTGCGGCACAGTGAAGAAGCCATCGCTCAGAAACTGCTGGCGTAGATTGTTGCTGTTCATGCGGTAACGCTCCCATGGCGCAGCAGGTTCACGAACGCGCGGCTCGACATGGCGAACGCTTCTTCACTGCGGCGGCGCAGCCTGCGCTGCAGGTGGCGCTGATCTGCGTGCACGCGCTGCTTGATCAGCGCCACAACGTCATCGGGCAAACGCAACGACGCCGCGTGGCTGGCGAACTCGTGCAGATCCTGAAAGCGCCCGAGCTGCGCCGCTGTATCGACCCACTGATTGCGCAACTCTGCAGGCACAGCTTCAGCGATGCCAAGCAGCTCAAGCTGGTGCAACAAGCGTTTCAAGCGCAAACGCCAGACGTGATATGAGCCGGGATCGCGCGCCTCAATTGCCTTGGCTGTACGCTTTGCACGTCGGTAACTCTTGCGCAATTCCGGCATCAGGTCGGTGCAAACGACCTGCGCATTCAGTTCGCGCCAGGCGCGAGACTCTGCCCGAAATGTGCGGCCAATCAGCTCAGTGGTTGTCGCCGAGCCGCTGTCGGCCAGCTCGTCTGCATTGCTCTGTGCTGGGCTGATGGATGGGCCACGCGGAGGTGCGTAGCGCTGCCGCGCCGCAGCGCCCGCATCATCCTGCACGGCCGCGGCCACGGTGAGCCAGTGCGCCTGCAACTCGCTGCTGTCGGCCGCGCTGCGCAAACGCTCTATCGTGGCCAGCCGGACATGCCGTGCACGATCTGCAGCAAGTGCATGGTGCAGCGCGCGCAAGCGCGCTTCCGCAGCGGCCGGCACTTCTGCAGGCAACACAGGGCGCAACAAACGCCAACCCGCGCGCAGCCGCTTGATTGCCACCCTCACACTGTGTGTGCCCTCCGGCGTCAGGCAGTCAGCCTCGTCGATCATCCGCCCCAGAACCTGCGACGTCAGCAGCAGCGCGCGCTGAATCAGACGCTCGCTCAGCCTTGGCGTAGCGCGCACTGTGGTGATTACGTTGTGGGCAGTCTTCATCGCATGGGCCTACGTGGATGCGTGGCGAACGGGTTGCTCGACAGGTTGCCAGTACAGCGCGCACAACGCGCCGACCCCGCCCACGAGCATACAGCCGAGCATCGGCCAGATGGACTCGCCGATGAACAACCCAACCAGCTGACTGGCCGTTGCCGCGAACACCATCTGCAGAAACCCTGTGACACCGCTTGCGGTACCTGCACGTTCGGGGAACAGATTGATCGCTTCGGCCTGAGCAATCGGCATCACGCCGCCGCTGCCAATCGAACCAATGAACATTGGCAGAAACAGCCACAGCGGTGTCAGCGCATCCAGCAATACCACGCCGGTCAGAAGTACCGGGCCGGACAACGTAATGCACGCGCCAATCTGCAACAACCGTCTTGGATCAAGATACAGGCCAAAACGCAGCACCAGAAGATTCCCCACCATGAAGCCGCTGCTGACGATGATGAAATAGAAGCCGTACTCAGTCGGCGGCCGATGCAGCGTATGCGCCATCACATAGGGCGCACCGGAAATGAAGGCGAAGAAAATACTGGAGGTGAACGCCGTCTGCAGCACGATGGCGCTGAACGCGCGCGATCGCAGCAGGCTCGGCATGGCGCGAAACGGCTCCAGCAGATGTGCGAAAGCGAACGAAGCAGATGCAGGGGGAGCGGGAGACGGAAGGGAAGAGGAAGAGGAAGAGGACAACGTTCGCGCCGGCAGCGATTCCGGCAGACCCCGCAGCGTCCAGATCAGCATCAGCCCGCCCATGCCAAGCACGGCCACAAAGGTGGCGCGCCAGCCGTATGCATCTGCCAGTACGCCGCCCAACGCGGGCGCAACCATGGGTGCCGCGACCATGACCAATGTGAGCTGCGATATGACGCGTGTGGCGCCGAACGCGCCAAAGCGATCGCGGGCAATGGCGCGCGACAGCACCATGCCTACTGCGCCGCCGGCCGACTGCACCAGCCGCCCGACAATGAGGGTCTCGATGTTCGGCGCCAGCACACACATCAGGCTGCCCGCAGCCAGGATCAGCAGCCCGCCCAACATGACCGGGCGGCGACCGAAGCGATCGGACAGCGGGCCGTAGGCCAGGGTCGAAAAGGCCACAGCCACCATCGCCAGCGAAAGGGTCAGCTGGGCCACGCCCGGTGTGGTGTGCAGGCTGGTCTGAATCAGCGGCAGCGCAGGCAGGAAGATCTGCATCGCCACCGGCCCGGCGGCTGTCACTGCGGCAAGCAGCAGAATGAACTCGAGGGTTGCGCGCGCCTCTTTCGGCGGAGGCGCATCCGGTGGAGGCGGGTCAGGGAGAGCCGCGGCCAAGTTGGGCTGGCCCAGGTTCGTGTTCAAGGCGGCGCGCTCATCAGGAGGCTCGAAGGGGTCGTACACCCGCAGGGATCACGGCCGCCTATGTTCGCACGCGGCGAACACCAAAGCCTTCGGCGGCGGCAGTGGGTATGCTCCCGGCAGGCCCGTCGGGGCTACCAGCACACCGATCCGATTGCATCGCTAACACCTTGCACCATGCATCTCGTACCTCAGAAATGGGAAGCCCAATGCCTACAACTACGATTTCCGGAGTCGAACTCGCCCATCGTGTGGCCGGCCCAGCCGATGGCATCCCCGTGTTGTTCATCCACGGCTACACCGGAAACCTGCGCAACTGGTCGTTGCAGGTCAAAGCGCTGGTCGCGACCGGCCAGTATCGCTGCCTGTCGGCCGACAACCCCGGGCACGGAGGCTCCGGCGCGCCCCACGACGCGCCCAGCTACGAGTTCGAACAGGTCGCCGACCTGCTGCATCAACTTGCACTCGAAAACGGTTTTGCCCCGGCCATCGTGTTCGGCCACTCCATGGGCGGCGCCATCGCAGAGCAGTATGCAATCCGTTATCCCGAGCACGTCCGTGCGCTGGTGCTCGTTGGCAGCGCGGGCGGCGCATCGGGCGCCGAGCGTGCCGGCATGGCCGCGCCGGCGGCAGAACTGCGCGCCGCCTACGCTGCGGGCGGGATGGGCGCGGTGTACGACACTCGCCAGCAACTTAACCCGACACCCGGTTACGACGCCCTGCCCGAAGCCACCAGGACATTCCTGCGCGGCGAATTCGTGCGCACACATTGGAACGGCTTCGAGTTCGGTGGGCGCGCACTGCACACACGCGCGGAAACATTGACGGCGCTTGCGCGCTTCGACAAGCCCACGCTGATCGTGCACGGCGCCGCTGAGTCGGATGCGTTGCAGCGCGTGTCGAGTGATCTCACACGCACCATCCGCAACGCGCGCCACGTTGCAATTGCCAACGCGGGCCACAGCCCACAGTTTGAAAACCCGAATGAGTTCAATCGCGAGCTGTTCGCCTTTCTGGCAACGGTGTGACCGTTTTTCAGGAACTTCGCTCATTCACAACGCTTCGCTCATTCAAAACGCTTCGCTAGGGCCAACGCCATGACACAACCACAGTCAGATCGACCAACCGACGACAGCATGAACGAACTCGTGTTGGTCGAGCGCGACAACGGCGTGACCACCGTTACGCTCAATCGCCCCGAAGCGCTCAACGCGCTGTCATCGGGCCTGCGTGCTGCCATCACGCGCACCTTTCGCGAACTGAAGAACGATGCCGAAACAGAAGTCGTGATCCTGACCGGTGCAGGCCGGGCATTTACCGTGGGCCTGGACCTGAAGGAACTCGGCGGCGAGCGTGCGCCGGATGCGGTGGTTGATCGCGCAGACGTCGACATCCTGCCGGCACTCGAAGACTTCGATCGCCCCATCATCGGCGCCATCAATGGCTTCGCCATCACCGGCGGATTCGAGCTGGCGTTGATGTGCGACATTCTCTTTGCCTCAGAGGAAGCGCGCTTTGCCGACACCCATGCACGCGTTGGCGTGGTGCCAGGCTGGGGCCTCTCGCAACGCCTGCCGCGTCTGATCGGCGTGATGCGTGCAAAAGAGCTGTCGCTTACGGGCAACTTTCTGGATGCAGAAAAGGCGTATGAATGGGGTCTGGTCAATCGCGTTCTGCCACGCGCAGAACTGCTGCCCGCCTGCCAGCAGCTGGCGCGCGACATGCTCAGTACCGACCGCACCACGCGCCTCGAGATGTTGCGCATCATCAACCAGGGCTGGAACGCCACGCTCGGTGAAGGCATGTCAATTGAACACGAGGCCAGTGCGGCACACAGCCGCGCCGAAGTGCGGCCAGAGAAAGTCGCGGCGCGGCGCGCGCAGATTCAAGGTCGCGGTCGTCACCAGCAGGTTTGATCAAACGAATCGCAGGCCACTGGAATCAAGACGTCGTTAAACAATTTCTGATGCACGAGGCGCGTTGAGCAATGAGCGACGTAACTACAACAGCACCGAAAGACACGCCACCGAAGTTCGGCGGCCGGATTGTGGCGTTGCTGTTGTTGTCACTGCCGATTGCGCTCTATGGGCTGAGCTTTCCTTGGACCAACGTGAACCCGCCCTTCAAGGAGCGACTGCTGACGCTGCCTTGGGCGGCACTACCGCATTTCCTGGGCGGCGGCATCGCGTTGTTGATTGGCGGCCTGCAGTTTTCAGCGCGACTGCGCGCAACGCGGCCCAAACTGCATCGGCTGATTGGTCGCGTGTACCTGCTGGCCGTGCTGGCGGGCGGGCTTGGCGGGCTCAGCATTGCGACGATTTCCCACGGCGGCGCCAGTACCCACATCGGCTTTGGCATGCTGGCACTCCTGTGGCTGGGTTCGGGCATGGCTGCCTGGCAGGCGATTCTGCGTGGTGATGTGCGCGCGCATCGGCGTTGGATGATGCGCAACTTCGCCCTGACCTTTGCGGCGGTCATGCTGCGCATCGACATCCCGATCCTGCAGGCCGTGTTCGGCGTGCCGTTCGACGAGGCGTATCAAACCGTCGCGTGGCTCTGCTGGGTGCCCAATCTACTGATCGTTGAATGGTGGCTGTTGCGTGACGGCGCCGAACTGCACGCACAACCCAGCACGAACACATGACGCACGAACTACCTGCCGACAGCGCGCGTGCGCGTACCGCCGACCGGCTGTTGATGCTGTTGAAGACGCGCGGCGCGCAGACAGCTGCGCAGTTGGCCATGCAGCTCGACATCACCACCATGGCAACGCGTCAGCACCTCGAAGCGTTGCTGCGGCTGGGTGATGTGCAGTTCGAAGATCACGGCGGCAAGGTCGGGCGCCCCGCGCGGCACTGGTCGCTGACCACGCGCAGCAGCAATCGCTTTCCCGACACGCATGCAGAACTGACCGTTCGCTTGATCGAAAGCGTACAGAAGTCCTTGGGCGCCGCCGCACTGGACACTGTTATCGCGCAGTACCAGAAGGACACGGAAAAACGCTATCGCAAGGCCATGCCCAAGCGCGCGCAAACGGGGGAGCGCCCGAACATTGGCGACCGGCTGCAGATTCTGGCCCGCCTGCGTGACGAAGAAGGCTACATGGCCAGTGTTGAGCGCAGCAGCGACGGCGCGTGGCTACTGGTGGAGAACCACTGCCCCATCTGCGCCGCGGCAGAAACCTGCCAGGGTCTGTGCAACGGCGAACTGCAGACATTTCAGAACGTGCTGGGCAAAGCCGTGACCGTGACCCGCATCGAACACGTTCTTGCAGGCGCACGCCGTTGCGCCTACGTCATTCGCCCGAGCAAGCCCTAGCACGATGCAGTTCGGAATTGACCAGCTGTTGGCCGACGAGACATTGCGCGCGCCTTTGCGCGGTCGTCGGCTGGGACTGATTGCACATCCAGCGTCGGTCACACGCACGCTGACACACAGCCTGGATGCGCTTGTGGCGCAACCGCAGTTGCAGGTCAGCGCAGCGTTCGGTCCGCAGCACGGACTGCGCGGCGACAAGCAGGACAACATGATCGAGTCGCCGGACTTCTACGACCCGCAACACGGCATTCCGGTGTTCAGTCTGTACGGCACGGTGCGCAAACCCACCGATGCGATGCTCGAACACTGCGACGTGCTGCTGCTGGACCTGCAGGATCTCGGCTGCCGCATCTACACCTTCGTGACGACACTGCGTTACGTGCTTGAAGCTGCCGCGAAACGTGGCAAAGCGGTCTGGGTGCTTGATCGACCCAATCCCGCCGGACGGCCCATCGAAGGCCTGCGTCTGCGCGCCGGTTGGGAGAGCTTCGTGGGTGCAGGCCCGTTGCCCATGCGCCACGGCCTCACGCTGGGCGAGCTGGCGCACTGGTTCGTGCGCACGTTGAAGCTCACCGTGGACTACAAAGTCATTCCCATGCAGGGCTGGCAGCCTGCTGCCGCGCCCGGCTATGGCTGGCCACTCGGCGAGCGCACCTGGATCAACCCCAGCCCGAATGCCGCCAATCTGTGGATGGCGCGCGCCTACGCGGGCACCGTGATGCTGGAAGGCACCACGCTCAGCGAGGGCCGCGGCACCACGCGGCCGTTGGAACTGTTCGGTGCGCCAGATATCGACGCGCATACGCTGCTGGCCGAGATGCACCGCCTGGCGCCGCAGTGGATGCAGGGTTGCCAGCTGCGGCCGTGCTACTTCGAGCCGACCTTCCACAAACATGTGGGCAAGCTGTGCAGCGGCGTACAGATTCACGTCGAGGATGCGGGCTACGCACACGACGCATTTCAGCCCTGGCGCCTGATCGCGCTGATGTTCAAGGCGCTGCGGCGTTTGCAGCCGGACTACCCGTTGTGGCGCCAGTTCGCCTACGAGTACGTGCAGGACCCGATGGCGATCGACACGATCAACGGCAGCCCGCTGCTGCGCGAGTGGGTGGACGATGCTGCAGCAACGCCGGCAGACCTCGATGCACTCACGCGGCCTGACGAGTTGTCCTGGGCGCAGGAGCGGGAGGCGGTGCTGCTTTATCGGTAGGCGTTTAGCGGCACGACGTCCGTCGAAGGCGAACCGCCAACAGCGCGACGAGCGACAGCGCAACCAGACCACCCAGATCAAACGCACCACCGCCGGTGCCCGGCCGCGTTTGCACGTGCACATCTTTCTCAGCGCCGCTCTTGATGCGCGCACGGAAGTCGTTGAGTTGTGTCTCGAGTTCGGGAATCAGTGCGTCAAGTGCTTTCGAATAGCCTTCTGTGCGGGCACGGCGCGACTGCTCACTGAAGTTGTTGAGAGTGGAAGAGCCCTTGATCTTGCTGACACCTGGTGCACGAAACAGCAGCTTCCTGCTCTTCACGTCGAACACGGCGGCATCCAGCAGTGTGCTGATGTCAAAGCGATCACCCTGGATGACGTATGCGCCGACGATGGTCCAGTACAGCAACGAGAACACGTTGTTGTCCGCAAACTGCACCTGGTGGTAGGACAGCAGCACAACCACATCGACATTCAGAAGCCGCGCCGCCTGTTCCAGGTTGGTAAACCCGCCACCGGCCTTGAGATAGGCGGTGGGGATGATTTCAATGCCGCTGATGAAGGTCTGCGCCGCAAAGGCATCGCGCACACGGGCCAACATGCGGATGCGTTCGGCCTCTGGCAGCCCGTTGTCCCAGCTGGCCGACGGTACAAACGCAAGACCGACCCTGAGCGGCACCTGCAGTGTGGTCGATGCCTCGGGTTGCATGCTGGCGTTCGCGTTGTCAGGAAACAGGTACTCGACCATGCTGCCGGTCTGCTTCTGATTGGCACCCTGATTCCAGCCGACGCAGCCGGTGAGCAGCAGTAGCAATCCGCCGATGATCAGATCGCGCCGCCGCTCCTTCCGCATATGCACCTCTCCTGTTTCATGGAACCAATGACCTCGGGGCGCAAGCTTCACCGGAATTGCCCATCGGGCGCCAATGCTGCTGCGTCCTCGGCCACAGTTCAGTGCCGCGCACGTGTCATTGCATGTGCGCGGCAG
>CAMAVY010000043.1 GCA_945861675.1 Klebsiella pneumoniae | reverse complement strand
ACGGACATGTTCTAGTTCGGACATCGTGTTTTCCTGTCGTCGGGTGGAAGGTGTTCGGTGCGGCCCGATCAGTGCGACCGCAAGACAAATAGGGGCTGCCGACGCTACGACCATCTGCGGCCAATTTCCATAGACGTCGCCATGCGCTGGCGCCCGGACGCCCGCGCCAATCAGCAGAAACACCTGCTCCCGCGAATAACCCGTCCCCCTGGCGCTGCACGACTACGCTTTCTCTGCCCCTGCAGAAAGTCCCAGCCGAATGTCCATGCAGAATGCCCTCGCACACACATTTGTTGCCGCCAATGCAGCCATGACAACAAGCAGCTCGGTACACGCGCTCAACACCCAGCAACAGGCGTTGCTGCAGCGGCTCACAACCGCCCTGACCAGCGAACCTGGCGTGGCCGCCATCGCGCTTGGCGGCTCATATGCACGGGGACACGCGACGCCTGAGTCGGACATCGATCTGGTGCTGTACTACACCGAAGCTGCGCCCCCGGACCCGGCTCGGCTGACGCAGCTCATCAGTGCCCTGCACCCGGCGGTCAGCGCCGAGTCCGCAGCACCTGCGTTCACGGCTATCGGCGAATGGGGCCCGTGGGTGAACGGCGGTGCCTGGCTGCGCTTCGGCGAGCAGCGCGTGGACGTGCTGTACCGCAGCCTGGATCAGGTCCGGCGTGTGCTCACCGACTGCGCCGAGGGGCGCTGGGAACTGCATTGGGCGCAGCAGCCGCCGTTCGGCTACTTCAGCCCGGCCTTCATCGAGGAACTCAGCATCGGCGTGCCGCTGTTCGACCGGACGCGCGGCTTCACGCACCTGCGTTCGATTGCGCGCGTATATCCCGGTGCGCTGCGCCAGCGCATCGTGCAGGAGTTTCTCTGGAGTGCGGAATTCAATCTCGCGGCCTTCGCACCCAAGTTCGTGTGCGATGGCAACGTGTTCGGCCTCGCGGGCTGCACATCGCGCATTGCATTTCAGCTGCTGCAGGTGCTGTTTGCGTTGAACATGCGCTGGCCCGTGCCGGACCGCGTGGCGTTGGCGGCCACCTGCACGATGGCGCAGGTGCCTGAGCGTTTTTCACTGCGCCTCACGCAAGTGCTTGGCGAAGTCGGCACCTCCACCGACGCACAAGAGCGCACGCTGGCACAGCTGCGAACGCTGTGGCAGGAGGTTCGCGCGCTCGCGGGACCGATGTATACGCCTCGGCAGTTGCCGGGCTGAGTCTTCGAAAGGTCGAACGACCAATCAGCTCGGTTGCTTCGGCTCGAACATCTGCGGACCCGGGGAAGAACGCTTGTCAGCAGGTGTGCCGGTATCCGGACACTTCGCCGGATCGTCGCCGCACACTGCGCAGGAACCACCTCCGGCCATCGCGCTCATGCCGCCGCAGGAGCCTTTGATCGGTTGGCGACCGAACATCAGCCCCACCGCCATCCCGGCAAACACCAGCATCGCGATGACAATACTCAGCAGAATCGTTGCCATGTCCGGCTCCTTGCTACTCGCTTCAGCCCAGAGGTACTGCTTCGGCCGGACACTATGGGCCGAATTGCGCCCCGCGGCCAGCACGCACGGCGCGGCAGGTTGGCCCTATGGTTGACCAATCAGGTTGGGCGCGAAGGCGGCATTGTAGCGCTCGAAAAACGCGCCCTCCCGGGTCCGGATGAGCATGTACACCGCCAGGCCCCGCGCGTCGGCCCAGACCATGCCGCGTTCGGGGCCCAGCACCATCAGTGTTGTGGCGTAACCATCCGCAGCAAGCGCCGTCGGTGCCAGCACCGTCACCGACGAAAGACTGTGCGTGACCGGCCGGCCCGTGGTCGGATCGATGGTGTGCGAATAGCGCTTTCCACCAATCTCGACAAAGTCCCGATAGTCACCCGAGGTTGCCACGCCGACATCCGTCAATCTGATGATCTGCGCGACCTTGCCACGGGCCAGCTCAGGCTGTTCAACGCCGATGCGCCAGGCACTGCCATCCGGCTTTCGGCCAGCGGCCTTCAACTCACCGCCGATGTCGACCAGATGGTCGGGCAACTCCCGTTGCCGTAGCAGGCCACTGATGATGTCGGCCGCGCGTCCCGGCGCAATCGCATCCACATCGACGGTCACATCTGATCGGCGACGTACCCGCCTGCCGTCCGCCGACAGTTCGATCATCTCGCTGCCCAGGCGCGCGCGCGCCGCGGCGATTTCGGCGTCAGTGGGCACGGTGGTCCGTGGCTCCGCAACACCAAACCCCCACAGGTTGACCAGAGGTTTCACGGTGAGATCAAAGGCGCCGACCGAATCTTTGTGCAGCTGCTGCCCGAACCTCAGTACCGCGCCGAGGTGCGGCGGCAACGTCCGCCAGACGCCAATCGGCGAACGATTGAGTTGCGCCAGTTCGGCGGTGTCGCGATAGCCGCTCAACTGCCGATCGAGCTCGCCCAACGCCGCCTCGATGTCGGCCTTGAGGGGCACAAGCTCAAGGTTTGGCGCGCCCGCAACGCTGACACGCCAGGTTGACCCCATGGTCCAACCCTCGAGCACATGAACCGTACGTTGGTGTTGCTGCTGATGACTACCGAAATCAAGCAGCCCAACGACCGCTGCCAACAGAAGCCCAAGAGCCAGGGCCCGGCGCATGCGGCGGCGTCAGCCTCCGAAGTCGTCGAATGCGATGCTCTCGCGTGCAACGCCGAGATCATCGAGCATCTTCAACACGGCCACGTTCATCATCGGCGGACCGCAGAGGTAATACTCGCAGTCCTCTGGTGCCGGATGATTCTTGAGGTACTGCTCATAGGCCACGTTGTGGATGAAACCCTTCAGACCGGTCCAGTTGTCTTCCGGCTGCGGCTCAGACAACGCCAGGTGCCACTCGAAGTTGGGGTTCTCCTTCTGCAGCTGGTCATACTCGTCGTCATAGAAGGACTCGCGCACCGAGCGCGCGCCGTACCAGAAGCTGATCTTGCGATCTGTGTGAATGCGACGCAGCTGATCGAAGATGTGCGAGCGCATTGGTGCCATGCCGGCGCCGCCGCCGATGAACACCATTTCGTTCTTCGTGTCCTTGGCAAAGAACTCGCCGAACGGCCCGTACACCATCACCTTGTCGCCGGGCTTCAGATTGAAGGTCCAGCTGGACATCCTGCCGGGTGGTAGCCCTTCCGTACGCGGCGGCGGTGTGGCGATGCGCATATTGAACTTGAGCACCCCGAGCTCATCGGGGTAGTTGGCCATCGAGTAGGCCCGTACGACCGTCTCGTCCGACTTCGACGCCATGTTGAAGAAGCCGAACTTCTCCCAGTCAGCGCGGTAGTCGGGGTCGATGTCGAAGGAGCTGAACTTGATGTCATGCGGCGGGCACTCAAGCTGCACGAACCCGCCGGCGCGGAAATTCACGACCTCACCTTCCGGCAACGCCAGCACCAGTTCCTTGATGAAGGTGGCCACATTGTGGTTTGACACCACAGTGCATTCCCAACGCTTCACGCCCAGGAACTCGTGCGGCACCTCAAGCTTCAGGTTCTGTTTCACGGCCACCTGACAGCCAAGCCGCCATCCGTCACGCACCTGCCGCTTGTTGAGATGCGTCATCTCGGTCGGTAAGGCATCGCCGCCGCCGTCCAGCACCTTGACCTTGCACTGGCCGCAGGTGCCGCCGCCGCCACACGCAGACGACAGGAACACGCCACGCTCGGCCAGCGTGAACAGCAGCTTGCCGCCCGCCTTGGTGTCAATGCCGCGCTCAGGCTCGCCGTTGATATCGATGTGCACGTTGCCGGCACTGACGAGGCTCGCGCGGGCGACCAGGATGATGGCGATCAACGCCAGCACTATTGCGGTGAACATCCCTACCCCGGTGTAGATGATGGTCATGTCGATCGCGCTCATTGCGGTAGCTCCCGTGAATCTTCCAGCAACACTGATCGGTCAACGCTTCTTTACAGCTGCTCGCTACGCCCGTTCTCTACACCAGCTCTCTACAGCTGTACGCCTGCGAAGGACATGAAGCCCATCGCCATCAATCCCACGATGATGAAGCTGGCGCCAAGGCCCTGCAGGCCGGCGGGTATGTCGCTGTACTTCAGCTTCTCCTTCACACCCGCAAGCACCACGATGGCAATGGCCCAGGACAATCCGGAGCCGAAGCCATACACCACGCTTTCGCCAAAGTTGTAGTCGCGCTGTTCCATGAACAGCGAGCCGGCCATGATCACGCAGTTGACTGTGATCAGGGGAAGGAAAATACCCAACGCGTTGTAGAGCGGCGGGAAGTACTTGTCCAACGTCATCTCAAGAATCTGCACGATGGCGGCGATCACGCCGATGTAACTGAGGAAACTCAGGAACACGAGATCGACCTCGCCGAGCCCCGCCCACGACAGCGCGCCCGGTTTGAGCAGGAAGTTCAGTACGAAGTTGTTGGCCGGCACCGTGATCGCCTGTACCACCACCACGGCGATACCCAGCCCCATCGCCGTTTCCATTTTCTTGGACAACGCGAGGAACGAGCACATGCCGAGAAAGAACGAAAGCGCCATGTTCTCGATGAACACCGCGCGCACCAACAGACTTACATAGGCTTCCATGGTTCAGATCTCTAAGCGGCGCTGCACAACAAGCTTCTCGACTGGGGACTTCGTTACGCGCGATAAGGTCAGTGCGCGGACGCGACCTTGCTCGCCGGTGCGATGACGAAGTCGGGCTTCTCCTGCTGGTTCGACTTCCAGGTGCGCAGCGCCCAGATCAGCAGGCCAATCAGGAAGAACGCAGACGGCGGCAGCAACAGCAGGCCGTTCGGCACATACCAGCCGCCATCCTTCGCCAGGGGCAACAGCTCGATGCCCAGCCACTTGCCCGAACCCAGAATCTCGCGGAACGTGGCCAGCAGCATGAGCAGCGCGCTGTAGCCCAGGCCATTGCCGATGCCGTCGAAAAAGCTGATGACCGGCGGGTTCTTCATCGCGAACGCCTCGGCACGCCCCATCACAATGCAGTTGGTGATGATGAGACCCACAAACACAGACAACTGCTTGCTGATCTCGAACGCATAGGCGCGCAGCAGCTGATCTACAAAGATCACGAGCGTAGAAATGATGACCATCTGCACAATCATGCGGATGCTCGACGGCGTGACGTTACGCACCAGCGAGATGAAGAAGTTGGAAAACCCCGTCACCAGTGTCAGGCCGATGGCCATGGCGATGGCGGTCTCCATCTTGCCGGTGACGGCCAGCGCCGAGCAGATACCCAGCACCTGGAACATCACGGGGTTGTTCGTGAACACCGGCTCGAACAGTGCCTGTCTTGCGGTGAGTGTGTCTGCCATCTGCTGTTCCTCTCTGAATGCTGCTCTATCAATCTCAGCGGCCATCAATCAAACGGGCTGCTGCGGTAGTCTGCTTGCGCCTAGGCGCGCTCCGTTTTCAACCGTGTCAGAAACGGCCCGAAACCATCGGCACCCAGCCAGTACTGGATGAGGCGGTTCACGCCGTTGCTGGTCAGTGTGGCACCGGCCAGCCCGTCCACCAGGTGCTGCTTGTCGAACGCTTTGGCCGGGTCCACGCCGCCTTTCTTCAAGCCTGCGACCACTTTGCCGGCGCCGTCGAAAATCTGCTTGCCCGGCCACTGTGATTTCCATTTCGGGTTGTCGACCTCGCCGCCAAGCCCGGGCGTTTCACCATGGTCGGTGAAAGTGATGCCGATGACCGTGTTCAGATCGGTGTCGAGCACCAGATACCCATACAGCGTGGACCAGAGGCCGTAGCCGGAAATCGGCAACACCATCTTCTCCGCGGTGCTGCCGGGATCCTTGATCAGATAGACCTTGGCGTAGAAGGCTCGACGCTTCAGCGATGCGATGTCCTGCTCGGCGGGAATCACCTCACTCAGTTTCGGGTCCTTCGTCGCGACGCGCTGGTCATAGGCCACCAGATCGGTGACGCCCGCCGCTGCGGGATCGGCGAACTGACCGGTGCGCAGGTCAACCAGCTTGATCTGAATGCGCTCGTCAAAGGTCTCGCCCACGTCCACGCCGTCGCGATACAGCCCCGCCGCGATCAAAATGTTGCGCTGCGTATCCAGGTTCTTGTTTGCCGCCTGCAACGGGCGCAGTGCAACAACTGAACCCGAAACGAAGATCGCGCAGACCAGGCAGATCGACACCGCGACGATCAACACGCGTTGTATGGAATCCGGATTGGATTGTGTTTCAGACGACATTCCATTTTCAGATTCAGACGACATTGCGCGCGAGCCTCCGCCGGATGTTGGCCTGCAGGACGAAGTAGTCGATGGTTGGCGCTGCGAGGTTGCCGAACAGGATCGCCAGCATCATGCCTTCGGGATAGGCAGGGTTGACGATGCGGATCATGGCCACCATGAAGCCGATCAGGCCGCCGTAGATCCACTTGCCGGTGTCCGTCATCGACGCCGACACCGGATCCGTGGCCATGAACACGGTGCCGAAAGCAAACCCGCCGATGGTCAGATGCCAGTACCAGGGCAGTGCAAACATCGGGTTGGTCTCGCTGCCGATGGCACCGAACAGCAGCACTGACAGCACCAGGCCCGCGACCACGCCAGCCATGATCCGCCAGGACGCGACCTTCGTGACGAGCAGCCCTACCGCACCAATCAGGATCATGAGCGTGGAGGTTTCGCCGATGGAGCCTTGGGTCGTGCCGAGGAACGTGTCCATCCACTGGATGCCCGCCGCGTCCAGCGCCGCCAAGCTGCCTGCCGCCAGGTCCGCGCCCTTGGCCACAGCCAACGCGGTGGCGCCGGTAACGTTGTCCACCGCGGTCCACACCAGATCGCCGCTCATGTACGCCGGATACGCAAAGAACAGGAACACGCGGCCGACCAGCGCTGGATTGAGGAAGTTCTTGCCCGTGCCGCCGAACACTTCCTTGCCGATCACCACACCGAAGCTGATGCCGAGGAACACCAGCCACAGCGGAATTGTGGGGGGCAACGTGAGCGAGAACAGAATGCCCGTGACGAAAAAGCCTTCATTCACTTCGTGGCCGCGCTTCCAGGCAAACAGCCCTTCCCAGAGAAACCCACCCACATAGGTGACCAGCACGATAGGCAGGTAGTACACCAGGCCATGAAAGAAGTTGGCCACAAGACTGTTCGGATCAAAGCCCGTGAGTGCGCCCACGAGGTCGGTGCGCCAACCCGGAATGAACTCCGCGCCGGTGCCTGCGGCCACCGCCGAATTGGCCTGGAAGCCCACGTTCCACATGCCGAACAGCATGGCCGGCCAGGCGCAGAACCACACCGTCATCATGATGCGTTTCAGATCGACCGCGTCGCGCACGTGGGTTCCGCCGTGCGCGACATTGGCCGGGCTGTACAGCATCGTGTCGAACATTTCGAAGAACGTATAGAAACGCTCGTAGCGGCCGCCCTTGTGGAAGTGCGGCGCAATCCGGTCATCGATGTACTGGCGCAGTCCCATACTCAACCCTCGGTCTCGATGCGGTTCAGGACGTCGCGCAGGATCGGCCCGTACTCGTATTTGCCGGGGCAGACGTAGGTACACAGCGCCACGTCTTCCTCCCCCAGTTCAAGCGCCCCGAGCAGGGCTGCCCGGTCGGAATCGCCGACGATGAGATAGCGCAGCAGGAAGGTCGGCTGCATATCCAGCGGCATGACCGCCTCGTAACTGCCGATCGGCACCATCGCGCGCGCACTGCCGTTGCTGGTCGTGGTGAATGGATGCCGGACACCCCCGCGAAACGCGCCCAGCACCATGTTGCTGACGCTGTGCATGTCGGCGCCGGGCTGCACGTAGCGCAGGAACTTGCGCTCGCGGCCTTCCAGCAGCACGGTGATCTGCGTCGAGTAGCGGCCCAGATAGGCTGCGGGGCCGCTGCACGCTGCGCCCTGCAACGCAGACCCCGAGACGATCCGATTCTCGCCCGACCGGAGCTCACCCTGGGTCAGGTCAACGGTCGATGCGCCAAGGCAGGTGCGCAGCAGCCGTGGGTTGTTCACCTGCGGCCCGGCCAGCGCGATCACGCGCTGTGCGTCCAGTCGCCCGTTAGCGAATAGTTCGCCGATCGCAATCGCATCCTGATAACCGACATGCCAGACCGTCTTGTTCGGCCCGACCGGGTCCAGAAAATGGATGTGCGTTCCGACCAGCCCAGCGGGATGCGGACCGTCGAACTCCTGTTCGGAGACCCCATCAATGCCGCCAATGCGTTCGCTCTTGCTGCGCGGGCTGCGGCACACGTAAACGGGACCATCGGTCAGCCGCGTCAACGCCAGCACACCCTGTCGGAAGGCAGCCTCGCGGCCCACCATCACTACGTCGACGCTGGCTGCCAGCGGGTTGGTATCCATCGCGTTGACGAAGATCGAATGCGGGACGGATTCCGGTTGCGGCACCTTGTCGTAGGGCCGCGTTCGCAACGCCATCCACAGACCTGATGCAAGCAGATTGGCCCGCACCTCCGCCCGCCCGAGTGTGGCCAGCTGGTCCGCAGTATATGAAGTGAAGCTCTGTTCTTCGCTGCTCGTCGCGTCGACGGCAATCTCGAGGGAGATGAACGCGCGGCGTTCGCCACGGTTGATCGCAGTCACGGTGCCGGCCGCAGGCGCAGTGATTACGACACCTTCGCGCGCACGATCCGAAATCAGCCCCTGGCCAAGCCGTACGCGTTCTCCTTCGGCCACCAGGAGACTCGGTTTCAATCCCGGGTAGTCGGCGCCAAGCAGACCTACTCTGGTGGGTATTCGGGTTTCGTCGACGCGCTGTGCAGGCTCGCCGGCAATCGGAAGGTCGAACCCGCGCTTGATGCGGAACATGCCTCGTCGTCTCCTACTGCTTACAGAAAGATTCAGCCGGCCATCAGCCGGCCGGAGTATATGGGGCACAGGTTGGCGACGTCTCCCGCGAACAACCGCCATTTGCAGCAACTACTGGGCTCACGGTGCCGACTCACGAGGCACGGCGATGCTGGCGGCTTCCACTGCATGCGGCGCAGCAATGGTCGATTCCCGTTTGGTGCCCGGCTGCCAGCCGAGGACGGCGAGCAGCACAAAGAAGCCGACGACATAGGCCACCGTGACGTGCCAGCCCTGACTGATCCAGCGCCCCACAGACTTCGCCTCGGGAAACGAATTCGACAACGCCACGCCCGCACTTGACCCGAACCAGATCATCGAGCCCCCGAAGCCCACGCTGTAAGCCAGCATCCCCCAGTCATAGCCGCCCTGCTTCAACGCCAGCGCGGTGAGCGGAATGTTGTCGAACACGGCAGAGACAAAGCCCAGGCCCAAACTGACCACCCATGACGCCGGTGGCAATGACTCGACCGGCATCATGGAAGCGATGGATACCAGCGACAGCAGGAAGATGGTGCCCTTGAAGGTCTCCGGCAACAACGACCACTCGGGCGTGCGCAGCCACGCCGTGAGCAGCAGCGCCACCCACACAGCCGCGCCGATGACCGGGAAGTGGTCGAGCACTTGCGGAAACTGAAGGTTGGCGATGACGTTGGCGGCAATTGCCGCCATCAGAATGATGGCCACGATGGCCAGCCGAGCCCAATCGACGCGAACGCCGGGTGGCGCGTCCTTGCTGATCGGCGAGTACTTGTGCTGCTGCAACGAAGCGGGAATGGCACACACGATCAGTGCGACGCCCGCCGCCACATAGGCGTGAAAGATGTCGAGCGGGCTGACGCCACCGATCCACATCATGGTGGTGGTGGTGTCGCCGACCACGCTGCCGGAGCCACCCGCGTTCGAGGCCGCGACAATCCCCGCGAGGTAGCCGATGTGCACCTTGCCGCGAAACACCACGGCCGCCACCGTGCCGCCGATCAGTGCGGCCGCGATGTTGTCGAGAAACGACGACAGCACGAACACCAGCAACAGCAGCACAAAGCCGCCCTTCCAGTCATCGGGAAGGTACTTCGGCAGGATGGCCGGAATACTCGACTCCTCAAAGTGCTTGGACAGCAATGCGAAGCCCATCAGCAGCCCGAACAGGTTCGCCAGAATCACCCACTCATGGCCGAAGTGCAGCACGAGGCCACCAATGCCGGCGCCCGTCTTGAAGCCCGTGAAGACAAGCTTGTAGAGCGTGACGATCGCGAGACCCGTCAGCGCCACATACAGGGTCTGGTTATGAAACAGCGCGACACCGGCGAGGGTGAGCGCGAACAAGGCAAATTCAACCGGTGATCCAAGATACACGGCGCCGGCAACCGCCAGCCCCGCCAGCAGGAACAGCCACCGCTCGCGACTCATCACTCCGGAAACCGCGTCCGCCATCTGCCCCTCCCCAGGGTGCTCGGAAAACCGCGGCGACTCTTAACATGCTTTGCTCGCCCCAACAATCCGCAAAGGGTGAGAAACCCGGCGAACAGCGCCACTTGCGCTGCGCCTCTTGTGGCCTGTTGGCTGATGGCTGATGGCCGGGTCCGATCCATATGCACCAACACAGCAGGGCGGTTACGCACAAGCAGGCCCCAGTCGATCTATTGCCACGCCAACGCATGTATCATATACCAAGCGACTCCGGGGGGCCGGTGTCACGATCCAAAGGGGGGGTCGGTGCAATGCGCTTTGTCCGCCAGATTCTTCGCAACAAGGGCGCCGATGTGGCGTCGATGGCGCCGCACCAGACGGTGTACGAGATGCTCGAACTGATGACGCGGCTGAACATTGGCGCCGTGGTCGTGATGCAAGGCGACCAGCTGGTCGGCATCGCCACCGAACGTGACTACGCCCGCGGAGTGGTCCTGCTCGGACGCGCGTCCAAGGACACGCCGATCGGCGAAATCATGAGCGACGAGGTGCTGGTGGTGTCGCCATCCCACCAGGTCAGCCAGTGCATGGCGCTGATGACCGACAAGCGCGTGCGCCACCTGCCGGTGGTGGAAGACGGACGTGTTGTCGGCCTCGTTTCCATCGGCGATGTCGTCAAAGACATCATCGCTGAACAGGAACACGTCATTGCCGACCTCGAGGCGTACATCGCGCCGGGTCGCTGATCGCTGATCGGACCAGATGCCGCCTGAGTACACCGACGCCGCGGATCAACCGCCAGCGCGCAACGCCAACGGCACCGCCATTGCGTGTTCGGCCAGTTCAATCAACGGCGTCGGATAGACACCGAGCACCAGCAGCAGCACGCCGATGGCCGCAACCGTGACCAGCGGTACCCAGGGCAGCGCGCGCGTATCGGATGCTGTATCCGCACCTGCGCGGGCACCTGCATCAGGCTCGTGCTTCGCCAGCAACACCATCAACACGCGCAGGTAATAGAACGCGCCGATGGCGCTACCCAGAATCAACGCCCACACCAGCAGCCAGAGCTGGCCCTGGATACCCGCACTGATCATGTAGAACTTGGCGATGAATCCGGCCGTCAAGGGCAAGCCCGCCAGCGACGCCAGCATCACGGTGAAGGCCGACGCCAGCACCGGTTGGCGCCAGAACAAACCGCTGTAGTACACCAGCTCGTGGCGCATGCTGGTGGTGCCCACTGGCGACACGAGGCCCACTACAGCAAAGGCTCCAATGGAAGTGACCACATACACCGCGAGATAGATCATCACCGCTTCGACGGCCACCACGCGGGCGTTCTGACCCGCAACCAGCACCACCACCAGCGGCAGCGCGATGAGCAGATAGCCCACATGCGCGATCGATGAGTAGGCCAGCAGGCGTTTGACGTTCTGCTGCTGCAGCGCGAGCAGGTTGCCGATGACCATGCTCAGCACGCCCAAGGTCGCCACAAGATTGAACAGACCAGGGTCTTCCAACACGCCCGTGACCGCGACATAGCGCAGCACCAGCACCATCATGGCGGCCTTGGCCACAGAGGCGAGATAGCCGGAAATCGGTGCGGGCGCGCCTTCGTAAACATCCGGTGTCCACATGTGGAAGGGCACCAGCGACAGCTTGAAGGCGACCGCCACGAGAATCATGGCGTGCCCCATGGTCAGCAGCCCCGCGCTGGCTTCCGCGCCGGGCACGGCACCGCCGAGCGCCATCCTCGCAGAGATATCGGCAAAGCTCATGCTGCCGCAGCCGGCGTACACCAGTGCCATGCCGAACAGCAGCGTGGCCGACGCCACCCCGGACAGCACCAGATACTTCACCGCTGCTTCAATCGGTGCGTCGCCTTCCTCGGGATACGAGATCAGCCCGTACAGCGAAATGGACAGCACCTCCAGCCCAAGCACGAACGAGGCGAAATGCGCGGACAGCGCCATGGCCACTGCGCCCAGCGTGGCGGTGCCGAGCAGCATGTAGTACTCCTCCGGCTGGTCCGAACGACCCTGCAGGTAGAAGTACGACAACAGCGTCGTAGCCAGCGCGCCGAGCACGAACAGGCCCACGAAGTACAAGCCGATCGCATCGACCTGGAACAGCGGCGTGACCTGCATCGGCGCCAGGCTTGCGTCGCTGCGCGCAATCACCAGCAGCGCGGCGGCGAAACCTGCCAGCGTCACCAGCATCGCCACGCGATGACTGCGTGCAATCGAGACCATCGCCATCAGCAGCAGCGGGATAGCGGCTACGATCAGCATGGGCAACAGCGCCATCAGCATGTCGCCGGTCATCGTTCCTCCCGCGTTCACGGCGCCACCCCGGCGCTGCGCAGCGCCGCAACAGCAGGCGCGCTGAGATCCAGCACGGGCTGCGCGTAGATGCCCAGCCAGATCAGCGCCAGCATCACCGGTACCAGCACCAGCAGCTCGCCGATACGGAGATCAGCAATCACGGCATTACCGGCGCCACGGGCTCCCGCAGCAGGTGTGCCCTGAAAGGCGCGCTGCATCAGCGACAGCGCATAGATCGCCGACAGCACCAGCCCGATGGCCGCCACGGCGGTCAGCACCATGTTCACCTGGAAGCCGCCCAGCAGCACCAGGAACTCGCCGACAAAATTGCCGAGGCCGGGCATGCCGAGCGCCACAACCACGAAGAACAGTGCAATGGCGCCAAGCCGCGGTGCACGCATCCAGATGCCGCCCATCGCAGACAGATCACGCGTGCCCATGCGCTGCGCAACGATGCCGGCAATCAGGAACAGTCCGCCTGTCGACAGGCCATGCGCCAGCATCTGCACCACCGTGCCCTGCACGGAGATTTCGCTCCAGGCGAACACGCCGAACAGCACAAAGCCCATGTGCGCCACGCTGCTGTAGGCCACTACGCGCTTGAAGTCGGTCTGCGCAAACGCCAACACGCCGCCGTACAGGATTGTTGCTGCACCCATCGCCATAGCCAGGCCGCTGATCGCGTGGGCCTCGGGAAACATCGGCAGCAGAATGCGCAGCAGACCGTAGCCGCCCATCTTCGACATCACACCTGCCAGCACGATGGTCGCAGCGGTGGGCGCCTGGGTGTAGGTATCCGGCAGCCAGGTGTGGAACGGCACGCCCGGCAGCTTAACGATGAAGGCGATGAAGAAACCCAGCATGACCAGCATGCCCAGCGCCGGCGGCAACGCCAACTGACTGAGATCGAAGTAGTCGAAGCTCCACACGCCAACACTGCTGCGATACGCGTAGGCCAGCGTGACCGTCGCGACCAGCATGAACAAACCGCTGATCTGCGTGAACAGGAAGAACTTCATCGCCGCCGCCTTGCGCGCCTCCGCGCCCCACACGGCGATCAGGAAATACATGGGAATCAGCATGAGTTCCCAGAAGAAGAAGAACAGCAGCAGATCGAAGGCCATGAACACGCCGATTACACCGGCCAAGGTCCACAGCAGGCTGAAGTTGAAGAAGCCCGTGTGGTGATCGATCTCGATCCAGCCCGCCGCGACGGCCATGACACCCACGACCAGCGTCAGCGCCACGAGCAGCATGCTCAGGCCATCCAGCGCCAGATGCAGCGTGGCACCGAATTGCGGGATCCAGGGCAGCTGAATTTCGGCGTAGAAGTTGCCGGGATGCGCCTGCGAAACCACGCCGGTCTGCTGCAGCTGCAGCAGCAGCAGCGCACACAGCGCGATGGCAATGCCACTCACCACATGCGGCGCCTTGGCCGACACAAATTGCGCCAACAGGGCCACGCCGCCGCCGGCAAACAGAACGACCAGCAGCCAGACGAGCGTCATGCGCCTACTCCGCCAAAGAGCAGCGCCAGCAGCAGCGCCACCACCAAGCCTGCTGCCATGTTCGCGGCATACCAGCGCAGGCTGCCACTCTGGCCGCCCGCAAACAGCACGTTGAGCCCGCGCGCCGATGCAGCGAGGCCACTGAAGGGAAGATCAAGCCAATCGCTGCGCAGCAGCCGCGCGATGCCGCGGAACGGGCGCACAAGCAGCGCATCGTAGATGGCGTCGAAACCCCACCCACCGGCCCACAGCGCGGCAAACGCACGCGGCACGATCTCGCCCTGCGCCGCATTGTGCGTGCGATAGAACAGCCAGCCCACGAACACGCCGAGCAGCGGTACGCCGGCCGTCAGCCAGGGCAGCCATGCCAGCGTCGAATGGTGCTCATGCAATCCACCATCGGGCAGTACCGACGATACCGCTGCAATGCCGAACCAACCGCCGCCCAGCGCCAGCAGCGCCAACACTATCAGCGTGGCCGTCATCTGCAGTGTGGAATGGTCGTGGGGCTCGGTGCGCGTTGCACCGAAGAACGTGATCAGCATCATGCGTGTGCAGTACATGGCCGTGACGAAGGCCGCCCAGCTGCCCATCGCCCAGAACCATGGACCACCGCGCGCGTAATCGAAGCTGGTGAGCAGGATGGCGTCTTTGCTGAAGTAGCCGGACGTGAACGGCAGCGCGGCCAGCGCGGCGCTGCCGATCAGCATGCAGACGAACGGGATCGGCAGCTTCTTCCACAGCCCGCCCATCTTGAAGATGTCCTGCTCGTGATGCAGCGCCAGGATGACCGAGCCCGCCGAGAGGAACAGCAGCGCCTTAAAGAACGCGTGGGTCATCAGATGAAAGATTGCGGCGGACCACGCGCCCACACCCAGCGCCATGAACATGTAGCCGATCTGGCTCATGGTGGAGTAGGCCAGGATGCGTTTGATGTCGCGCTGCACCAGCGCCGAGAACGAGGCGATGAACAGCGTCGCGAGGCCAACCACCGCGACCGTGAACTGCGCGTCCGGCGACAACACATAGATGCCGTTCATGCGTGCAATCAGGTACACGCCCGCGGTCACCATCGTTGCAGCATGAATCAACGCCGACACCGGCGTCGGGCCGGCCATGGCATCGGGCAACCAGGTCTGTAGTGGCAGCTGTGCAGATTTGCCCACCGCGCCGCCAAGCAGCAGCAATGCAATGGCCGTGCAGAGATTCGCGTGCCCGGCCAGCGTGCTCGGCGCGGCGATCAGGATGGCTTGAATATCCAGCGTGGCGAACTCGCGGAACAGCAGGAACAGACCCAGCGCCAGGGCGGTGTCGCCGACGCGCGTCACAACGAATGCCTTACGCGCCGCATCGCCGTTCGCGGGGTCCTGATGAAAGAACCCGATCAACAGATAGCTGCACAGCCCGACACCTTCCCAACCGAGGTAGAGCACCAGCAGGTTGTCGCCCAGCACCAGCATGAGCATGGAGAACATGAACAGGTTCATGTAGGCGAAGAACCGGCTGTAGTCGGTCTCGTCGGCCATGTAACCGGTGGCGTATAGATGGATGAGGAAGCCGACACCGGTGATCACCCCCAGCATCACCAGCGACAGACCATCCAGGTACAGATTGAACGCAGGCGCAAAGCCACCCACGTTGAACCACGTCCACAGATGCACGGCCATCGGCTTGCCACCCGCCTGCAGGAATTCCATGCCGGCCAGCAGCGCGCAGATCGCAGAGCCCAATACAGAGCCGGCACCCACCAGAGCGACCAGCGGCTTCGGCAGCCGACCTTCCGTGACGAACAACGCAATGAAACCGGCCAGCGGCAACAGTGGAACCAGCGGCAGCAGGTTCATGCCGGCACTCCCGCATGCGTTGGCGAAACACGGACCACGAACTCGTTTTTACGCGGGCCTGTGCTGTGGGTGAAAGCCGTGTGACTAACCACGCAAATCCCTCGCTGCATCGATGTCGAGGGTGCCGAGGCGCCGCTCGAGCTGCAGCACAAGGCCCAGGCCCACCGCCACTTCACAGGCCGCCAGCGCAAGAATGAGCATGTACATCACCTGCCCATCGGCCTGACCCCAACGCGCACCCGCGCCAATGAACGCCAGGCCCGCAGCACTCATCATGAGTTCCAGCGAGATGAGCATGAAGATGATGTTGCGCCGGACCAGCACGCCGAACAGGCCGATGGCGAACAGCATGCCCGCCAGCAGCAGCACATGACCAAAGGGCACCACGAGACTCATTCGGCACCTCCGCGTCGCGCAGCCATGTAACGCCGTCCCAGGTGATAAGCGCCCACCATCGCCGCCAGCAGCAGAAACGCAGACAGTTCAACCGCAAGCACGTAGGGCCCGAACATCGTCAACGCCACCTGCTTGGGATCCACGGGCACGCCGGCCGTGGGCGCTGTGCCGGTAAACAGCACGGTTGTAAACAGGCCGAACAGCACCAGCGCAAGAATGGCGGGCCCGATGAACGCACTCGGCGGCAACCAGCTGCGCTCTAGTTCAACCGCATCGCCACCGAGCGCCAGCATCATCACGACGAACAGGAACAGCACCATGATGGCGCCGGCGTACACGACGATCTGCAGCGCCGCTGCAAAGGGCGCGCCCAGGGAGAAGAACACGACCGCGATCGCGAGCACCGACACCAGCATGTACAGCAACGCATGGGATGCATTGGTGCGTGTGACAACCAGCAGGGCCGCGATGAGCGCAATGGCGCCTGCGACGTAGAACAACAACCCTTCCATCAATCGTTTTCCCGATTCACTCTTCTTCCGAGTTCACTCTTCTTCCCAAATCACAGCGGCGCAGGTCACGGCAACAGGCTGTGCACATCGACCGGCGGCAGTTCGTTCAACCCCTCGCCTTTCTCTTTCTTGCCCGCGAGCGCTTTGCCCGCGACCTGCCAGAAGCTGTAGTCGTGGTACTTGCCCGTACCGTCGATCAACAGGTGTTCTTTCTCGTACACCAGATTCTTGCGGTCGTACTCACACAGCTCGAAGTCCGGTGTCAGCTGAATGGAGTAGGTCGGGCAAGCCTCTTCACACATGCCGCACATGATGCAGCGCGAGAAGTTGATGCGGAAAAACTCCGGCTTCCAGCGGCCGTTTTCGTCCTCGGTCTTCTGCAGCGCGATGCAGCCGACCGGGCAGGCCACGGCGCATAGACCACAGGCCACGCAGCGCTCTTCGCCATCGGGGTCGCGGGTCAACACGATGCGACCGCGATAGCGCGGCGCGAGATACGGCATCTGCTCCGGATACTCGACCGTGTCCTTCTTCGTGAACGTATGCGACAGCGCCGCAAGCAACGTTCGAACATTGCTCCACATGTGTCAGTTGCTCCGCATGTGTCAGTTGCTCCGCATAGGTCAGGTGCTCCCGTTCATGAACAGCACAACCGCGCCAGTGACAAGAATGTTGGCCAGCGCCAGCGGCAGCAGGTACTTCCAGCCGAACACCATCAGATGGTCATAGCGCGGCCGTGGCGTGGCCACGCGCAACAGAATGATCAGATGAATGAATACGGCCGTCTTGAGCAGAAACCAGAACACGGGTGGCAGAAAGTCCGGGCCCGAGCCACCACCAAAGAACAACACCACCACCATGATGGAGTTCAGCGTCAGACCCAGATATTCGCTGAGCATGAAGAACGCCCACTTCATGCCCGAGAACTCGGTATGAAAACCGCCAGTGAGTTCCTGCTCGGCTTCAGGCAGATCGAACGGCGCGCGATGCGACTCACACACCGCGGCAATCATGAACACCAGAAAGCCAAAGAACTGCGGGATCACAAACCACATGTTCTGCTGCGCCGAGACGATGTCGCTCAAGCGGAACGAGCCCGTGAGCATGACCACGCCCATCAGCGACAGACCCATGAACACTTCGTAGCTGACCAGCTGCGCAGCGCCACGCAAACCGCCCAGCAGGGCGTACTTGTTGTTCGAGGCCATGCCGGCCATGAGGATGCTGTACACCGCCAGCGACGTCATGGCCATGAAATAGAGCACGCCGATGTTCAGGTCGACGACCTGCCAACCGGTCGGCCAGGCTTCAGACGGCGGCGACCAGGGCACCGCCGCATAGGCCATCAACAGCGCCAGCGCGGCGGCGCCGGGTGCCAGCGCGAATACGACCTTGTCTGCGAACGGCGGAATCCAGTCGTGCTTGGTCAGCAGCTTCAACACGTCGGCAAGCACCTGCAGCACGCCGAACCAACCCGTGCGGTTGGGACCGAGCCGGTCCTGCCAGAAGCCCAGTACGCGGCGCTCCCACCACTGCAGCACCGCAGCGAACAGCATCGGCATCAGCATCACCGGAATGATGAGGATGTATGCGGGCTGCAGAATGGTGTCGAGCAGGGCCTGCCAATCCATGTTCATGCCCTCGCGATCACGCGGGCGCCCGACGGGTCGGCCTGCACGCGCAACACTGCCGTGCTGAACGCGATGGAACCCGGCATGCCGCAGGCGTAACCCGCGTGCCCGGCCGCCATGTGTTCGTTCAACAGCACACGCAGACGGGCAGGCGCGCTGCCGTCACCGCTATCGACAAGCGCATCTTCGCCGTCGGCCAGGCCAAGCCGGCCCGCATCAACCGTGTTCAACACCACGAAGGCACGCGGCGCCCGTTCGATGATCGGGCCCGACAGACTGCTCAGCTCATCCGAACCGAACACGCGCCACAGCGGCACTGCGCGCAGCTGCCCTGCAGCAACATCGGTTGGACCCGCCAGCGTCGGCAAGGCCGCGCGCGGGCCGTCCATCAACACTGCATGGTTGATCAGCCGCACGCCGCCGGTGCCACCTTTCAATTCACCACCCGCGTCCTTCTGGAAGCGTGTGATCGCCTGATTGGAGTTCCAGCCCGGCGTCCAGACGTAGGGCAACAGCGGGCTTGCGCTGTCGAGCGTGCCTTCCATGCTGAAGGCCAACGGCGACTCGGCGTCCACCGGTTGTTTGGGTTCGTGCACGTTGAACTTGGCGTTCATGGCCGTGCGGCCGCTGTAGCGGTGCGGCTGGCGCGGCAGCTTGCGGTCGAGATGCGCATCGGCATCCGGGCGATACGCCGCGTTCGGCGACGCCGCAATGACGCCGCTCAGACCCGGCTCGGCATCCATCGCAACCACGACATCGTCAACGTGTTGCCACGCCGCGCTTGCAGCAGATGCGTCAACCTGGGCCGCAGCTTCGCTGAGCCAACGCCAGCTGGGTGCAATCGGGGCTTCCGGCTGGAACACCTGATAGAACCGCTGCGCGCGCGTCTCAAAGTTCACATAGGTGCCTTCGCTTTCGGCGAACGCCGCGGCCGGCAACACCAGATTCGCGTTCTCGACAATGCCCGTGACCACCGTGTCCAGCGCGACCACATTGCGCACCTTGGTCAGGGCCGCGCGCACCCGTGCACTGCCTGCGCGGCGGAACAGATCGTTTTCAGCAACGACCAGCGTATCGACCTGACCTTGTTCGATTGCATCGAGCACGGCGTCGACACTCATGCCGCCCTTCCCCTGGTCTGCAAGCAGCGTGGCGCCCAGCGAGTTGCATTCCGGCACCACGAAGCACAGCGCAGGCTCAACACCGCGCGCACGCACCGCTTCGGCCACGGCGCGCGCAGCCTGCAGCACACCCATGTGACCGAGACTGGTGCCCGCCACGATGAGCGGACGCTTGGCACCGGCCAGCGCAGTCGCTGCCGATTCCGCAAAGGCGCGGTGGGCATCCTGTGCAGCTTGTCCGTTTTTCCCTGCAATCGGCGGTGCAGCGCCGTCGATGCATTGCGCAATCGCCACACCGACCCGCGCCAGATCATCCGGCGCTGCGTGCAGCACGCCAGTCGCAATGTCGGCATCGTCGGTCGGCAATACGTTGGCCGCATACAGCGGGCTGCGTGCATCGCGACCGTGCATGCGGATGCCGGCGTCCTGCCACGCGGGAATTGCGGCCTGTTTGCCGAGTTCGAACGTCACATTGCGCACGGCCTGACGCAACGCCAGTGCGATGCGCGGCGCGGTCTGCAGCACGTCTTCGCCCAACACCAGCACGGCGTCGGCCTTCTCCATTTCGGTCAGCGTGGGGACGTGGGCAACGCCCGAACGGTAGACGTCGAGCACGAATGTATTCAGTGCAAGCTCGGCGGCACTCAGGCCACTGCTGAAATTCGCGGCGCCAACCAGCGCGCGCAATGCGTAGTTGGTTTCCAGTGCTGCCCGTGGTGAGCCCACGCCAACAACCTTGCCCTGGCGCACCAGCGTTGCAAGCTCGGCGACGGCCTGCGCGGAACTCAGCACATCGTAGGCACCGGCGGCATTGCGCTTGCCTGCCTGACGCAGACGCACGTCCTCGGCGTTCTTCGCGTCTTTGGCGGGCGCATTGATGTAGTGAAAGCCGAAGCGGCCGCGATCACACAGGAAGTAGCCGTTCACGTCGCTGTGATAGCGGTTGTGCACGCGCTTCAACTTGCCGTAACGCTCGCTGGCGCTGATGTTGCAGCCCACTGAGCAGCCATTGCAGATCGACGGCGCCGACTGCAGATCCCACTTGCGCGTGTACGAACGCGAGAACGGCTTGTCGGTGAACACGCCCGTGGGGCACACCTCGACAAGATTGCCCGCAAACACGTTTTCCAGCACGCCGTCTTCAGCGCGGCCGAAATAGGTGCGGTCACGCGAACCCATGGCCTGCAGGTCGGTGCCGCCCGCGTAGTCGCGATAGAAGCGCACGCACCGGTAACAGGTGATGCAGCGGTTCATCTCGTGATTCACGAACGGGCCGAGCTGCTGGTTGTTGAAGGTGCGCTTCTTCGCGTTGTAGTGCCGCGCCGTGTGGCCGGTCATCACCGTCATGTCCTGCAGGTGGCACTCGCCGCCTTCTTCACACACCGGGCAATCGTGAGGGTGATTGCGCATCAGGTATTCGACGACGCCGGCGCGGAAATCCACACCGCTCTGCGCAGTGATGGAGATACGCATGTTGTCTGCCACCTGGGTCATGCAGGCCATGGCCAGACGGCCCTGTGTGTCGTTGTCGTCGCGATACAACACCACGGCACACTGACGGCACGCGCCCAGCGAACCGAGCTCGGGATGCCAGCAGAAATACGGCAGGTCGAGATCAGCGGACAGCACCGCGTGCAACAGGTTGGTCCCTGCCTGCACCTCGATCGTCTGTCCGTCTACATGCAACTTGACCATGCGTGTTTCTCTTTACCTTCCTGTCCGTTGGCTGCCCACTACTGCTTTGTTTGTCAGACGCCCACAGCTGATTTTCTGTCAGCACCTGCGTGCTTGAGCGGGCAGCGACCCAGTTTGATGTGCGCTTCGAAATCTTCGCGGAAGTACTTCAGTGCACTTGCGAGCGGCTCGATTGCGCCCGTTGCGTGCAGACAGAATGTGTTGCCCGGTGCGCCGATGAAGCGCGCATTGCGCTCCAGCATTTCCAGATCGGACGCGGTGCCACGCCCCTCTTCAATGTCGATCAGCAGCCGTTCCAACCACGGCAGCCCATCGCGGCACGGCGTGCAGAAGCCGCAGGACTCCTGCGCAAAGAAGTGCTGCAGATTGCGTGACAGATCGACGATGCACACCGAGTCATCCACGATGATCATGGTGCCCGTGCCCATCCGGCTGCCGGCCTTCTGAATGGTGGCGTATTCCATCGGCAGATCCAGATGCTGCTCGACCAGGAAGTCGGTTGATGCGCCGCCAGGCAACAGACCGCGAAACTTGTAGCCGGGCCGCATGCCGCCCGCGCGCTCTTCGAGCAACTCGCGAATGGTGGTGCCCATCGGCAGTTCCCACAGGCCCGGCTTGTTCACCTTGCCTGACACGCCAAACATCTTCGTGCCGGCGTCATCGCCTTTACCCAGCCCGTGATACCAATCGCCGCCATTGCGCAGAATGCCCGGCACATTGCACAGCGTCTCCGCGTTGTTCACCACGGTTGGCCGGCCCCAGGCGCCGGACACGGGCGGGAACGGCGGCTTGCTGCGTGGCTGCGCGCGTTTGCCTTCCAACGCATTGAGCAATGCAGTCTCTTCACCGCAGATGTAACGGCCACCCGAGCGGTGCACGCGCAGATGCAGCGAGTAGCTGCCGCCGAACACATTGCTGCCGAGATAGCCCTTCGCTTCTGCCTCGGTGATGGCCTTCGCGAGTTGCTTCGCGGCAACGTGATATTCACCGCGAATGAAGATGTAGGCGTGATCCGCCTGAATGGCATGCGCCGCGATGATCATGCCTTCGACCAGCATGTGCGGGTCGTGCTCCAGCAGGAAGCGGTCCTTGAAGGTGCCCGGTTCCATTTCATCGGCGTTGCAGACGAGATAGGTCGAACCCGGCAGGCGCTTCGCGTCGATGCCCACGAACTTCCACTTCTGCCCTGCAGGGAAACCGGCGCCACCACGACCGCGCAGGCCGGCGTCCAGTACCAGCTGCTGCACGTCGGCAGAGCTCATCTCGAGCACCGCCTTGCGCGCACCGGCGTAACCGCCTGCGGCTTCGTAGTCGGCCATGCTCACCACGCCGCCCTTGCCGGCAGCCTGGGAGGCCGTGATGCGCGCGGTCAGTGGATGTGTCAGGTCATTCATAGCGATTCAGAATTTCATCCAGACGTTCCGGCGTGACATCCAGAACATGTTGATCGTTGATCAGCATTGCAGGCGCGTGATCGCAGGCGCCGATGCACACAATGGGCAGCAGCGTGTAACGGTTGTCCGGCGTGGTCTGGCCGGGCTGCACACCGAGCTTGTCGATCAGCGCGGTGCGTATGCCTTCGGCGCCCATCACATAACAGCTGACGCTGTCGCAATACATCACGATGTTGCGGCCAACCGGGCGGCGGAAGATCAGGTTGTAGAAGGTGGCTACGGCATCGACTGCGGCCGCCGACATGCCCAACAGCTCGGCAATGGCGCTGACCGATTCGTCGGACACCCAACCGCGATGTTCCTGCACGATGCGCAATGCATCGATGCACGCGGACTGCCGGTCCGGCATGTGCGCGATCTCTTCTTCGATCTCGGCGCGTTCGGCATCGGACAGCATAGGTATCAGCTGCGACATGCTGGATTCGCTCATCGGTCAACATCCGCCATGACGTAGTCGATGCTGCCGAGGATCGGCACCAGATCGGCAATCATCAGCCCGCGGCAGATCAGCGGAATCATCTGCAGATGGGCAAAGGATGGCGTGCGGATGCGCGTTCGATAGGACATCGCTGCGTTGTCAGAGATCAGGTAGTAGGCCATCCAGCCCTTGGATGCCTCGATGATCGTGGTGCATTCGCCGGCCGGTACCACCGGCCCCCAGCTGACGCTCAGGAAATGCTGAATCAGCGTTTCGATGTCCTGCATCGTGCGCTCTTTCGGCGGCGGCACGGCAAGCGGATGGGTGGCCTTGTAGGGTCCTGCCGGCATGTTGTCCAGGCACTGCCGAATGATGCGCAGGCTCTCGCGCATCTCGTTCGCACGCACCACACAACGGTCGTAGCAGTCACCTTTGTTGCCGGTGACAACATCGAACTCGAACTGATCGTAACCAGCGTAGGGACGCTTCTTGCGCAAGTCCCAGTCGCTGCCGGTCGCACGCAGACCCGGGCCAGTGATGCCCCAGTCAAGCGCCTCTGCAGTGCTGTACTGACCAATGCCCTGACTGCGCCGCTTCAGCGTGGAGTTCTGCAGCGCCATGACGTTGTAGTGATCGAGGCGGGCCGGCATGTAGTCAAGGAACTCACGCACCATGCGGTCCCAACCTTGCGGCAGGTCCTGGGCAACGCCGCCAATGCGGAACCACGACGGATGCATGCGGCCACCCGTGATGGCCTCGATGATCGAGAACAACCGCTCGCGATCGGAGAAGCCATAGAACGCCGGCCCCAACGAGCCCACATCGGCGCAGAAGGTGCCGAAGAACACCAGGTGACTGGAGATGCGGAACAGCTCCGCCAGCATGATGCGAATCACCTGCGCCCGTTCCGGCACCTTGATGCCGCCCATCTTCTCGACGGTGAGCACGTAAGGCAGGTT
The DNA here is from genome assembly GCA_945861675.1 of Klebsiella pneumoniae. Taxonomy (GTDB): domain Bacteria; phylum Pseudomonadota; class Gammaproteobacteria; order Pseudomonadales; family Azotimanducaceae; genus CAMAVY01. Next base: position 2,535 of record CAMAVY010000043.1, on the reverse strand, counting down.
GTTCATCACGCCCGACAGATAGTCGATGCGATCGGTATAGGGGATGTAGGAGTGCCAGGTCTGGCGCTCGCCCATCTTCTCTGCGCCGCGATGGTGGTAGCCGATGTCCGGCACCGCATTGACGATGATCTCGCCGTCCAACTGCAGCGCAATGCGGAACACACCGTGCGCACTGGGGTGGTTGGGGCCGAGATTCAGGAACATGAAGTCAGTGTGCTTGGTCGAGCGCGACATGCCCCAGTCTTCCGGCACGAAGGTCAGCGCCTTCTGCTGCGCGGCGTAGAACTCGTCGGTCATCCTGTAGGGCTCAAGCTCAGTCGCCCGGGCCGGATGATCCTTGAGCAGTGGATGCCCTTCCCACATCGGCGGCGTGAGGATGCGGCGCAGGTTCGGGTGACCATCGAACTGCACGCCGAACATGTCGAAGGCTTCGCGCTCGTACCAGTTCGCGTTCGGGTAGACCTCGGCCACAGAAGGCAGCCGGTTGGCCGACTGCTTGCCCAAGAGGGGCAGCGCGGCTTTGATGCGCACATCACTGTTACGCGACAGCGAAGTCAGGTGATAGAAGGCCGTGAAGTCCGAGGCCGGCTGCCCTTCGCGATGCTTGCGCAGGCGTTCGTCGATCATCGACAGGTCGAACAACAGCTCATAGGGCTGCGCAACATCGCGTTTCAGGAATGCCAGCACTTCCTTGATACGCGCCGAGTCGACCCATAGCGTGGGTGTACCGTCCACAGTCGTCTGCGCCACGCAGGCGTCGCCGAAGCGCGCGCGCAGTTCGCCGAGCACACCGTCCGCTGCACCCGTACCAGCAGCGCCGGCAACCAGGGTCTGCGCATCCGCGCCAGGAGAGACACCAGCTTCGCTCATGGTCGGTCAGTTGCCCTTGGTCTCTTTGCGCGTTCGCAATTGTTCCTGGCGCGACAGCTTGTGCTCTTTGCTGACCAACGCGTGCTCGGGTCGTACCGGCGACGGCATTTTGCCGGTGAGTTTTACGCCCGCCGCAATTTCAGGCGCATCGCCCACCGTGTCCGGCGAGTCGATGCTGGTCCAGCGCATGCGGGTCGGTGTGCGTTCGTCACGCATGCTCGGCTTCTCGAGCTGACGCACGCCCCGGTCATCGATCACCCAGCTGAGTGGCCGGCGCTCGAACTTCACCTTGTCGTGCAACAGCCCCAGACCCTGCATCAGTGCTTCAGGACGCGGCGGGCAGCCGGGCACATACACGTCGACAGGCAGAAACTTGTCGACGCCCTGCACCACGCTGTAGATGTCGTACATGCCGCCGGAGTTGGCGCATGAACCCATGGAGATCACCCACTTGGGTTCGAGCATCTGGTCGTACAGGTGCTTCAACACCGGACCCATTTTGCGGAACACCGTACCGGCCACCACGATCACGTCGGCCTGACGCGGCGATGCACGCAACACCTCGGCGCCAAAGCGTGAAATGTCGTGCCGCGGCATCAGCGCACTGGCCATCTCCACGTAGCAGCAGGACAGGCCGAAGTTGTACGGCCACATCGAGCTGGCGCGCCCCCAGGCCACCAGGTCCTCGAGCTTCGCCATCAGGAAGGAAGGCTCCATCTGCGCTTCCTGGGCGCGATTCGCCTCTTCCATCGAACCATCGGGTTCGACCTTGATGAGATTCCATTGCATGAGGCAGCCCTTCTTGCCCGGTAAAGGTCACCGGATGCCCGGTGAAAGTCACCGGATGGTTGAGTCTTCGCGCAGCGCGGCAGCACGGTGCCGCCGACCAAAATCCAAGACGCCGGTACGCACCGCGTACACCAACGCCAGCAGCAACTCGAGAATGAAGGTGGCCATGGCCACGTAGCCCGGCCAGCCCAGTTCCTTGAACGCCACTGCCCAGCTGAATACGAACACCGCCTCAAGATCGAAGATCACGAAGAAGATGGCAATGAGATAGAACTCCACCGCGACCTTGAGCTGCCCGGCATTGCTGCCGGACAGGATGCCCGATTCATAGGGCACGCCGGTGGACGTGCCGCGCCGTGTGCGCGCGCCGATCAGCCAGGACAGACCGAGCACCACCACAAGCAGTGCGATGGTGCCGAAGAAGAAGATGAGAATCGGGAGGTAGGCCATCAGCTGGCGTCAGCAACTTTCGAAATCGAAAGTGTCGGGGCCGAAAGTGTGAGGGCCGAAAGCCGACGCATCCAGCAGGATGGCTTTGCGCCGGTCGTACATTCCGAGTCAGGAATCAACGCCACACTCCGAGCGATCAGCCATGCACTGGCTCAATCACAGCTCGCAGGGCGCTCGATTGCAGAGCGCCCCAAGCCAGCTGAGACGAACCGGAATTTTGGAAGCGCGAAGGATAGTCAAACGCGCTAATGCCGACCAGCGATTACCGGGCCCAAACCAGGGCCAATTTGTCCTCCCCCCCATTCGCGAGTGCGGCCATTGAGTTAGCACGTTTTGCCGAACAACCCTTGGGCGATGCGGTATTGCTTGCGGCATGGATCCCATCACCTTTTCAGGCACATCACTCGCAGAGCTGCACGTTCGGCC
>CAMAVY010000042.1 GCA_945861675.1 Klebsiella pneumoniae | reverse complement strand
GTTCGCCTGGCGGAACGTCGAAGCTGACGTTGTTGACCGCGCGAACATCGCCGTAGGTTTTGCAGAGACCCTCGATCCGCAGGCGCGGCGTTGGCGCGGCCAACGTCAGCGTCCGGTACGAATGCGGGTGAACGCACGCGTGCGCGCGCGGCGTTCAGCGGCAGACATGTTCTTGGCGGTCTTCAGGCGGGCCATGATTTGCTTGGGCGGGTAGATGCCGGGGTCGTTGCGGATCGCGGCATTCAGCAGCGGTGTTGCGGCTGCGTTGCCATTGGCATAGGCAACTTCGTTGCTGATCCTGGCCATCACGTCGGCGCGCAACAGAAAGTTGACGAACTTCAGCGCATTGGCCTTGTTCGGGGCGTCGTTCGGGATGGCCATCAGGTCAACCCACATGATGGCGCCTTGCTGCGGCACCGCGTAGGCAACCTCGACACGGTTCTTGCTCTCGCGTGCGCGGTCGCGCGCCTGCAGCACGTCGCCCGAATAGCCCATCGCGACGCAGATGTCGCCGTTGGCCAGGTCGTTGATGTATTGCGACGAGTGGAAGTAACGGATGAAGGGCCGCACCTTTGCAAAGAGTGCGATGGCGGCGTTCAGATCTGCGGCGGTCGCACTGTTCGGATCCTTGCCCAGATAAATCAGCGCCGCGTGCAGCGCTTCCTCCGCGTCGTCCAGTACGGCAATGCCGCAGGTTGCGAGCTTTGCCGCAATGCGTGGATCGAACAGCAGCCCCCAGGAGTTCGTCGGCACTTTGGTGCCCAGACGCTTGGCGACGAGTTTGGCGTTGTAGCCGATGCCGGTGGTGCCCCAGGTATAGGGCAGCACATGATCGTTGTGCGGATCGATGTCCTTCAGCGAGGCCAGGATGCCGCGGTCCAGGTTGCGCAGGTTCGGCAGCGCTTTCGGGTCCATGCGCATGTAGATGTTGCGCAGGATGTGTCGTTGCGCGAACGGCCGCGCGGTCGGAAACACCACGTCGTAACCCGAGCCGCCGGTAAGCAGCTTGGCCTCCAGCATTTCGTTGGAGTCGTAAACGTCGTACACGACCTTGATGCCCGTTTCCTTTTGAAACTGGGTCAGCACGCTGGGCGCGATGTAGTCGCTCCAGTTGTAGACATGCACCGTTGCTTCGGCCGCATGAGCCACGCCCGCAACCAAGCCAACGATGCATACGAGCAGGTAGCGGAGTGACGCAAGACAGCGCATGGCGTTCCTATGTGCTTGGGACCCCTGTGCTCGGGGTCTGTGTGCTTCGGGGTTCTCGAGCTTGATCAACCGGCGTGCGATCGTCCGCTGGGATTTCCAGTCTTCTTCTGTGATCGATCTAGCAAGCTTCGCACCAGCAGCTACACGACAGCCCGCCCCGTCGAGCCGGCAACCCGACGGGTACGTCACGTGGCCGCGTGGGGCTGGCCCGCGTCGCGCCTACTTCATTTCGAGGAATTCGACCCAGTTGCCGTCCGGGTCTTCGACCATGGAGATGGACACACCGGGACGGATTTCGCGTGGCGAGATCGGCACCTTGTAGCCGGCCGCGGCGCAGCGGTCTGTCAGCTCCTTGAGATTCGACACGGTGATCGTCCAGTAGCGATAACCCGTTGCGCCCTGCAAGCCGCCGGGCGCGGCCACCGCGGGTGGCGCCGATGCAGGGTGCACAACCTTGATCACACTCTCACCGGCCATGAGGCGGTACATCTTGCCGCCGCCCGGCATGGCCATCTCGCCGGCCAACGGCAGACCCACCGTATCGCGATAGAACTTCAGCGCCGCTTCAGGCTGCATCGTGATGATGCCGAGATCGATGGATGACTTTGTAATGGTGGCGGACAAGGTAGTGCTCCTGTTTCGTCGTGCCTGAAGGGATGTGGTCTGAGCGGGCGTGCGCGAATGTAGCAGCCCATTAACCCGGATTGGCAGCCATGTGCGTATCCCTGTTCATGGGTGGTGCAATCAGCGGCTGCAGGGCCGATGCGTGCACCGTTTTCGGCGGGCTGATTCAGTGCCCGATTTCAGTAAGCAGGAAGGCGTCGATGCGCTCACCGACTGAACCGATGTACAGCTTGTCAGCGTCGCGCCGAGCGCTGCTGATGTCGATGGCCAGGCGAGTGCGCGCCATCGATCCGCGGTGGTGGCAGATTGCCGCGTTGAGCGCCTTCACCGGTTATGCGCTTGTGCTGCTGCGCGCGGCTATCTCGCCCTGGGTCGCGCTGTTGTTCATGTGCGGATGCGTCGGCGCGGAATGGGCTTTCGCCCGCTGGCGCGCGAGTCGATTCGATTTTCGCAGTCCGCTGATCACAGCCCTTTCGTTGACGCTGCTGTTACGCGTGGAGGGCAGTTCGGCGGGTCTGGCGTTGGCGCTGCTCGCGGCGCTGCTGGCAATTGGCAGCAAGCATCTGCTGCGTATCCGCGGCAAGCAGGTGTTCAACCCGAGCAACATCGCCATCGTGCTGCTCACCTGCAGTACCAGCCTGGCCTGGGTATCGCCCGGCACCTGGGGCCATGCGGCCATGCAGGTCGGGCTGATCGCGGGGATTGGCATGCTCATCACGGCGCGTGCGACGCGTCTGGACCTGGCGCTGACGTTCCTCGTGCTGTGGGCTACGGCGCTGTTGCTGCGCGCGCAGTGGCTGGGCGACAGCCTGGTCATTCCGCTGCGTCAGTTGTGCGACGGCACGCTGTTGATCTTCAGCTTTTTCATGATCACGGATCCGCGCGCGACACCAGACCATCGCTTCAGTCGAGCGCTGTTCGCCGTTGTGCTGGTGGCCGTGGCCTATGTGCTGCGCTTTCACTTCTATCAGCCGGACGCGCTGTTGTGGGCACTGGCATGTGCCTCACCACTGGCGCCGGTGTTGGATCGGCTGCTGCCTGCGCAGCGTTTTCACTGGCGTGGCGCGGCGGCTGGCGCTGCGCGCGAGACCAACACCCGCATGGCTGCACTTCGATGAACGTCTCTCAAACGGAGTCTCAGAACATGACTTGGCAAACGAATCTTCCGTCGACCGAACGCGGGCTGGTCGCAGCCACGCTGACCAGGCTCAGCGTCTGCGTGGGGCTGCTGGTTGCCACTGTGCTGGGCAGCGCGCCCGCACACGCCTTCTGTGGTTTCTATGTGGCGAGTGCCGACACGCGTTTGTATAACCAGGCCTCGCAGGTTGTGCTGGTGCGCGACGGTCCGCGCACTGTGATGACGCTGGCCAACGACTTCAAAGGCAATGTGCGTGACTTCGCAATGGTCATTCCCATTCCGACGTTCCTGCAGCGCGAGCAGATTCACGTGGCCGACCGGGCGTTGATCGATCATCTGGATGCCTACACTGCGCCCAGGCTGGTCGAGTACTTCGACGCCAATCCATGTGAGCGCCGACGCTACGATGAAATGTCGTCCATGGCATTGCCTGCGGCGGCGCCTCGCGCTGGTGCTGCAAGGCAGAGCGCAAAGTCGCTCGGTGTCCGCATCGAAGCGCAGTACACCGTCGGTGAGTACGACATCCTGATCCTGTCGGCGAAGCAGAGCGGTGGGCTCGTGACCTGGCTCACCAGCAATGGCTACCGGATTCCCAATGGCGCGGCGCCCGTGGTGGCCAGCTATCTGAAGCAGGGCATGCGCTTCTTCGTGGCGAAGGTGAACCTGCGCGAGCAGGCGAAGAGTGGCTACAGCGAACTGCGCCCGTTGCAGATTGCCTATGAGCACTCGCGCTTCATGCTGCCGATCCGCTTGGGCACCGTGAATGCCGATGGCCCGCAGGAACTGTTCGTCTATGGCCTTACGCGCACTGGACGCGTGGAGACGACCAACTACCGCACCGTGGCGCTGCCGACAGACGTGAATCTGCCGGAGTTCGTGCAACCGAACTTCGCAGATTTCTACCGCACCATGTTTCGCCAGCAGACACGCAACCAGAACGGTGAGGTGGTGTTCCTCGAGTACGCGTGGGACATGGCGTGGTGTGATCCCTGTGCGGCCGATCCGCTTTCACCTGCAGAGCTGCGTGAACTTGGCGTGTTCTGGCTCGATGGCGGGGGCCGACCCGGCGACCTCCCGCTGCGCCAGCCGTTGGGCAGCCGCCGGCCTATTCCCAGTCCACCGTTCAGCGGGCCGGTGGACGTATTCGTGACGCGCCTGCATGTGCGTTATGACGCGCAGCACTTTCCTGAAGATCTGATGCTCAAGACCACGGGCAATCGCGCGAACTTCCAGGGCCGTTACGTGTTGCAGCGTGCGTTCAGTGGCGAAGCGGATTGCCCTGAGGCGCGCCGCTACTTCACGCAGGAGCTGCCGCAGCGACGTGAGCAGGAAGTGCAGGCACTGGCGCGGCTCACCGGCTGGAACGTGTCCGATCTGCGCCGCAAGTTGCCGCGCGTGCCTGAGTATCGCGGGCAACCGGAGGATGCGGCGCCGCCGGTGATTCCGGTCAAGCCATCGGCGCCTGTGCGCGAAGATTCGGCCTGGTGGCGCCGCATCTGGAAGTGATCCGGGCATCGGTGCGGCACGCGCGGCACTCCACGGGTCGACAGGTGAACGGGTCGCGAGGTGCACGGGTCGTGAAGCGTGCGATGAACGGCGGCTTGGATGTTCCTGGCGTGGCATCCGTGCTATCCAGGCCGCCCGTTCACACGCACGATCAGGAATCCGCTTGAGCACGCAAGCACGGCCACGCTGGTTCCGCTTCGCCTGGTTTCTCGGCAAGCCGCCACCGTTGACTGAACGCCAGTGGCGCGTGCTTGGCCTGGTCTCGGCCGTCTCGTTCTTCGAGCAGTACGACCTGTACTTGTTCACGCTCAACCTTTCGCAGATCCAGAAGAGCCTGGGTATTGCCGAAGGCGATCTCGGCTGGCTGGGCTCGACCGTGCGCGCAGGCGCGCTGCTGGCGTTCATCGTGACACTGCTGGCCGATCGCGTGGGTCGGCGACGCGTACTGCTTGCCACTGTGCTGGCCTACACACTGCTGACAGCAGCCACTGCGCTGGCGCCGACTACCGAGGTATTCGTTGTGCTGCAGTTTCTTGCGCGGGTGTTCGCCGTGGCCGAGACGCTGCTGGCAACGGTGGTGATTGTCGAGGAGTTCCCCGACGAACATCGCGGTTGGGGCGTAGGTGCCTTTGGTGCCATTCAAGCCTGCGGTGCTGGCACAGCAGCAATGCTGTTCGGCTTCGTCGATTACCTGCCATACGGCTGGCGCGCACTGTACGCGGTGGGCGTTGTGCCGATGCTGCTGATCGCCCGCTGGCGCGTGCTGATGCCGGAGACGGAACGCTTCGCGGCCCTGGCGCCCGTTTCGGCACGACTGCAGTCAACGGCGCGGCAATTGCTGCGGCTCGTGACGGAGACTGGCGGGCGCTTCGTCAGCATTGCGCTGGTCGCATTTCTGTTTTCGTTTGGCCTGGGCGGCGTGGGCTTCTTTCAGGTGAAGTACCTGCTGGATGTGCAGCAGTGGGACGCATCGGCGGTGTCGATGCTCATCGTCGGCGGCGGCGGGTTGGCCGTCGTCGCCAACCCGCTGTCGGGGCGCTGGAGTGATCGTTTCGGTCGCCGCCGACTGGTGGCTTTTTTTCTGCTGCTCACGGCGATGGCGGGGTCGGCGTTCTACAGCGTGAGTGGTCCACTCGTAGGCGTGCTCTGGATTCTGTATCTGTTTGCGCTGTTTGGCGCAGACACGGTACTCACCACCTACGCATCTGAGAGCTTTCCGACTTCATTGCGGGCTACGGCGAGCGGCGCGCGCAGCGTGATCGGCACGCTGGGTGGCATCGTTGGGCTGGCGTCGGTCTCCTGGCTGTATCCCTTGCTGGGTTCCAACTGGCGGGCGCTTGCATACATGCCTTGGCTGGTGGCCGCAGCGGCGCTGATCGCGCTGATTACCTTTCGCGAGACGGCCGGGCATAGTCTTGAGCAGATTGCGCCGGAGAAGGCGGGTGATCAGAGGTAGGCAGCGTTCGTTGCAACCTGCGCGGCGATTGATTCAGCGCGGCCCTTCCACCGCTGTGACTTGCGGCACGAAGTAAAGGGCGTCCATCTGCTCCGCGAGTCGTAACTGCACGCTGGCATTGCCTGACTGCATCACCCGCAGCGACGCAAGCAGCGGCGCGGCACGCGGATCGTCCAGCTCGACCAACGGTAGTACAAAGGCGCCGCCAACGCGCCGCAGCAGTGCGTTCAGCGTGTCCTTCGGTGCCTTCAACTGACGCTGTTTCGGATCGAGCGTCTGGCCGTCGGTGCCACCGCCGTACATGAACCACATCGAGAACACCTGCCCAGGCAACAGTGTCTGCGCCACGAAGCTGCCCAGCGATGCACGCGCCGCCGCTGGACCCTGTGATTGCGTTGTCACAATGCCGGCGTCGCGCTTGGGCAGATGATGTGCCGCACCCATCAGCACGGCCTTGGACTCGGGATGATGTTCGGCCAGTGCGAACGCCACGTTGGTGTGCATGACCGTATCGCGTAACGCGGCGCCTTCTGCGACGCGCGCAGGGTCATCGGTGTACCAGGCCGCGCGCGCCAGCTCGACGCTGTCGTGCAACAGCGCCAGCAGATGCCGCACGTGCGCGAAGCCGCCGCTGCCCAACTGATCGGCAAGGCTTCCGTACTGCAGGTCCATCCAGTCGAGCGCCCATGCCAGGCGATCAATCTCCGCGGCCATGTCTTCGCCGGGCACGCGCGCCAGAAGTTGCCGCAGCGTGTCGATGCGTGGCTGGCGGCGTGCGCGCAGCAGCGCGTCGATCTCTTCATAGCTGTCACCCAGGCTGCCGTCCGCGTCGTAGCCGAACATGCTGATGGGTGGGTGTGATGGCTTCTGCTGTACGCGCAGTTTCCGCAACGCGACGTAGAAGCGACGCTGCTCTTTGTACAGCGCCGCCTGATTGTCGGATTGCCAGCGCAGGCGTTTTGCGCGGCTGGCGGTGGATGCCTTTGCTCGAATTGCTGGTGCGCCGCTGCTGCCAGTGCGGCTGTCGTCGCGGTCGGTGCGTGAACTGCCTCGGTAGCCGAGCAGTGCAACGCGGTCGAGTTCTGCGAGCGTGTTCGATGTGAGGAAGCGCTGGATGCGCGCGCCGTCAGACCAGGATGCCTGTGCGCCGATGAGGTTGAAGCCGTGCCCAGCGAGAAAGCGCAGCAACGCCAGCCGAAAGCCAAATGTCTCGTGCACGCGCTGCACGGTTTCGCCGAGCATCGCTACGCGTTTGCCCTGCAGCATGGGCGTGAGCGCCTTTAATGCACGGATCGACGGCCCGCGCGCCGGATCGAATGCAATTGCGTGGGCGCGCAGCCAGTCCAGGCAGGCACGACTGGTGCGGTCGGGTGTGGATGTTGTTCGTGTGCGCGGTCGCATCAGCTAAGGTAGTCGCATCGGCCAGGGTTGAACGTTTCAGCAGGGTTCGATTGCGTGTGCTTCGTGTCGGCGTGTATTTCTTGTTTGTGAATTCCTAATGGGCGGAATTAGAGCACGCATGTCACATCATCGGGCAGCAGATCATCAGGCATCCGATCATCAGGCAGCGGGCGCGATCAACGGCGACGTTGCGCAACTGTTGGCCGCCGAATTGTTGGATTTTGTGCGTGCCTTCTCGCCCCTGTGTGTACTGACAGGCGCCGGTCTCAGCGCTGCCTCCGGCATTCCCACCTATCGCGATGCAGCTGGCACCTGGCAGCGCAACGCGCCTGTGCAGGCGGTAGATTTTCTGCGCAGTGCGCGTGCACGGCAGCGTTACTGGCTGCGCAGCCTGCATGGCTGGCCGGCGTTTGCGGCCGCGCAACCGAATGCGGGTCATTACAGCCTGGTGACATTGGAGGCACAGGGTGTTGTCACCGGCCTGATCACTCAGAACGTCGACGGCCTGCATGCACGTGCAGGTTCACAGAACGTGATCGACCTGCATGGTTGTCTGACGAGCGTGCACTGTCTGGACTGCGCGGCGGTGTACCCCCGTGCGGAAATTCAGAGCCTGCTGGCCAACCTCAATGCCGGCCTGCTTGACCTGCAGTCGCGTCAACTTGCCGATGGCGACACGAGCCTGTTGACTGAGTCCGTTGAACTGCTCGAGCGCGTGCGCGTGCCAGCCTGTGCGTTGTGTGGCGGTTTGTTGAAACCGTCGGTGGTCTTGTTCGGCGACAACATTGCGCCAGCAGTCTGGCGCGCCGCCGATGCTGCGCTTGCAGACGCGCGCGGCCTGCTGGTGATCGGTAGATCGCTGAGCGTGTACTCGGGCTTGCGGATGTGCCGCCGCGCCCATGCGGCGCACCTGCCGATCGCGGTCCTGAACCGCGGCTGGACCCGCGGTGATGCGTTGACGCTGCTGAAGATCGACGCTGAAGCAGGACCCATGCTGGCGGCGGTTGCTGCTGGTCTGACTGCTGCTGGTCTGACTGTTGGTGGTCTGACTTCTGCTGGCCCGAAGGCGCCCCAAGGGTCGAGTTCGGCGTCGGTGCGGTGTTAGGGTTCCAGGGCTGCTGGCCACCGGCAGGGGCGCTTTCAGGCCAACGCGCCACGTGCAAACGCGCCTACAGGCATACGTAAGGAGGGGTCATGGTGCTCATTCGGACCGCTGGGCATGTGGCGCGGCACGGCGTACTGAGGATTGCGATGAAATGGCTCGCTGTGGCGCTCGCAGCGGTGGCGTGCGGGGACCCTGCCAACGCAACGGTGACGGCCGCTGCGAGTGAACCGAGTCCGGTCGGCTCAGTCGTAGACCTGCCGACAGATGAAGCGGTCTATGGCAATTCGCAATCCTGCATCAGCATGAGCGCAATCCGAAGCCACACCATCCTGGACGGTGGGCATATCGTTTTTCATCTGCCGCGCGGGCGCTACATGTTGAGCCAGCTGAAACCGCGCTGCGCATCGTTGCGTAAGAATGACGTCATACAGTTGAACCCGACCAGCACTGCGCGCCTGTGCGCGCTGGACAAGGTGGAGGCGCTTGGCGGCGCGCCTGGCCGTGGCGGTTTTCAGGTCATCGACACATGTGTACTGGGCCCGTTCGAGGAGATCAGCCGGGAGCAACTGCTTGCCTTGAAGAACGAGTTGCAGTCGCGCCGATGATGCGCTTCGACGTGCGAGCTGCGTGCGGCTGCAGACCGGCAGTGGGCACAGCGGGTGGTTTGGCAGCGGCTATCGTTGCGCCAGCGACTGTCGCTGGCGAGTGTGCTGGCAGGGCATATGTGCGAGCTGCGATTGTCTGCGTGTGTGGAGGTACAACATGAAAAGCAGAACATTGATTGGCACCCGTGCCTGCGTCGCCATCCTGGTTGCCGCGTTTGGCAGCGTGCTGGCCGGCCCGTTGGCGATGGCCGACGCGGCACAGGACGGTGGCATGGCCCCGGCGGTCGAGCGTGAACGGGCTGCTCCGACAGCGCCAGGTGCTGGCGAAACAACTCAAGCAGAAGCCACCGCGCGTGCTGACGGCGGCGTGCAGGCGGCACACCAGGATGCGCCAGCAAGTCCGGCGCTCGATGCTCTGCTGAACAGCACGAGTGAAGACACGCCTGATGCAAAACGTTGCATTCGCCAGGCATCGATCGACAAGACCGACGTGCTGAACAGCAACATCATCGTGTTCAAGGATGAGCGCAAACGGATCTTCATCAACCAGATGCCTGTGAAGTGCCTGGACCTGCGGCCCGGCGCCAAAGTGGTCTACACCAGCCGCGGTGATGGCCAGCTGTGTCAGCTCGATTCAATCAACGTGCTGCATCCGGGTGCGGGCGGTCTGACTACCGGACCATCGTGCATGCTCGGCAAGTTCGAACCCATCAGCCAGGACCAGCTGGATGTGTTGAAGGAGCGTTACACGCCCGACGGCAAAGATGTGATCGAGGCAATCTTCGAGTGACCAACGCAAACGCCAACGCCAACGCCAACGCAAACGCCAATGGAAACAGCCGATGCAGCTGAGGGCCCTTCGGGGATGTAGGCGGGGATGTGAGCGGATGCGCGGCTGTATTGCGTTGTTGGTGGCGCTTGGCTTTGTGATATCCGCGCCGCTGCTGCACGCCGACACTGCTCAGACAAGTGCAGCCCGGCCGGACATTGGCGAACAGTCGAGCGTGGCGCAGTCCGCGGCGCAAGCGGCCGCGGCGCCGCTGGATCAGGCCGGGTTCGGCGGCGCAGTCGCCCCTGCCTCCGACCGCTCCACTGCCTCCGACCGAGCCCCTGCCTCCGACCGAGATGGCTGTACGCCGTTGACGCCCTACGCTGGCGAAGCGCTTGAATCCTTCAACGGCCATCTGAAGTTCGATGCTGAGCAGGTCAAGGTCGGCCAGATCAATGTTGTCCGCTTGCCAGTCTTCGACCTGAAGGACCCCGAGCAGGACTTCTGGTTGTTTCGTCAGGCGACGGCCCTGCGTGATTGGGCATCGCTGAACACCCGTCCGCGGGTCATTGAGCAGACGTTGTTCTTCGAACCTGGCGACACCGTGCCTGTGCGCACCATTGCCGAATCGGAACGTGCCTTGCGTGCGCAGTTGTTCTTGTACGACGCACGCATTCTTCCTGCGCGGCGCTGCGGTGATCGCGTCGATTTCGATGTGGTTACACGCGACCTGTGGACGCTGCTGCCGCGGCTCGACATCGCGCGCTCAGGTGGCTTCAGCAATTTCGGCTTCGGCATGACCGACAGCAATCTGTTTGGCACAGGCAAGAAGCTGTCCTTCGGTTATCGAAGGACAGTGGATCGCAAGGGCGGCGACCTGAGCTACGACGATCTGAATGTCGCGGGCACCCACCAGACGTTTGGTTTCACCGTTGCCAAGAGTGATGACGGCTACCTGCAGTCGTTGCGCGCCGGGCTGCCGTTCTACTCCTTCGACACGCAATTTGCCTGGGGCGCAACCATTGAGCGGGCGAAACGCGAAGAGCCCAAGTATTTCCGCGGCAAGAAGTTCGCGCAGTTCGAACGCACATCAGAGTTCGTGAACGCGTTCGTCGGCTGGTCGCCTGGCTTGATCGGGAATCGACAACCGCGTATCCGGTTGGGCTTTGTGCATGAGGAAAACCGCTTTGCGGACATCGGTGGCGAGGTACAGCCGACGCCGTTTCCCGAGGATCGTGTGCTCGACTATCCGTACATAGCCGTCGAAAGTGTTGAAGACGATTTCGAGCTGACCAGCAACCTCGACCGTCTGCAGCGCACTGAAGATCTGTATACCGGCCAGCGCACCAGTGCGTTGTTCGGCTATTCAACCCAAGGCGCTGATCGCTACGTGTTTCGCGTCGACTACTTCGATGCTCAGCATTTCGGCGAGCGCGCGATCATGCGCTATGGCGTTGTGGTCGAAGGACGGTACCGCCTGGACACCAAACGCTACGAGAACCTGGAGTTTCGCAGCAGCGTGCGTTTGCGTGACAAGCAGACCGATCGTCTGAGCTTCTACGCCAGCGCTGGCTACATCTGGACTGAGAACCTGACCGAAGACCGTCAACTTCTGCTCGGTGGAGATACTGGGCTGCGCGGCTACCCGTTGCGCTATCAACTCGGTGATCGCCGCTTTCTGTTTTCGTTGGAAGAGCGCTACGTCTCCGATCTATACATCGCCAAGGTCGTGCGCGTCGGCGCGGCCGTGTTCGCCGATGTCGGGCGCGCCTGGTTTCCCGAAGCGCCGAGCAGCAACGAGTTCGGCGTACTGGCAGATGTCGGTGTGGGGCTCAGGCTGGAGTCGACACGTACAACCAACGGTGTGCTCATGCACATCGATGTGGCCTTTCCGCTCGTCGATGGTCAGGACGTCGATGCGGCGCAGTTCCTGATCTCGTTCAAGCAATCGCTTTAAGCGCAGGGCCCTTCAGGCAGCGCACTGAATGCAGCGTGTCGCCGCGGGCATGGCATGCAGGCGCGCCGGGGTGATGGCTGCGCCGCAGTGCTCGCACACGCCGTAGGCGCCTTGATCAAGACGACTGATCGCCAGATTCACCTGCTGTAGACCCGCGCGCGTCTCTGCTTCAAGTGCCTCCTGCACCTCGAGGTCCTCGATTGCCGTTGCCTGCTCACTTGAGTCCGCAGGCAAGGGTTCATCGCGATGCCGCGTCGTGTGTTCCAACTCAGCTATGCGTGCAAGAAACGTCTGGCGCTGGGCAGTCAGTAGCGCGTGCGTGTCGGTTGCACTCAGGCGCTCGCTGTTCTTGGGCAATTGGCTGTTCATTGGCAATGGGCCGCTCTGTGAGTTGATGCCGTACGCGCAAAGCATGCCGGTATCGCCTGTTGCGTACCCTGATCTGTGTCAACCGCCCAGCACTTTCAACCGCCCAACGCCTTCAACCTCCGAGCACAAGGTCGGCAATCACGCCGAGCTGCGTGGGATTGCGCGCAGACACCAGCATCGAGGTGACCGGTGTTTCGCGCCAGGCCTGCAGCCGGTCGCGAATGCGATCGATGGGCCCGACCAGCGCAATCTCGTCCGCGAGTTGATCCGGCACCGCCGCGACAGCTTCCTTGCGTCGCCCTGCCAGGTAGTGCGCCTGGATGTCGTTGGCAGCGGCCTCGAAGCCCAGCCGCGATACCAGTTCCTTGTGGAAGTTCTTGTCTTTCGCGCCCATGCCGCCCACATACAGCGCCAGCATTTCCTTGATGGGGCGCAGGCCCGCTTCCATGTCGTCGGTGATGTTGATCACCACACCCTGCATGACTTCGAAACCCGGTTTCGCGTTGGACAGCGAGCTGGCATACACGTCGTTGCGGAACGGCGAGTAGTACAGCGGCAACCAGCCGTCACACAGCTCGGCTGCCAGCGCAACGTTCTTCGGTCCTTCAGCGCCGAGGAACACCGGCAGATCTGCACGCAATGGATGAGTGATCGACTTCAACGGTTTGCCAAGCCCCGAGGCGTCGGCGCCACCGTAGGGCAGCGGATAGTGCGGCCCCGGGTTGCTGACCGGCTCTTCACGCGCCAGCACCTGTTTGATGATGGAGATGTACTCGCGCGTGCGTGCCAGCGGCTTGGCGAAGGACTGGCCATACCAGCCTTCGACGACCTGCGGTCCGGAAACGCCCAGCCCAAGGATCATGCGGCCGCCGGACAGATGGTCCAGCGTCATGGCTGCCATCGCCGTGGCGGTGGGGGTACGCGCAGACATCTGCACGATGCCCGTGCCCAGGCGAATGCGGCTCGTGTGCGCCGCAATGAAGGCCAGTGGCGTCAATGCATCCGACCCATAGGCTTCTGCCGTCCACAGCGAGTCGTAACCCATGCGTTCGGCTTCCTGCACAAGGCCGACAAGATCCCTGGGCGGCTGTGCGCCCCAATAGCCAAGTTGCATGCCGAGTTTCATTTCGCGAGCCATGATGTTTCCTGTCGGGACGGTCGTGTTGAGTGCGCGATTCTGCGGGCGCATTCCGCGTGGGCCAAGCGTCTTCCTTGCGGACAAGGCGTTTTCCTCGAGGACAAGACGTCCGGGCACGTCGTGCGCCGCTTACCATCAGGTCCGGAAGACGACGTTGCGTTTGGAGTACCCGCATGTCTGTTGCGAATCGCGATCATGAGGTGGTGGCTGCGGCCAGCTCGAGTCAGGCGCTCGATCTGCGGCCCCTGACTGCCAGCATTGGCGCCGAAGTATTCGGCGTGGATCTGCGCGTTCCGCTGGGCCTGCAGACGCTCGCCGCCATCCGCTCGGCATTCATGCAATGGAAAGTGCTGGTGTTCCGCGATCAGCACGGGCTGACACCGGAACAGCAGAAGGCCGTCGGTGCGCACTTCGGGCAGTTCGCGCGGCACCCGTTTCGTGCGGCGATGGCTGAGCACCCCGAGTTGCTGCCCATTGCCAAGGAGGCCGACGAGCGCATCAATGTTGGCGGTGGCTGGCACACTGACATGACGTTCATGGCGCGGCCACCCTTCGGCACATTGCTGTACGCCGTTGAATTGCCGCCGGCTGGCCTGGGTGACACGCTGTTCTCGGACAACGAAGCGGCGTACCTCGCGCTCACGCCGGGCATGCAGACAACGCTGCGCAGTCTGCGTGCGTTGCACACGGCCGAGGCCGTACACGGTGCCGCGGCCGTTCAGGACGAGCGCAACGAATTCCGCCAACGCGCTGCGCAACAGTCATTGGTACACCAACTGATGTCGCATCCAGTAGTGCGTACGCATCCGCAGAGCGGACGCTTGAGCGTGTTCGTGAACCCGTTGTTCACGGTGCGCTTCGATGGCTGGAGTGCTGACGAGAGCCGGCCGCTGTTGGCATTCCTGTTCAGTCACATGGCACGCGCCGAATTCGTTGCGCGGGTGCGCTGGCAACCGGGCACGCTGACACTGTGGGACAACCGCTGCACGCAGCACTATGCGTTGAACGACTATCACGGCCATCGACGGGAGATGCGCCGCCTCATGATCGATGGCGACGCGCCTTACTGAAGCTGCACTCAGCTGCTTGCAGGGCCGCCAAACGCACTGCCCCAGGTGTCGCTGTAAACCAGATCACCCAGCTTGCGGCGGCTGATGGGGCCATGCCCGCGCTTGACTGGATAGCCGATGGGTACATGCGCGCAGGTGTACCACTCGGGTGGCAGCTGCAGCAGTTCGCGTACGGCCGGCTCGTCCATGCATAGAAGCGTTGTGAGTACGCAGCCCAAGCCTTCTGCGCGGCAGGCCAGCAGCAGGTTTTCCACTGACGGATATACGGAGCCGCCGCCGACGACGGTGGGACGCGGCTGGTCGATATCGGTGATGGCCATGATGCCGGGGTTGAAGCAGAACACCGCGATGACGGGCGCTTCGTGCATGTGCGAAGCAAGATAGTCGCCCGAGGCCAAGGTGCGCGACATGGCGTCCGCGCCTTTCTTGAAGCCGTGTTCGAGGCGTTTCTTGTTGCTGCCTACGTAAGCTTCCCAGCGTGGTTTGTAGAGATCGCGCAGCGCGGTTTTCTTTGCCGCATCGCGGACTGCGACGATCCGCCAGGGTTGCACGTTGCCGCCGGTCGGCGCCCAGGTTGCGGCCGTGAGCACGCGCTGCAGCACCGCGTCCGGAATCGGGTCGGGGCGCAGCATACGCACTGCGCGCAATGTGCTCATGGCTTCGTAGAGTTCCATCGGTGCCTCGTTGGTCGCGGGTGGTTGGTGGTTCGTGGTTCGTGGTTGGTGGTTGGTGGTTGGTGGTTGGTGGTTGGTGGTGCGGCAGCGCGGTCGCGCAGCAGGTGGCCGAGCATAACCCTGCCGCCCGCACACGAGCGTCGTGTTCGATTGCGATGGGCGAGCGCGCTGTCGCGCCACTCCTGCTTCAGGTTTAGGCTCGACCGCCTGCCGTCTCGTTTGCTCAATGCCCGGAGGACATCCCATGACGCGTTCGATCCCCGTACCCGACGCCAACAATGCCTGGCGCCTGCAGACCCCGGGTGCCACTGATTGGCCCCGCAGTCCGCGTGCTGGCGCTGCGAACAAGTACTTCATGGCGTCCACCGATGGCCATGTGCAGGAGCCGTCCGATCTGTGGGTTACGCGCATGGAGGCGAAGTACCGTGATCGCGTGCCAGGCGTCAAAGTGGATGCCGATGGCACCAAGCATCAGAAGACCGAGGGGTTTCGGCCACTGCGTCTGCGCGATATCAAGTTCGAAGGCGAAGACCAGTTGCGCAATCAGTCCGGCAAGACGCCACAGGAGCGGCTCGCAGACCTCGAACTGGATGGCGTCGACTGTGAAGTGCTGTTCCCGAACAAAGGGCTGACGATCTGGGCCACGCCAGATGCACAGTTCAGTCAGGCCATGTGCCGCGTGTACAACGAATGGGCCTGGGAAGTGTTCGGCGACTTCAATGATCGGCTGGCACCGATGGCCTGCGTCGCTGCAGGCGACATGGACGGCGCCATTGCCGAGATACAGCGTTGCGCGGCGTTGGGCTTCAGGGGCCTGTGCCTGCCATGCAAGCCGGTGTGGGGCGCGCCAGATCACGAGGCTGCAAACTACAACCTGCCGCAGTTCGATCCGTTGTGGGCGTGTATTCAGGACGTGGATCTGCCGGTGACATTTCACGTGTCAACCGGGCGTGATCCGCGCACCTCACGCGGCAATGGTGGCGCGGTGATCAACTACGCGGTGCACTCGCTTGCGCCGACCATGGAGCCCATCGCCAATCTGTGCGCCTCCGGCGTGCTGGATCGCTTCCCCAAACTGATCTTCGGCAGTGTGGAAGCAGGGATCGGTTGGGTCGCCTGGGCGCTCAGCGCGATGGACGAGGCTTATCAGAAGCACCACATGTGGGTGCGCCCGAAGCTGTCGCGTCTACCGAGCGAGTTCTTCAAGACCAACGGCTTCGCAACCTTTCAGGAAGACAAGGCAGGGCTCGATCTGGCGCGCGCTCATGGCCTGGTGGACAACTTCATGTGGGCCAATGACTACCCGCATCATGAAGGTACGTGGCCGCACTCTGCCGAGGCGATCGAGCGCACCATGATGCAGCTGTCAGACGATGAACGGGCGAAGGTGCTGGGGCTGAATGCCGCCCGTGTGTTCAAGTTCGAGGTGCCTGCGCGCTATCGCCAGCCACCGGTGTGACGTGCGGCGAGACTGCCGCTGGGTTGCTGTTTCTGCAGGCCTCGGCGATGACGCTGTACAGGCTCTGGCGATTGATCGGCTTCGCCAGGTAACCCGTCATGCCCCCGGCCAGATACTGTTCCTTGTCGCCGGGCATTGCGTTGGCGGTGATGGCGATGACGGGCACGTCGCAGCGGTCCGGTCCCAGTCTGCGAATGGCGCGGGTGGCGGTCAGCCCGTCCATCACGGGCATCTGCACGTCCATGAGTACGATGTCGAAGGCGTCGGCGATATGCGCGGACAGCGCTTCGGCACCGTTCTCGACGAGTGTTGCGTCGTGTCCCGCACTTTGCAGAAAGGCACGCATGATGCGTCGATTCACCTCATTGTCGTCGGCAACGAGTATGCGCAGCGGTCGTAGACCTGTGCTGTGAGTGAGCGATGACGTTTCGGCGTTGTCTGGCGAATCGGCATCATCGTCCGGAGCGCGCTCGTCGACCTCTGCGGCCGGCACGCTGAACCAGAACGTGCTGCCGACGCCGGGCACGCTGTCCACGCCGATCTCGCCACCCATGGCCTTGATGATTTCGCTGCAGATGGCGAGCCCGAGGCCGGTGCCGCCGAAACGTCGAGTGATCGATGAGTCGGCCTGTGCGAAGCGGCTGAACAGACGCTCGCAGTCGGCACTGGGAATACCAATGCCCGTGTCGGTGACGCGCACGTACAAGCGTTCGGTGTCGTATTGGACGTGCACGCTGACGTGGCCCGTGTGCGTGAACTTGAGTGCATTGCCAACCAGATTGGTGATGGCCTGGCGCAACCGCGTGGCGTCGCCGAGCACTTGCCGGGGTACCGCCTCGTCGATCTGGCCGCGTAGGTTGAGGCCGCGTTCCTGCGCTAGCAGCGCGTGCAGCGAAGTCACGCTCTGCAGGAGCGCGCGTGGCTCCAGGGCCTCGCATTCAAGCTGTACCTGGTTCGCTTCAAGGCGCGAGAAATCCAGAATGTCATTGAGGATGCGCAACAGATTGTTGGCCGATTGATACGCGATGTCGGCTGATTCTCGCTGTGCCGTGTTCATCTGTGTTTGCAGCAACACATCCAGCATGCCAATGATGCCGTTCATTGGCGTGCGGATTTCGTGGCTCATGGTCGCCAGGAACTGCGACTTGGCAATGTTCGCGGATTGCGCGGCAAGCGCGGCTGCACGCAGGTTGCGGGCGTTGGCGCGCTGACGAAGGCCGACGACGATCGCGGAGCCCATACGTTCAAGGAATGTGCGTTCGCGTGTCGTCAGCCTGAGTCCGGGTGCAAGTCTCAGGTGCAGTCGGCCGACACGCTTGGCGTCGTCGCGCAGTTCCAGATCGAGTGCTTCCGCAGGCGACTGCTGCGCATCGTGCTGCGAGATACCCAGCGCATGCGGAGCTTCATGGCAGGCACTGATCGTCGTTTCGGAAGTCGCACCTGGGACCAATGCCTGCAGTTCCAGTCTGCTTGCGCGCTTGAGCCAGGGTAGCGATTGCACTGTCAGATCGACGACCGCTCTGGCGAACGTGGCCTTGTCCGTGTCTTCCATGCCGAGTCGAAGCAGTTCGGCCAGCACGAACTCTTCCTGGCGTCGCAGATCCGCTTCTTCCTTCGCGTCGCGCAGCGCGCGCGCCGAACCTGCCCGCGCCGCTTCGAGTTCCTTGCGCGCACTGATGTCCTGGGCTGTGCCCGACAGGACGATGTTCCAGGGCTCCCCACCGCGCCGCGCTGCCGATGCGCGCAGGTGCACCCAGACCCAGTGCCCGAGCTGATGCCGGATGCGCGCTTCCAGGTCGACCTGATCGCTCCCACCCACAAGTACGGATCGACCGAGCGTCTTCAGCCGGACCAGATCGGAACGCTCGTACTTTGCGTGCCAGGCGTTGCTGTCCCAGGTGCTCAGCTCCGCCATCGGGTATCCGAGAATCGTCGTCCACTGGTCGTTGAGCCACATCTCGTCGGTCTGCAGGTTCAGCGACCAGGTCGCCAGCCCCGTGCCTTCAACGATGTCGCGCAGGCGCTTCTGCTCAGCCGCGAGCGCGGCTTCCGCTTGTTCTCGTGCTGCGCGCTGGCGGTTGGAATGGATCATCTGGCCGACTACATCGAACAATGGCGCGAGAAAGTTCAGGAGGTCTGTGCTGTAGCCACCCGGCCGGTTCGCCATCCCGATCACGCCCAGCATTTCGCCGTGGGCAAAGATCGGCACACCGAGAAACGCGTTCAGGGCGGGGTGACCGGGCGGTACACCGGCCGCGCGTGGATCGTCGCTCGCATGGTTCGCAATGACCGGAACGCGATCACGCATGGCAGCGCCGAACAGCGTGTTCAGATTGCGGAATTCCAGTCCTTTTGCTTCGTTGTCGTCGTGAAACTTCCGTGTCTCGGGGCTCCAGGCGATGTTCGTGATGGCGTGGGTTCGAAGAAACGGCGCGCCGCTGTCATCGAGCAACACTTCGCCGACAAAGCCGTATTCGCTGGCCGACAGTTCGATGCCGCCGCGCAATACGGCAGCGAATGCATCGCGGCTGCCGCCGTTGATGAATGCTCGCTGGATATCGCTGATGGTGTTCTGCAGCAGCACTGCGCGTGCCTGTTGCGCTTCGAGGGCCCTGCGAGCAGTGATGTCGTAGTGCAGCGACACCATGCGATCCGGCATGCCGTTGGCATCGTGCATGGGCGCGATGGTGCTCTCCAGCCAGATGTCGCGTCCGGATTTGTGTCGCAGGCAGACCTCGCCGCGCCACGCCTGCCCGGCCTGGATCGCCTGCCAGATAGCATCGAAAAAAACTTGTGGGTGTTCAGTCGACGCAACGATTGCACCAGGCTTGCCGATCACCTCGTCCTGGCTGAAGCCCGTCACTTCGCAGAAGCGCGGGTTGGCAAAGACAAAGCTGTGCTGCGCGTCCAACGCCATGATCGACACGATCGCGTGCACATCCAGTGCGTTCTGATAGTTCGACAGCGTGGTCAGCGCGCGGCGCGTGTCTTCGTGTGCATCGATCAGCTGTTGCCGCGCGGCGTGCTCGTCGGTGACATCGCGGATCGACCCGAGCAGCGTCGCGGCGCGCCCATCGACGCGTTCAACTTCGCCGCACGTGCGTACCCACCTCTGCCGCCCGGTGGCAGTGATGAACGGCAGTTCCAGATCCCAGGGCACGCCGCGCTCGATGCCGTCGGCGACCGCCTGTGTAATCACCGCCTGGGCCTCAGGTGCGTAGAAGTTCACGCCGTCGTCGAGTGTTGGCTCGTAGTCGACCGGTTTTTCGTGCAGGCGGTACGTTTGTGGTGTCCAGCTGAGTTTCTGGGTCGCAAGGTCCAGTGACCAGCCGCCGGTGCCTGACACGCGCGCAATACTGTCGAGGATCTGCAGGTTCTTGTGCAGCGCCGTGATGGCGCGCTGGCGATCGGTGACGTCGCGCAGATAAGCCGTTCGACTCACGATTCGGCCTTCGGCCTTCGGCGTCGCGGTCGGCCCGGCTGTAGGACTCCATCCAGACCCAGTCGCCGGCTCTGGTTGCAAGTCGGAAGACCCACGGTTTGGCCTCATCGCGATTGCGCATATTGCCGATGAGAAAGGCGGCGCGATCGCGCTCGTGCACATTGCCGAGCATGTGCGTGCCGATCACCTCGGACTGGGTGTAGCCGAGGCCTTCGATTGCCTTGGATACGTAGGTGATGCAGCCGCCGTCATCTGCGCTGATGATGAGGTCGCGTGTGTCATCGACCAGGGTGCGGAACCTGGCCTCGCTGGCTTCCACGGCAAGCTGTTGTTGCTTGAGTGCCTCTGCCGCCTGTACAGCGTGCGTGACATCGACCAGCACCATGAAGAACGCATCGACGGCGCCTGTTGCAGTGGGCACTGCCTTCATATCGACGTCGACCCAGTAGAGATCGCCGGGCGTATCGATTGCGGGAGCTGCATTGCGCCTTCGGGTTTGTAAGGTCTCGCGAAAGCCCGCGCGTTGTTGGTGGGCGGCCAGAATCCGCTGTGTCGCTTCTGGATCGGTTTCAGGTGCGCGCAACAGTTCGCATGGGAGGCGGCCGAAAGCCTCGACCCCGCTGCAGCCGGTGAGCGCTCCGAATGCCGGATTCACCCAGGTGATGCGCTAGTCTTTGTCCGTCAGCAAGGTCGCTTGCGTCGCCACGGCCAGGGCACGAATGAGCGGGTTCGTTTCGGCTGGCGCGGGCGTTTCCGGGTGCAGCGGCAGATGCCTGCGGACGAGGAACAGCGTGGCCAGCGCTGCGCTGCTGCCAACGAGCGCCCAGAGGGCCGTTGGCAGCGCACTCGTGGCTTCTGTGATGGCTGCTGCGATGGCCGCGAGGGACGCGCCGACAATGGTAAGCAGCACGCCGACGAGCGCCATTGCGCTCATGCGCTGCCAGCTGCCACGCCAGCCGGGAGATTGGTTGTGCGCTGGCCGCATGTCCTGCGTGCTCAGTACCTGAGTTGGCGAAACTTCAGGCTAGTTCAGTCTGCGCGAATCGGCTTCCAGCCACACGCCGGGTAAGCCGTTGGCCATACGGCGCGCCTACGGTTGATGCCTGTGGTTAGAGTGGTCGCGCGGGTGGCAGAGGTGGAAGAGGTGGAAGAGGTGGCCAGGAAAACGGAGTGTTCGGTGCAGTTGTGCGCAATGTCGATGCAGCAAGCATGTGCGGGTCGTGCGCTGCGACGCGTCGTGGTCGTGCTGCTTACGCTGGTCGTTGCGGCCGGATGGGTACACGCGGATTCGGTCCCGCCAGCACCCACTTGCCCGCCGGTGGCGCAGGTGCCTACCGAAGCGCAGATCAGAGAGGGCGCGGCCAAGTACGCGCGGGATCGTGGCGTGCTGTGGCGCATCACCCGGGATGGGCACAGCTCGTACCTCTTCGGGACCATTCACGTGGGTCGATTCGAGTGGCTGTTCCCTGGGCCGGTGCTCGGCAACGCGTTGCGCAGCAGCGAGGTGCTGGCGTTGGAGCTGGATCCGACCGACCCGGAAATCCAGAAGAAGATGCAGACGGCGCTCACGGGCTCGGCGCCTGCGCCTGCGCCTGCACCCGTGCCCGGTGCCTTGCCCGGCACGGGTGCAGGGCCACCGGGTCCCGCAGCACCGGGCAGCGCAGCACCGGGCAGCGCAGACGCAAGCTTTGCTGCGCGCGTGGCACGGCAGACCGAACTGGCTTGCCTGCCAGCTGCGACGCTGTCGCCACTGCCGCCGTTCATGCAGGCAATGACACTTAATCTGCTGGTGGCGCGCAGCGCCGGGCTGGATGCCAGCTATGCGCAGGAGTTCCTGCTGGCCGGCATGGCACGCAGCGCGCAACGTCGAATCGTGTCGTTGGAAACGCCGGAGTTGCAGGCCGCGATCCTGCTGCCAGAGAGCCCGGAGCGCGCGCAGCAGATGGCCGAAGACATGTTGTCGCAGCTTGAACAGGGGACCACCCTGCAACTGATCAAGCGGCTCGCGGACATCTGGGAGAACGGTGACCTTGCGCAACTCGAGACGTACGAGCAGTGGTGCAAGTGTGTGGAGGGCGATGCGGACCGCGAGTACCTGCACGCGTTGAACGATGGGCGCAACCAGCACATTGCGGAAGGCATCGACAAGTTGCACGCCGAGGGCAACAGGGTCTTCGCTGCAGTGGGCGCGCTGCATATGTCCGGGACCCATGCGCTGCCCAAGCTCATGGCAACGCTGGGCTACAGCGTTGAACGCATGAGCTATGCGCCCTGATGCACGGTCGCGCGCACGCCGAGGGCGGTTATCGGCGGCGCTGAATGCTGCGCGGTGATGGCGCGGCGAGGTACAGGCCGCGGTCGCTGAGCCCCTTCGGGTCGTAGTCGACCACCAGCCCTGCAGCGGCGAAGAAGTGCTGCATGTCTGCCACCGTGTACAGCGCCAGGCGATGGGTTTCCTGCAGGTATTCAACCCCGCTGTTCGTGCCAACGAGATAGTGGAAGTTCAGCACCGACACATCACCCTCGGTGACGGAATAGCTGACACGGCTGACCTTGAGCTCGGGCTCGTTCACCGGCGGCGTCATGTGTGCTTGGCCCGATGTCCACACATCCGGCGTGAGCCACGGCTCCACGATGATGATGCCGTCCGGCTGCAGGTGCGCCGCGAAACAGCGCAGGGCGCTCACCATGTCCTGCGGCTCCGTGAGATAGCCGATCGAGCTGAACAGACACAGCACCACGTCGTACTTCTTGCCGATTGCGAAACGCCGCATGTCGGTGGCGATGAATTCGCCCCTGGGCACCTTCAGCCGCGCCTGCACGATGAAGTTCGGATCGATGTCGATGCCGTCCACGGTGTAGTGCTCAGACAACAGGCGCGCGTGTTCGCCAGTGCCGCAGGCAACGTCGAGCACCGACTGTGCGGTCGGGTGTTGCTGCTCGATCAGCCGGCGGACGCGGGCGACTTCGTCGGGGTAGTTCTTGAACGCGTAGATCTTGTCGTAGTACTGGCTGGTCTTGCTGGACATCGCATGCAGTCCGTGTCTGTGTTCGTGGTTTCCGATATGCACTGTGGCGGGCGTTCGCGGCGCGAACTCGCGGCGCGCTCAATCCCCCCGTGAGAGTGTGGGAGTGAGTGCGCGAGTGAGTGCGGGAATACGTTTGAGGTTCAAGAGCAGATAGAGCGCTGGTACAGGATTGCCCAGCACAATTGCCGGGAGTGTCCACAGCAGCGCCTTGGTCGCGCTGCGTTCGAGGCGCCACACGATGATGCCGAACAGACAGATACCCAGGTAAAGATCTGCCGTCGTGGCAATGCCCCATGGGTTGCTGGTGAGCCAGGCAAACGCGTCTGCGCCACCACCCTGGCTGGCCGCCCAAGCGAGCAATGCGAGCAGCAGCGTGGTCAGTAGAACAATCAGTGCCTGCATGTATGGCTCCGTGCGCGGGTGGCTGCCTTGCCGTTGCGGCGAAAGCAATTCTTTGACAGCCGGGCTGGACCCGTTCTGTTGCATCAGTTGTGGCGGCGTGCGACATCCGTTGTCGCGGCGTGCGACATCAGTTGTCGCGGCGTGCGACGAACACTTCGTACTTGCCCTTGGGGCCGATGAACCAGGACCCGACCATACTGGTCAGCGAAATGATCACCGCCGCAAACACTGCCGACCAGAAGCCATTCACCGCGAAGTCATCGATGAACCAGTCGACCAACTGCAGCATGGCGGCATTCACGACCAGCAGAAACAAGCCAAGCGTAAGAACGGTCAATGGCAACGTGAGGAGCACCACGATCGGCCGCACCAGTGCATTGACGACGCCCAGTACCAGCGCTGCAAGCAACAGTCCGACCGGACTGGCGACGGCCACGCCGGGCACCAGCGCTGACGCCAGGAGCAAGCCTGCCGCAGTGACGAGGATGCGAATCAGAAAACCGGCCATGGCGTGACTCCAGGTCTGAGAACGCGGGCGTGCGCACTGATTGCAGCATCGTCCGCATGGGCCATCAATGTGGGGCCGTGCGTGCGCGCTGGCAAGCTCGGCACTCTGGCAAGCGCGACGTGCTCGGGCACGCGCTCAGCACGAAGAAGCGACCAAGCGATTACCAGCGATGCCGGGCCTGCCGTCGTGGCAATGCGGCGCGGTGGCGGCGCAGCAGTTCGGGCCTGTGCATCGGCCCGATCAGCAGCAGTCCAGCGACGAATCCACCGATGTGCGCCCACACCGCCACACCACTGTCGTTGGCGAGCGCCGGCAGACTGCTGATGACCTGCATGCCGAACCACAGCCCGAGCACGTAGATGGCTGGAATGCTGACCGTGGTGAAGAACACGATCAGCACGATCAGACATTCGACGCGATTACCTGGGTACAAGCGCATGTAGGCACCCAGCACGCCGCCGATGGCGCCGGAGGCGCCAATCATCGGTGCCATGCTTGAAGGCTCGCTGATGACCTGTGCGGCCGCGGCGGCAAGCCCCGACAGCAGATAGAAGGCGAGATAGCGGCCGGAGCCCATCGCGTCTTCGACGTTGTCGCCGAAGATCCACAGAAACCACAGGTTGCCGATGAGATGCAGCCAGCCGGCGTGCAGGAACATCGATGTCAGCAGCGACTTGTAGGGCGCCGAGCCATCGACCACGCACTGCAGACTGTCGCCCAATGGAAAGGCGGCACCGATGGCCGCAGTGCCCAGCAGCTCAGCAGGTATCAGACCGTACAGGCACACTGACTCGGCCACGGCGCGATCGTTTCCCAGCCCTTGTACAAGCACCCAGGCCGCGACGTTTGCCACGATGATCGCGACCGTTGCGATAGGAAAACGTTGCACCGAACTTTCATCGCGAATCGGCAGCAGCATCGTGCGGCGTCAGTCTCTGCCGCGGGCTGCAAGCACGCGGTTGATGATGAACTGGAAGTACATGGGCGACATGGAGTTGAACAACAGCGCCAGCAGCGTCAGTGGCAGGCTGATCCAATGCGCGTCGCCCAGCTTGGCGCTGCTCAGCGCATTGATGCCGCGCCGGACCAGCATCGACCAGCCGACCATGGTGCCGATCGCCACCAGTCGCGACACCCCCAGCGCGTCGGAGGGTGGCTGCGGCAGATTGACGAAGTAGAACGTGTAGAGGACGAGAAACACGGGATAACTGATCAAGGCGGCGCCCACCAGCCAGCTGGGCACAGCGTTGCCTGCACTGAATGCGTTCACGACCTGGGTCTGCTGGTACAGGCACCAGTAGCCCCACAGTCCGCCGGTCAGCAGATTCAGCACAACCTGCAGCAGGACGTTCTCCCGCCTGAACACCGGCCCGCTTGGCGACGTTTCCTGACTCATGTGCAGCGTTTCATTGGGATTGCTTGAGCGGCCGTCGTGGTCTGCGGTGATTCGACCGACGTCAACGGATGAGGGCGGCATTCTAGACCGGGAGTGTCTCGGACCCTGAACATGTTCCGCGTGCTCGGCTGGTAGTCTCGCCATTCTGCCGGGCTACATGAAAACGAGGATGCGATGGGCAAGTCGATTGGCGCCGTGTTGCTGGCCGCAGTGCTGCTGTGGGTATGGGGCTTTGCCTTCTGGACGCTGAACCCCTTGCCCTACGAAACCTGGAAGTCCGCCAAGGATGACCGCGCTGCACAGCTGGCATTGCTGCAGCATTTCCCTTCGAGCGGCACGTACCACATTCCCAGCCGCGCGCATTCCGCGGAAGAGGAACGCGCACTGCTGCACTCCGGGCCATGGGGTTTCGTGCAGATCAGCTATGCCGAGCGCGAGCCGCTTGATATCAAGACGTTGGCCTATGGCCTGCTGTTGAACTTCGTCTTCGCTGCAGGGCTCGCGATGTTGATGTTCCGCGTGCGCAGCACTGCGCGAACCTACAGCGGCCGATTGGGTGTGCCGTTCTGGGCCGGGCTGATTGCCGTGGTGCTGATCGACGGTGGCGACGTGGTGTGGTGGAGCCTGCCGTACGCGTGGCAGATGCATGTGGCGCTCTATAACTTCAGCGCGTTCCTGATTACCGGCGCAGTACTGGCGTTCTTCATCAAGGGCACCGTGCGTGACCGCCTGGCGTGACGGCCGGCGCGTGTGTCAGCGCGGCACCTCATGAATGTTGTCGTGGTCGGCCCACAGCTTGCGGCCCGCATGCTTGATCATCGAGCGGCCAATGCGCGGGTAGTGCACGACATCCAGGTCGCGATGCTCGCCACCCATGAGGTAGACAAGGTCGCTGTCGAAGGGGTTGTTGAGCAGATGCGCCGGCGAGCCACGTGGAAAACCCATGAAATCGCCAGGCCCGATCTCCTGCGTTGTGTCGCCGATCTCCGCGATGCCGCGCCCCGACAGCACATACATGAATTCCTCTTCACCATCGTGGTAGTGATAGGTCGTGCTGTCGCGTCCTGGCGGCAGGCGAACCAGATGCATGCCCAGATGCTGGAGTCCGGTGGGGCCGGACAGCGTCTGCGTGATGCGCACTGCGTTGCTGTTGAACTGATGCACGTGTTCGCGTGCCGGCAGTGCCTCGATGTCGGCGCGTTTCAGCAGATGACTGTGAGTGCTGGCGTCGCGTTCCGCGTGGTCTCCTGCAGGGTCCGCAGAAGGGTTGTCAGGATCGGTGTCGTGCATCGGTGTTTGGCCTCTTGGTGCGCGTTTCGGTCAGCAGTTGGCGGTCATCGGTCAGCAGTCAGACGGTCAGCGAGCACCTGCAGATGCGGCACGTGCAGGTCCGTGTGGTCAGG
>CAMAVY010000041.1 GCA_945861675.1 Klebsiella pneumoniae | reverse complement strand
CACATCGACTTCGCGGCTGGTTGTACGCCAAAAGGATGTTGAACTGTGATGAGGCGATTTCTGTCGTCGTCGCGCCACCATGACGCTCTGCCGTTCAGAACCCCTTTGTCCTTGAGAACCTCAGTGTCCTTGAGAACCTCCGCGGCCTTGCGCACCTGGGCAATGACCGCGCTGTTGGCGCTGTGTCTGGGCTTCTCCACGACCATGATGGCATCGTCGGCGCGTGCGGCCGCCAATGCGGCTGCAGCAGGCGTGGATGTCAGGTCGCCCCCGCTCGGCAAGCTGCCCGAGGGCGTGCGCCCGGTGCACTACGTGCTGGAGCTCAAGATCGATCCAGACCAGCCGCGCTTCAGTGGTGATGTGCAGATTGAGCTGGAGTTGCAGGCGCCCACGCAGGTGATCTGGTTGCATGGCCGCGGGTTGAACGTAACCACCGTCGAAGTGCTGTTGCCTGATGGCGCGCGGCGTGCGGCGCAGTACAAGCAACACAGCCCCGATGGCGTAGCGGCCGTGACGGTTGCGGCCCCGCTACCCGCAGGGCGCATGACGCTGCACATGAGCTACGACGCACCCTTCGATGAGCAGCTTGCCGGTGCCTATCGCGTCGCCGTTGGCAAACAGCATTACGTGTTTACCCAGTTCGAGGCGATCGACGCACGGCGCGCTTTTCCCTGCTTCGACGAACCGCGCTTCAAGACGCCATTCGCGCTGACCATCAGCCATCCGGCCGGTGTGGTTGCGGTGGCCAACAGTCCGGAGTCAGGGGCGCAGCCGCTGCCTGACGGCGGACAGATGGTGCGCTTTCAATCAACCCCGCCCTTGCCCACCTATCTGGTGGCGTTCGCGGTGGGCGACTTCGACATCGTCGAGTGGTCTTCTCTGGCACGCACCGCATTGCGTGACCGTGTGGTGCCATTGCGCGGGATTGCCGTGAAGGGCAAGGGTGCGCAGTTGCGCCAGGCACTGGCGCTCACCGAGCCGATGGTGACGCGTCTCGAGCAGTACTTCGCGCAGCCCTATCCGTTTGCGAAGCTCGACATCGTTGCCGTGCCGGACTTTGCGGCAGGTGCGATGGAGAATGCCGGGCTGATCACGTATCGCGACAGCATTCTGCTGTTGGGCGACAAAGCTACGGAAGGGCAGCGACGAGGCTTGATCACCATCCACGCGCACGAGCTGGCGCATCAATGGGTGGGCGATCTGGTGACGCCACCCTGGTGGGATGACATCTGGTTGA
Organism: Klebsiella pneumoniae; assembly: GCA_945861675.1. Classification (GTDB taxonomy): domain Bacteria; phylum Pseudomonadota; class Gammaproteobacteria; order Pseudomonadales; family Azotimanducaceae; genus CAMAVY01. Next base: position 25,472 of record CAMAVY010000041.1, on the reverse strand, counting down.
ACGAGTCGTTCGCGACCTGGATGGAGTCCAAGATCGCGCAGCAGATCGATCCTGCGGGCCACTACGATCGCGCATTGCTGGCGGGCACACATGCAGCGATGGCGCAGGACAGTCTGCCGTCGGCGCGTCAGGTGCGTGACGTCGTGTCGGGCGCTGAAGACATCGCAGTGGTGTTCGACGGAATTGCCTACGAGAAGGGCGGCGCGGTGCTGGCAATGCTGGAGGGCTATCTGGGTGAGGCCGATATGCGCGACGGCATCCAGCGCTATTTTCGGCGTCACAGTGGCGGTACGGCGACGTCGGACGATCTCATCCGCGCGCTGGTAGAAGGCAATGGCGATGTGAAACTCGCCGAGGCACTCAATTCATTCCTGTCTCAGCCTGGCGTGCCGCTGCTGACGGTGCGCACAGCGTGTCGCAACGGCGGCGCAGAGTTGAGCATCCGGCAGAGCCGCTATGAGCCGCTGGGCTACAAATCGGTTCGCCGTGCCGACCGTTGGCGTGTGCCGTTGTGCATGCGAACAAGTACCGGTCAGCAGTGCAACCTGCTGGAGCAGAACGAACTGCGGGTGGTGTTGGACGCGTGTCCAGACTGGGTCATGCCGAATGCCGGTGGCCTGGGTTACTACCGGTTCAGCCTCGACAAAGCATCGTTTCAGAATCTCGTCAGTCATGTCGATCAGTTGACCGACCGCGAGCAGATTGCGCTGGCCGATAGCGTGATGGCCGGTTTTCAAGCGGGGCAGTACACATTTGCGGACGTGCTTGCGCTGGCGAAGAAGCTCGCCGTGGTGCCCGAACGCGAAGTTGCTACGGCATTGATCGACGGCTGGGAGCGCGTGCACTGGTCGTGGCTGGACGAGCGTCAACGCACGGCAAGTGCGGCGCAGATTCGCGCGGTGTTCGCCGCACGGCTGCAACAGCTGGACACGCGTCAACCTGACCAACGCCTGTTTGCCGCCAATCTGCAGCGCTTCGTTGCTATCGCCGGTGAGGACCCCGCGCTGCGCGCCGAGCTTGCGACAGCGGCGATGCGCTATCTCGCAGCGACAGATGAAATACAGAGCGATTCGGGCTTGCTACCGGAATTCCTGCGCACCGCGCTCACCGTTGCGGTGGTCGATCGTGGCGCTGATGCATTCGATGCGATCGTGGGCAAGCTTGCGACGACCAACGATGGCTTCGTGCGCGAAGCCATGGTGAACGCTCTGGGCGCTGCAGCCACGCCTGCCCTGCAGTCTCGCGTACACGCGTTGCTGCTGGCCAAGACACTGCGACGCAACGAGGTGGATGGTCTGCTGTCGACATTGCCGCGTCAGGGGCGGGCGGCCCAGCACTGGCCCTGGATCGAAGCGAACATCGATGCGCTGGTCGGGCTCGGTTCAACGTCGCTCGGTACCTTTGCGCCGTATCTCGGTGCCAGCACGTGCACCTCAGCGGATCTGCAGCGCCTCAAGAGCACGTTCGGTCAGCGTGCCCGCAAGTGGGAGGGTGCTGATCACAGCCTCAAGCAGTCGACCAACGTCGTGCAGAGCTGTATTGCCACGCGCAAGCGTCAACTCGATGGCGTGCTGGCCGCGCTCGGCACGCACGACAGATAGCAGGCCTCGGACAGCCGGCACCGGTCGGCAGCGCGCGCGGTGTTGGTGTTTGGCGCGTGACTGTCCGTCGCTCGGCGCGAATCAGTTTCGCCTTCGCAGCATTGTTCAGTGCCGTGCGACGAGCGACCTGTCTAGAATCGGCGAGGAGCTGCCCGAGGCCTGTGCGCATGGGCGGCGACGCGGTGGCCCGATCCCGACGAAAGAACCTGTATGAGCACGCGCGCCATGAATGCCCAGTCGGACCCGCCAGGCGGCGAGCTGTTCACGCGCGCCGAGATCGATGACCTGCGGCGCCTTGTGCCGTGGCAGTCGGCGTTCCAGGTGCTGCACTGCTGGGGCAGCATTCTGCTGGTGTGGGCGATCTGCGTGATCTGGCCGAATCCTCTGACGATCACGCTTGGTGTACTGATTGTCGGCACGCGGCAGTTGGGGCTGGGCATCCTCAATCACGAGGCCGCACACCATCTGCTGTTTCCGAGTCGCGCATTGAGTGACTGGGTCGCCGAGTGGGTGCTCAGCCGGCCGTTGCTGGGGGCGGGCATCGCCAGCTATCGCAAGGTGCACCTTCAGCACCACCGTTTCACGCAGCAGCCAAGCGACCCGGATCTGAATCTGTCGGCGCCGTTCCCCATTACGCGCAGCAGTTTCTGGCGCAAGGTGTGGCGCGATCTCAGCGGCCAGACGGCCATCAAGCAGCACGCGGCACTGCTGCGTTCGATCCTCCGCCAGCCAGCACCCGGCAATACGTCGGAAGCGAACGCGAAGGCGATGGCCAACGCAGTAACGACGGCTGAACTGGATGCGAACAGCGCCGGGCGGCGGCGCATGTCCGCGCGCGCACAACTGATCGCACTTGTGCAGCGTCTTGGCCCCAACCTGCTCATCAATCTCGTGCTGTTCGGCGGCTTCGTTGCGCTCGGCAAAGGCTATCTGTACCTGCTGCTCTGGGTGCTGCCGGAACTCACCTGGCGGCCACTGATCACGCGCATTCGCAACATTGGTGAGCATGCCGTGGTGCCCGACAATTCAGACCGGCTGCGCAACACCCGCACAACGCTCGCCAATCGGCTGGAGCGGTTACTGTTGGCGCCGTACTTCGTGAACTACCACCTCGAACACCATTTGTTGGCGTCCGTGCCCTGCTACAAGCTGCCGATGGTGCATCGGCTGCTGATTCGCAAGGGCCTCTTGCCGCGCATGGAAGTACAGCCGGGTTATCTCGCAATGTTGCGGCTTGCGTGTTCGCGCGTGCCGCACAGCGCAACTTGATGCAGGTTTGAGTCTCGCCCCGCCAGCAACACGAAAAGCGGGCAAGCAAACCGGCAACACAAGCCGGAAATGAAAAGCAGAAATCAGGAGCCGTTGCAGTCATGGAACATGGGTTGTTTGGAGTTGGTTCAGGTGTCTGTGCGGATCCCGAAGTTGCCATGCGGGTGACGCAGGCCGCTGAGCAGGCAGGGCTGGAGTCCGTATGGACCGGTGAACACGTTGTGCTGCCGGACCCGCGCACCGCGCCATCGCCGGCCGATCCTGACTTCCCCATGCTGCATCCCTCTACCGTGCTGGCCTATCTCGCCGCGGGCACCAGGCGCATCAAGCTGGGCACCGGCATTGTGCTGATTGCGCAACGCAATCCGGTGGTGCTGGCGAAGGAAATGGCCAGCCTGGACGTGTTGTCGGGTGGTCGCCTGTTGTTTGGCGTGGGCGCCGGCTACCTGCATCAGGAGTTCGCGGCGTTGGGTGTGCCGTTTGAACAGCGCGGCGCGCGTACCGACGAGTACATCGATGCCATTCGCGAACTGTGGCTGTCGGACAAGCCACGCTACCGGGGCCATTTCGTGCGTTACGCGGGCATTCAGTCGCGGCCGCGGCCCGTGCAGCCCGGTGGGCCGCCGATCATTGTCGGTGGCGTCAGCGAATCCGCGTACAGGCGCGCCGTGAGCAAATGTCAGGGCTGGTACGGCTTTGCATTGGACGTCGCGACCACGCGTCGAAGTCTCGAAGGTCTGGCGCGCGCGCGTCAGGAGTATGTGCGGCCCGCGCATCTGGGTCCGATGTCGATCAGCATCACGCCGCGCACGGCGCCCGAGGCCAGCATGACCGAAGCATTTGCCGCCATCGGCGTCGACCGGCTGATCTGGCTCATGCCGCAGACCGAGGACGACATCATGCGCATGATCGAGCGACTGGCCGTTCTGACGGGCGTGTAGTTGCGGGCTGGGAGATGAAAAAGCGCCCGCTAATGCGGGTTGACGCCCGCGTGATCTGAGGCGCAAGGTCCGCGCCCTCGCGAATGCGGCACCCTGTGTCGCGCGCAGACAGCAACAACTTGACCGCTAAAAGCAGACCGCAAGACCCGGGCCGCAAGACGCGGACAGCCAAACAACGTTTCTCTGGTGAGTCACATGTCCTGCCTCGTAGCCAAATCAACCCGCGTTTACGCCCGTTCGGCAGGCACTTGCCTGTTGGCGTGTGTCGATCGTGCGGATACCGCGCTGCCGGCAGCTTTCGAATCATCTATTCGGAATATGACGCGGCACGCAGGGCCCGGGCCCAACACCAGATGAGTTAGTCGAGCTGCTATTCGGCATGAAGGTGAACCCCGGACTCTGCAAAGGCTCCGGGGTTCTTCGTTTTGGGCACAGAAAAAAAGTTTCAGGAAATGATCAAGGGAGTAAGGCGCGATGCAACCGCCACATGAAGAACAATCTGAACAAACCGAACTACCGGCAATAGCCGTGGTGCTGACGGATGCACGTCGTCAGGTACTCCAGCGCAACGTGCCGAAGATGCTCATGCTGGCGTTCTTCGAAGTGTTTCTGGTCTTCATCCCAATCGCCGTGCCGTTCTTCGCCAGCCGTGGCCTGGACATGCAGCAGGTGTTGTTGCTGCAGGCGTGGTTCGGCGTGGTCATCGTGCTGATGGAAGTACCCAGCGGCTATCTTGCGGACCGCGTGGGTCGCAAACGCGTGGTGGTGGCAGGGTGCTTCCTGCTGGGGGTTGGCTTCAGCGTACTGCTGTTCGCCGATGGGTTCGTGCAGCTGATGCTGTTCGAGGGTCTGCTGGGTGTGGCGGTCAGTTTGATCTCCGGCGCCGACCTTGCGCTGTTGTACGACACCGAACTGGCACTGGGGCAGGGGGACGCAACACCCCAGGCCGTGCGCGATCTGCATGTGGTGCACTCGGTGTCCGAAGCGGCAGCGGCGTTGCTTTGCAGTGCTTTGATGCTGTGGTCGATGGACGCCGTCATCTTTGTGCAGGTCGGCGCAGCCTGGATTCCATTCCTGCTCGCCCTGACATTGGTGGAGCCCCCCGTACAACGGCCACTCGTGAGCACGCAGGAGAGCGAGGCTGGCGCCAGCATGCGCGAGGTCGCCGTGCACATGCTTGGTAGCGATCGCGTGCTGCGCTACACGGTACTGGCGCTTGCGCTGTGGGGGCTGACGACCTACTACGCCGTATGGTTGCTGCAGCGCTATTGGGAACTCGGCGGCATTGCGCTGGTGTGGTTCGGCTGCCTCTGGGCTGTGTGCAATGCAGTGTCCGGGGTTGCCGGTCGTTGGGCGGCAAATGCCGAGCGCGCCATTGGCGCACCCGCATTGCTGCTGTTGATCGGCCTGCTGCCGGCACTCGGTTACGTTGCACTGGCCAGCATGCCGTTGGTCGGCGCACTGCTGTTCTCGCTGCTGTTCTTCGTGGCCCGCGGTCTGGGCTCCTTGGTGTTGAACGACGCGCTGAACACGCGCGTGCCGAGTCGCTTCAGGGCCACGGCGAACTCGTTTTCGAGTTTTGCCTTTCGCGGTGCATACGTACTCACCGCGCCATTGGCCGGTGCGCTGCTCGACGGGCCCGGCATGACCGTGACGCTGTGGGCGCTGGCGGCGGGTTCGTTGCTGATTCTGCGCTTCGTGCTGCTGCCGCTGGCGCGCGAGATTCAACAGCTGCAGTTGCAACGCACGGGCTAGGTGATCTCTGATCGATCCGCTCCTGCGGATCGATCAAGTCGGCGCGCTTCAGATATTCGCCGCGTCGATGATGTTGTTGCGTACCAGCGTTGCCTTCTCGGCCTTGCGCTCGAAGCGCTTGGCGGGCGTATTGATGATCTCCGACAACTCCGGTGCCTGCATGCCGCGCGCCTGGATGTCTGCCGGTACCTCGCCGTAGGTCGTGCTGCGCTGGCGCGGCTTGCGCTGTGCGGTGCGAATGAGCTCGAGCATCTCCGGTGGCGCGGTTTCCTGGCCGTGCTGTGTGCCGGCCGCGCGCGTGATGCTCTCGTTCATCAGCGTGCCACCCAGGTCGTTTACGCCCGCTGCCAGCGCGGCCGCAACGCCCAGATGACCCATCTTCACCCAGGAGGTCTGGATGTTGGTGATGTGGGGGTGCAGCGCCAGTCGCGCCACGGCGTGTACCAGCACGGCTTCGCGGAAGGTGGGCCCGCGGCGCGCCTTGCCCTTCAGATACATCGGCGCTTCCATGTGCACGAATGGCAGCGGCACGAATTCCGTGAAGCCGCCGGACTTCTTCTGTTGTTCGCGAATGCGCAGGATGTGCCGCGCCCAATGCTCGGTGCGGTCCACGTGGCCATACATGATGGTGGCAGTGGTCTTGAAGCCCACGCTGTGTGCGGCGTCCATCACCTCGAACCACTGCGCCGTGTTGATCTTGTCGGCGCAGATGATTGCGCGCACTTCGTCGTCGAGGATTTCTGCTGCGGTGCCAGGCAATGTGCCGAGCCCGGCGTCTTTCAGGCGCTGCAGATAAGTGCGCAGATCCAGCCCGAGGGTTGCAGCGCCTTGCCACACTTCCAGCGGCGAGAATGCGTGCACATGCATCTGCGGCACGGCTTCGTGCACTGCATGCACGATGTCGATGTACGTGTCGCCGGTGTAGTCGGGGTGAATGCCGCCCTGCATGCACACTTCGGTTGCGCCGCGTTCCCAGGCTTCGACGGTACGTCGCTTGATCTCGTCGTGACTCAAGTCATACGGCTTGCCACGCAGGTTCTCGGACAGCTTGCCCTTGCTGAACGCACAGAACTGGCATTTGAAGTAGCAGACGTTGGTGTAGTTGATGTTGCGGTTGACGACAAAGCTGACGGTGTCGCCGTTGATGCGCTCGCGCAGCAGGTCAGCTGCGGCACACACCGCGGTGAACTCCGGCCCGCGCGCCTGGAACAGCCGCACCACGTCCTGCTCGCTGAGGTCTTCGCCGGCTTTTGCGCGTTCGAGAATGCGCGTGAGGTCTGGGGCCACACGGCGCAGCGGCCTGCGCAACAGATCGAGAATGGCGCGCGGCGGCGGCTCCATTTCGCCGGGGCTCCAGTTGTCTGAGCGCCCGAAGCCTTCTGCATCCATCTGCTTCAGGATCGCGTCGTGCAGACTGCTGTCGGCCCAACGATTGAGGTTGAGCGCGTAGCGCGGGTATATGGTCAGGCGCTCGTCCAGCCACTTGCCAGCCTTTGCCGTTTCATCAGCCAGCAGCTGCAGGTGCGGCCAGGGCGCTTCTGGATTGACGAAGTCCGGGGTGAGCGGTGACACGCCGCCCCAGTCGTTGATGCCCGCCGCGACCAGCTGTGGCAGTACGCCGGGTGACAGATTCGGCGGCGCCTGAACGCTCATCTGCTCGCCGAACAGAATGCGTGTGACGGCCAGCGTCCAGCGCAGTTCGTCCAGATCCGGCTCCGGCGCCTCGGACATCTTGGTGTCCGGTTTGGCGCGGAAGTTCTGCACGATGATTTCTTGAATGTGGCCGTATTCCTGCTGGATGCTGCGCATGGCCAGCAGCGATTCGATGCGCTCGAGGCGCGTTTCACCAATGCCGATCAGAATGCCGGTGGTGAATGGAATCTGTGCCTTGCCTGCGTCGCGTAGCGTCTGCAGGCGCACCTCGGGCTCCTTGTCAGGCGAGCCATGATGCGGCATGCCCTTTTCCGAGAGTCGCGCTGATGCCGACTCGAGCATGATGCCCATGGATGGCGCCACGGGGCGCAGCCGCGCCAGCTCGTCAGGCGTCATGGTGCCCGGGTTCAGGTGCGGCAGCAGGCCGGTTTCCTCAAACACGCGCGTGGCGGCATGCAGCAGGTATTCGATGGTGCTGGCAAAACCCATGCTGGCCAGCGCTTCCCGGGCGGCGCGATAGCGCAGTTCCGGTTTCTCACCCAGCGTGAACAGCGCTTCCTTGCAGCCCATCGCTGCGCCTTCGCGTGCAACGCGCAGCACCTCCTCGATGCTCATGTAGGGCGCCATCACCTTGCGTGGCACCTGGGCGAACGTGCAGTAGTGGCACACATCCCGACACAGGTGCGTCAGCGGGATGAACACTTTGCGCGAATAGGTGACCACGCTGCCGAAGCCGCGATCACGTATTGCGCCGGCCACGCGGACCAGCGCATCAATGTCGATGCACTCGGCGAGCTGCACCGCCTCGGCATCGCTGGGCACGTAACCCGTGCTGGTATCTGCAAGCCAGGCAAGTGCTGCCTGGCCATTCTTATGATCGGCCATGAGTAACCTCGTACTGCTCAAGTCACCTGATCGTGCCGCGCGCCCGCAGCTTGATCATGGTCGTCATAACTGGGCGATGCGGCTTCCGGCGGGAGAGGCAGCACCGTGGACGCGGGTTGGTCAGCCCGGCTCGCGTCCAAGTTCAGTGGATTGAATCTCGTGTGTTTGTTCTGCGAAACCTGTGTCTGCCGCACCGCGCGGTGCGATCACGTTGGCACCGGATGATCGTGCCCATGCGTCGAGCACAGCCTGGGTGCGCGTGGCCGCGCCACGTTGCTGCAACTCGCGCAGGTCGTCGGCGCTGTCGATGTCCAAGGCGATTTCGGGCAGCTCTCGGACAACGGCCGTGAATCCGCGCTCGAGCGCGGCCTGCTGATGGGCGCGTGCGCTGTCGATGCCGAACTTGAATGTGATAGCCCGTGGCGGCGAGACGATGAGGCAGTTGGTGCCAATGCCGTCGCGGTCCGGTACCACGGTCACGCAATCATGGGCGCGCAGCAACGCAGAGACGGTGCTTGCCTGCAGCAGCGGCACATCGCCCGGCACGATGAGGATGCCTTCAACACCTTCGCGCTCAAGAAACAACGCGGCCTGTTCGAGCGCATGGCAGAGATCGCTGTCGCTCGCTTCATCGAGTACCTTGCAGTCGTGGCGCGCGGCGAGGGCGAGCACGCGCGGCTCCTGGCTGATGATCAGTCGGCCCTGCAGTTCGGGCACTGCGGCGAGGGCGGCCAGCACGTCTTCCAGCATGGCTTCAGCGAGCGCAGCACGGATCGCAGGAGGCAGTGCTTGCGCCAGACGTTGCTTGGCAAGCTCGAAGCGCTTCACTGGGATCACTGCCCACATTGCACGGCGCCTGTCAGGTCTGCTGGAACAGATGGCAACCAGCGTGCTGTGCTGGCTGGTGTCGGCGGGTTCCGAATGCCCAAAGGCGGCGGATGCCGAATGCAAGAGAACTGCCTGCATTTGTCTTCAACATGTGGCCGCCGACAATCGATCGATGAACGCGATGCATTGTTCGGCCAGCTGAATGCGGTCCGGCAAACTTACCATGACTGTATTCGTCACGTGCGTGAGCACCCCCAGGGCCTCGATCTCGGTGCGCAGGTCGGCGTCAGCGCTGTCGAGCACGAAGCCGTCCAGCAGTTCGCCGTAGTGCTGCGCTACGGCGGTGGCGGTGCGCGGCACATTGAGTTCGTCCATCATCTTCGCGGCGGGGCCCTTCAGCGCCATGCCCTTGACGATCGGCGACACCGCGATGATCGGCGCGGTGGTTCGGCGCAACAGGTCGCGCATGCCAGGCACCGCCAGGATTGGATCGACGCTGACAAACGGATTGGAAGGGCAGATCACGATGCCATCGATGGGATGTGCATCCAGCCAGTCGATGAGCGCGCCATTCAGATCGGCACGTTCGGCGCCTTCGAAGTGAAAGCCCGTGACGGTCGGCGCGCAGCGATCGCGCACGAAGTAATGCTGGAAGGCCAACGGTCCATCCGGGGTGTGCACGATGGTCGCGACGGAGTCGTTGCTCATCGGAAACACGGCGTGGCGGATGCCGAGTGCGCCATTCAGCCGTGCGGTGGCCGCTGTCAGATCGTCGCCGCCGCGCAGCAGCGCTGTGCGCTGCACGTGCACGGCCATGTCGCGGTCGCCCAGGCGGAACCAGGCTTCGCCGCCGAGCTGCGCGAGCGCATCGAGAAACTGGAAGCTCTCGCCGCGCCGTCCCCAGCCTTGCTCGGCATTGGCTTCACCGGACAGCGTGTACATCAACGTATCGAGATCCGGGCTGATACGCAGACCCAGATGCTCGAAGTCGTCGCCGGTGTTCACCACGAACGCCAGTTCATCGCTGCTGAGGATGCTGGCGAAGCCGAGGCCGAGCTTGGCGCCCCCCACACCGCCTGTCAGCGCGAGCAGGCGTGTCACCGGAACAGGTCCTTGTCTTTGGGCCGCACCAGCACCGCAGAGGTCTGTTCGCTGTGCTCTTCCGGCAACCCGCGAATGACGACGATCGGACTGGCCTCGGCCGCTTCACCCATCAGCAGACTGGCGGCGGCCGCGAGATTGTCGGCGCGTGGAATGAGCGTGATCTTCAATTCGCGGCCAAACATGTCCACGTCGCCGCGGCGATCTTCCAGGGCCATGATGCCTGCGCTGCCGATGGCGAGCCCCAGATTGCCGATGCGCCAGGGCCGGCCAATGCTGTCGTTGATGATCACGCCGACATTGCAGCCGGTGCGCTCGCGGATGCCCGCACGCAGGCGCGCGGCACTGGCGTCCGGGTCCTTCGGCAGAAGCAGCGCAAGCTCGTCTGCTTCGGGTGCCACGTTGGATTGATCGATGCCGGCATTGGCGCCTACGTGTCCGAGTCGGTGCCGGACGATCATCACGCCGATGTGTGCACGCATGACCTCCGTGGATTCCTGCAGCACCAGTTCAACCAGGCGCGGGTCCTTGTCGGTTTCAACGGCCCATGCGAGCGCGGCGGGTGATGGAGTCACGGTCTTCAGGTCGACGATCTGGCCCTCAGCCTTGGACACGATCTTCTGTGCCAGGGCCACGATGTCACCGTTGTGCAGGGTGAGGCCTGCAGCCGCGACGCCGGCCAGCACGATGGCGACCAGGTCGTCGCCGGGTTGCACCAGCGGAATGTCGGGCAGCGTTGTCAGCGTGACCTGACGCATGCTCAGTGCCCGTCTTCCTGGCCGATGATTTTGATGCCCGAGTGGCTGATGCCGCCCTGGCGATTGATTTGGATCAGGATCGACGTCAGCGCTTCCGCAGCGGCCGAGTTTTCGATGGGGCCGGCGTGCCAGCCGCGCATGCCGGCTTCGGCGGCGAGGTCGATCACCTTCTGGCGTGCAGCTTTCTTGTTGCCGGCCACCAGCACGTCGCACTCGATGACCACATCTGTCTGCAGCAGGTGCGCGGCGATATTCTGAAACGCAGTAACCACCTGAACGTTCTCGCCGAGCAGGTCCTGCGCGCGCTTGCCGGCAGAGCCCTCGGGCGGCAGTTGCACCGTGCCGACCTTGGGTGGCACCAGCGGTACCGTGACGTCGATCAGAATCTTGCCCTGCAGTTGCGTCGCTACGCTGCTGAGCGTGGACAGCTGATGCTCGGCAGGCACTGTGAGCACAACGATTTCGCCGGCTGCGGCTGCATCCGGGTTGCTCATCGCGCGGGCTTTGGTGCTCGGGCTGATGGCTTGCAGGTCCGCGACGGCCTTCTCGGCTTTCTCCTGCGTGCGTGAGCCGATGATGATCTCGTGGCCGGCCTTGGCCCAGCGGATGGCGAGGCCAGTGCCCAGGTCGCCAGTGCCGCCCAGGATTGCGATCGTTTCTTTCACGTCAGACATCGAGCCGCTACTCCGAATTAAGAATGGGTCTGAAAAATTGCAGTGCCACCGTCAGGGCCTGAGCCGTTACAGACACCTCGGCATGGCGCGCCACAGCCTTCTGACTCTGGCGCGCCGCGCTGGGAGGCGGCATCGACGGCGGTGATTGTGCGAAGCACACCAGGTACGCCCAGGTACGAAAGCAGGTGTACTGATGCGATTGCGGAAAAGGGCGGCGATTATGCCCCAACTTTCAAAATTGCTTCGGCGCCCCCCTCCCCCCGAGCGCAGCCGCGTTGCGGCGCGGCGATGCAATGCGGCCCTGTCACTGCGCGGCGATGCAACGCGACGCGCCCCCGACCGCCGTATCGCACACAGGCTGTGCGGGTGATCTCTGTGTGCGAGTCGTTGCGTCTGCTAAGTCCGGTCGTGACAATCGCCGGCGAACTTCCGCGCGCAAGCTTCACACGGCGAATGCAGCACAGCGTCCGTCTTTGCGGCTATTCCGCAAGCGCAATCGATCAGACAAGCAAACCCACAAGCAAGTAAAAAAAGGAATCAGACATGCGTATCGGTGTAGGTATTGGCGCCACCACGGGCGATGAAGGCATTGATGCGCTCATTGCGCAGGCTCGGCGCGTCGAGGCGGCCAAACTCGATAACGTGTGGATGGCCAACATCTTCGGCTTCGATGCCATTTCTGCGCTGGCGCTGATCGGCCATGCGGTGCCGCGCATTGGTCTCGGCACCGCAGTCACACCCACCTATCCGCGACATCCGACGGCGTTGGCGCAACAGGCGCTGACCACGGCGTCGGCAACGGGTAATCGCTTTTCATTGGGCATTGGTCTTTCGCACAAGCTCGTGATCGAAGGCATGCTGGGTTTCTCCTACGACAAGCCCGCGCGCCACATGCGTGAATACCTGGCGGTGCTCATGCCCCTGCTGCGCGGTGAAGTCACCACGTTCCACGGTGAGCAGTACAACGTGAACAACGTGCAGTTCAGCGTGCCAGGGGCCAAGCCGCCGCCGGTGATCGTGGCGGCGCTGGGGCCGACCATGTTGCGTCTTGCCGGCGAGTTCACGGATGGCACAACGACCTGGATGGTGGGTCCGAAGACGATGTCCGGCCACATCATCCCTGCGCTGCGTGCCGGGGCGAAAAGTGCGGGCCGCGCAGAGCCGACGGTGGTGGGCGGCTTTCCCATTCTGCTGACCAACAAGCCGGATGAGGCGCGGGCCAGGATCAGCGCCGCGTTGACGATCTACGGGCAGTTGCCGTCGTACCGCGCGATGCTGGATCACGAAGGCGCCAAATTGCCGGGTGATGTTGCAATTGTGGGTGATGAAAACGCGCTGCGCGGCGATCTCAAGCGTCTGCAGGATATGGGCGTGACGGACTTCAACGCATCGATCATGCCGCTGGAAGAGGGTGGCTTTGAGCGCACGCTCGAGTTCCTTTCGTCGCTGAAGTAGCGCCGCTGCAACAGGTGAGCTGCACGGCAGTCGCGCGCTGCATCGATAGGAAGCAGTCGTGGGCAGCCGACTCAATCAGCTCTGCTGTCCCTGGCGATGTCGGCCCGCGTAGTTGGCGTCGATCAGCCGGCGTGGATGCATGCCATCCACATAGCCCATGAAGCCCGGATCGATTGTGCTGTAGCCCAACATGGCCTGAATGCGCGTCGAGTACTGCGCGGCAATTGCCGGCGGTACGGCCAGCACCATGTTTTCAATCTGACGAAACCATGGGGCGCAGTATTGCGGCGTAATGCCGAGGCGAATGCCGTCGCTCAAGTTGGCGCCGCCTCGATGCACCAGATTGCCGAGGAACACGACTGCAGAGCCTGCCGGCATGGTCACCTTGTGCAACGCACGCTCGCCGTCGACTGCATGAACGCGTTCATCAGTCCACAGATGGCTGCCCGGTAGCACCTCTGTTGCGCCGTTGGACTCGGTGAAGTCGTCGAATGCCCAGATGGTGCTGACACCTGTAAACGGATGCGGTCGCGGACCGGGCAGCTTGTTTGAACTGTCATCGGTGTGAAACGGCTGTGGTGTTTCGCCCGGGTGCACATTGATCGCCAGCGCCGCAGACAACAGGAAGTGCGGTGGCAGCAACCGATCGAGCAACTGCAGGATGAGCGGGTGTTCGATGATGCGGGCGATGTGTGGCGTTTTCGCCAGCAACGCGTAGACGCGCTCTGTACACAAGCCTTCGAAGTTGTTGCGGCCAAAGTGCTTGCCGCCGAACCAGGGCGCCAGTGCCGCTTTGATCGACTGCACCTCTTCTGTCGTAAGCAGGCCTTCGACGACGACGAAACCATGGGAGTTCAGCGCGGCCTGCGCGGCGCTCAGGTCGAAGTGCTCAGCGCGCTGTCGGGTCGCTGGCGCGCTTGCTGTTGCCTGGGATGGGTCCACGTGCGTGCTCCTGCGGCTGCCGGTCCGAACGCCGAGTCTAGGCCGCAAGGCAGGCGGTACGCCGCAGCGAGCAAGGTTTTTCGAAGCGCTGTCCCGGACGAAAAGCGTCCCGTAGCGCGGCGGCGCAAAGAAAAACACCCGGATAAAAAGACGGCCCGGGTGCAGAGCACGCCGGGCCGGGGGAGCGGGACCCCAGAGCTTGGGGGGGAGGGGGGAGAGATGAAGTCCCGCTCGACTTTCCTACATTCAACATGCGTGCCAGGTCTGAATAGGCGGCCATTTGTGATCTGCGCCGCACTTTCGCTGCGAATTCACAGGCCTTTGGCCGCGGCGCGTCGGTTGTCGTGGGTCACGCATGACCGAAACGGGGCGCATCGTGGCGTCGGTGCGTTCTTTTGGGACAGGGTCACGTGTTCGGCACAGGCTCAACTGCAGCACGGCGGGTCCGGATCGCGCGGAGCTCAAGCACGGCGCTGCCTGGCCGGATTCAACGCAACAATTTCCGGCAGCACCTTTTCGATCAGCAGGTTGGTCTGCTGCAGCATGTCTTCCGTGTCCGTCGCGATGGGACGCAGCACGAACTTATGCACGCCCGCGGCGCGGAATTCATACAGCAGCGCCATGATCTCGTCCGTGCCGCCAATCGCCATGTAGCCCTTCGGCTCATGCCCGAGTCGTTTGGCGAGCCCGGCCCGCTGGCGCGCCACGATCGGCTCATCCGGGCTGCCGAAACGGAAGCCGAAGCCGGCACCGAAGTGGTCTTCGTCGATGCTGCGGTCGTGGCGAACGCAGGCGGCCTTGATGCCCGCAATGACCGGTGCCACTTGTTCCGGGTTCTCGATGCCGGCCTGCCAGCCGGTGCCCCAGCGGGCCGTGCGCTCGATGGCTTCAGCGGCTGAGCCGCCAACCCACAGCGGCAACGGACTCTGGACCGGTTTGGGTGAGATGCATGCGTCGTCCAGTTGATAGTGCCGGCCCTTGAACGTGACGCTCTCGTCGCGCCACAGGCGCGTCATGATTTCCAGGCCTTCGTCGGTACGCTGGCCACGGCCCTTGGTCGGTGTGCCGGTGGCGCTGTAGTCCCGCGAGATGGCGCTGCCAACGCCGAACGCGGGCAACAGACGACCTTCTGACAGGAAATCGATGGTGGCGCAGGCTTTCGCTGTGAGCACGGGGTCGCGCAAGCCGAGTGAGGCCACGTTCATGCCGAACTTGAGCTTGCGCGTGCGCCCGGCGAAGGCCGCCATCAGGCTCATGCACTCGAGCATCGGTTCGCTGGAGATGATGCGATCGGACTGCCAGATCGAGTCCACGCCACCGCTGTCGCACATGTCCACCCAGCGCCAGAAGTCGGCCACGTTATCGAAGGGAAACCCAGCCAGACCCAGGCCAACCGAGATCGTCATGTCATTGCTCCAGTGGTTTTTTTGCTGTGGGCGCGGAATGAATCTAGCCCGGCGTTGCGCGCGAGCGCTATCTGCTGGCCGGTCCGATCTGCTCCGCGGTCCGCCGCGCGCCGTGCGCGTTGTACGTTGTCCGCGCCTGTATCCTGTGCCGCGCTACCGACAACCAACTTCTGTTTACCAACAACCAACTTCAGTTCACCGACAACCAACTTCAGGGGCACACGCAGATGGTGAAGGAATATCGGCAGACAGTGTTCACCCGGCCACCGGGTGCGACCGAAATTCTGCTGGTCCGACATGGCGAGTCGCGCGCAGCCACCGCTGACAATCCGTTTCCTCTTGTCGATGGTCACGGCGACCCGGAGCTGCACCCGAATGGCGAAGCGCAGGCGATTCGCGTGGGACAACGTTTGAAGGATCAGCCGATCAGCGCCGTGTATGTGACCAACCTGCGGCGCACCAGCCAGACGGCCGCGCCGTTGTGCGCACATCTTGGCGTAACGCCGATCATCGAACCGGACCTGCGTGAAGTGCATCTGGGTGAGTGGGAAGGCGGCGTGCTGCGCATGAAGGCGCATGACAACGATCCGCTGTATCTGCAGATGCAGGCCGAGCAGCGTTGGGACGTGATTCCCGGCGCGGAATCCTGGTCCACTTTGAACATGCGCATCACGCGCGCACTCGACCGCATTGCTGCCGCGCACCAGGACCAGCTGGTTGTCGCCGTGGTGCATGGCGGCGTAGTCGGTCACATCCTGGCGCATGCCACGGGCGCGCGGCCGTTTTCGTTCAATGGCGCCGACAACGGCTCGATCAGTCACATCGTTCTGCTGGACGGCAGGATCATGGTGCGCCGCTTCAACGACGCGACACACCTGAATGCCGACATGAGTGCGGCGCTGTCGCAGATGACGTGAGCCGGTGAATGGACCGCTGCTCAGCCGCTGCGCACCATGCGCATGGCTGTATCGGCAAGCGTTACGGCTCTTTCGCCCATCGTCACGGCCTGCGGATTTGACGCAGTGCCGTCCTGAGCGCGCTTGGCAATGCCCTGCAGGATGGCCGACAGCCGGAACATGCTGAACACAATATAGAACAGCCAGTCCTGACGACTTGTCTTGGGGGTGCCTGTCAGTTCGCTGTAGCGCGTCAGGATTTCCTCGACTGACGGCAGGCCGATGGACTCAGGTGAACGCCCGGCGAGGCCACTCGGGGCCTCGGTATAGAAGGTGTGGCAGAGATACGACAGATCCACCATGGGATGGCCAAGCGTCGACAGTTCCCAATCCAGCAGCGCAAGCACCTTGGGCTGCTCGGCATGGAACATCATGTTGGAGATCTGCGGATCACCGTGGACGATGGTCGTGCGGTCGTCCTTGGGAATGTTGTTGGGGATCCATTCAATGAGTGCGTCGAGGCCCGGATTGGGCTGCGCTACGCGGGTGTACTCGTACTGGCTGATCCAGCGCTTCAACTGGCGCTCGAAGTAGTTGCCGGGCTTGCCGTAGTCGCCGAGGCCGACGGCCTGGTAGTCCACGCGATGCAGCTTGCCGAGCGCGTCGAGCGCCGATTCGAAGATGGCGCGTCGCTGCGTGTTGCTGTGCGCTTCGCCATAGATGTCCCAGATCACGCGGCCTGGGATGAACTCCATCACGTAGAACCAGGTGCCGATCACGGCTTCGTCGGTACACAGCGCGTAGGTACGCGGCACGGGTACACCTGTCTTCTGCAGCGCAGTGATGACGCGGAACTCGCGATCAACTGCGTGGGCCGACGCCAGCAGCTGACCCGGTGGCTTACGCCGCATGACGTAGCGTGTGCCGTTTGAATCGGTGAGCTTGTAAGTGGGGTTCGACTGCCCGCCGTTGAACTGCTCAACGCTCAGGCCGCCGGAATACGCAGACACGTTGGCCTGCATCCACGCATGCAGTCGCCTTTCGTCGAACGCCTGACGGACGGCTGAACTGCCACTGAATTCGTTGCTCAAGGGATCGTCGGCCATGGCGGTGTCTCCGTGCGAAGGCGGGGCAGGGGCGGGGCCGGGAGAATACTCAATGCCAGCGTCAGCGCCTACACGAGCGGTCCGCGCTTTGTATTCTCTGATCAAGCCGCTCCTGCGGCTCGATCAGGTCGGAGCGCTACACGCTCCTCGCCCAATCTACGGACAAAGGGGCCCTGCGTTTCACGCATGAAAAATGGTGGGGCATCCATGCCCCACACGGGAAACTCTGCTTGAACAGAGTTTCCCTAGCAGCAGCTCTTGCCCAACCGCTTCAAGCCTTCTTCCGCGAGCGTGTTGTCTTCGTGCAGCACGAGTGCCTTGCGGAATGCGGCCTGTGCTGCCGGCTTGTCGCCTTTGCGTTCCAGCAATGTGCCGAGGATCGCCTGCGCCTGCGCCTGTTGCGGCTTGGCGCGGTTGATTCCGCTTGCGAGGTAGGTGCGCACGGCGGCAAGTCCGCGCTCGGGGTCCAGGCGGCCTTCCTGGTGGGCGTTGGCCAGCATCAGCCAGCCGTCCCAGAACTTTGGATAACGGCGCAGCAGTTCCTCCATGTAACGCGCGGTTTCCGGCCAGCGCTTGGCGGCGGCGAGTGTGATGCCTACATAGATGCGTGGGTCGCGATCGCCGGGATCGGCACGCGCGGCGGCATTGAACGCAGCGAGGGCCTGGTCGTACTTCTGGTCGGCGAACAGATTCACAGCGCGCGCGTGATGCCCGGCAGACACGCTGACGCGTTGCAGTGCGGCTTCGATCTTGCGCGACTGGCTGTCGCTGCCGCCTGCGACCCAGGGCGCCTGGCGGCAATAGCGCATCAACAGCAGGCCAGCCCGTGCATTGCGTGGGTCCAGTACAAACGCTTTCTCCCAGGCGCGCTTGGCAGCGCGGGCCTGCTCCAACGATGCAAGCACGTTGCCGCTGCTTAAAACGGCGCTGATACGCGCTTCAGCCAGTGCTTCCTGGCAGCGGCTCGCATTTGGAAACCGTTGTACGCAGGACTCCGCGGTGCGTGCAGCGCCGGCTGGATCGTTGCGCAGCGTTGCGATGCGTGTGCGGTAGTACAGCGTGTCGACGTTCGCGCCGCTTTGCTGTTCCGCTTCGCTGAGCAGGCTGGCTGCGCGATCGAGATCGAACACATCGAATGCTGCGACTGCGGAGCTGAGCGAGGTTGTAGCGCTCGCCGTGCCTGCGGCTGCGGTTTCAGCTGCGGCATATGCTGCGGCACGCGCGGCAGGTGCTGCGAGCAGGGCAATGGAACAGAGCAGTAGCAGGACGGCGGGCAATGTGGTCCGACGATGTGCGCGCATGTTGGGTCGATCTCAGCTGGGCGGTCATTCTGCACAGGAAACTGTGCGCGGGTCATCGCGTGCAGAAAAAAGCGCGCGTGCGAGGCATGCGCTGGGACAGAGGTCGCGGCGATCGCCAGGCACAGCGCGGCGCTCCGACCTACAGATGCCCGTCCTGCAGCGATGTGACCAGCAACCCCTCAACCTGCGCCACCCTGGGGTCGTCGGGCGATGTATCGATGAGCGTCACATGCCCAAGCTTGCGGCCCGGTCGCGGCGACTTGCCGTAGTCGTGCACGTGCAATCCGGGAATGCGCAGCAGCGCCGATTTGTCTGGCCATTGGCCAAGCACGTTCCAGCTGATGCACTGGCAACGTTGCGTGGTTGCGCCGAGTGGCAGCCCGAGCACGGCTCGAACGTGATTGGCGAACTGGCTCGTCTGCGCACCTTCGATCGTCCAATGCCCGGTGTTGTGCACGCGTGGCGCGAACTCGTTGATGAACAGTTGCCCGCCGACGCAGAAGAACTCGATGGCGAGCACACCGCGGTAGTGCAATGCCTGGCCGAGTGTTCGCGCGATCCGTTCTGCTTCCTGGCGCAGGGGTTGTGGCAGCTGTTCCTGCACAGTCTCGCTGCGCAACAGGATGCCGCGCACGTGCGTGTTGATCGTGGGTGTCCAGAAGCACACCTGTCCGGCCGGTGCTTCGGCTTGAACGGCAGTTGCATCGGCGCAACCGCTGAACGCGCCAAGCAGTGAAAACTCGAAGTCGAACGGCACCTCTGCTTCGACGACGAACGGACCTGCGCGCGTATCGATCTGCTGCAGATCGGTCTGTGTGCGAACCGCCCATTGGCCCTGCCCGTCGTAGCCACCGAATGCGGTCTTCACGCGGCAGGGCAGGCCAACCTGCCGCACCGCCGCCTGCAACAGTTGCTGCATCTCGTCGGGCTCGTCGGCTGCGTGCGTGCGAGTCCCAGGCGTGCTCGCCCATTTCGGTTGCGGCAGGTTCAGCTCGGCCAGCAATGCACGCTCTGCACGTCGATCGCGTTTGCGCTGCAGCGTAGAGGCAGATGGCCATACAGGTGTCGTGTGCTCAAGGCGCAGCAGAAGCTGTGCATCGACCGCTTCATATTCGGCTGTGATGGCAGACAGGCCAGCACTGAACGCCTGCTCTGTGGCCGCATCGTTCAGGTAGAAACAGTCGCCGAGTATCTGCGTGGCTTCGCGCTGCGACGCGACGAGAAAGCGGCAGTGCACGCCCAGCGGAATGGCCGCCAGCGCAAGCATGCGGCCAAGTTGACCGCCGCCCAGAATGCCGAGCTGCAGAGGTTTGTCGGGTGCGCATACTGCGCGCGGCGATGACGGCGCTTGGGCTGCGGCTGGAGGTCGCTCTCCCAGCGAATATGATGTGTCGCTCATTACGGTCCTCCCGATGGCGTGGTCACTGGCAGTCGCGGATCGCTGTTCGACAGCACCGCTTCGGTCTGCGCCAGACGAAAGCGCTGGATCTGTTTGTCGATGGCCACCGCCCGCGCCGCGGGCACAGACGCTGCCAGACACTGCGCTGCGAACAGCGCGGCATTGATTGCGCCCGCGCGGCCGATGGCAAATGTGCCGACGGGCACGCCCGCAGGCATCTGCACAATTGAAAGCAGCGAGTCCATGCCGTTAAGCGCCGCCGACAGCACCGGTACGCCGAGCACGGGCACGCTGGTCTTTGCGGCCAGCATGCCGGGCAGATGGGCTGCGCCCCCTGCGCCCGCAATGATGTAGCGAAAGCCCTGCGCCGCTGCTGACGCTGCAAACGCAAACAGCTTGTCTGGCGTGCGATGGGCCGAAACGACTTCAACATGGTGCGCCACGCCGAGCTGGGTCAAGGTGCTGGCCGCGTGCTGCAGCGTTTCCCAGTCGCTGCGCGAGCCCATGACGATGGCGACCAGTGGGGACGATTGCATCTGCGCGTTCGTGGATGCAGATCGACTGCGTGCCGGTGCTTTGCCGGTGCTGCGCGGACTGCTGGTGCCCTGTGTACCTTGGCGACGCGAACTCATGAACCACCTCCGGCGATGACGCTGACATACAACGGAATGCCAATCAGCACATTGAAAGGAAACGTGACCGCCAGCGAACTGGTGATGGACAACGAAGGTCTTGCCTCTGGAATCGCGATGCGCATCGCGGCGGGTACGGCAATGTACGAGGCGCTGGCGCCCAGCACGGCGATCATCGCGACACCGCCTGGCGACAGACCGGCGAGTGTGCCAGCCAACCAGCCGACACAGGCACCGAACAGCGGCATTGCCACGCCAAACGCGATGAGGAACGGGCCGCTGGCGCGAAGATCAGCCAATCGCGACGCCGCAATCAAGCCCATTTCCACGAGAAACAAGGCAAGTGCGCCCTTGAACCCGTCGATGAACAGTGGCGCTACGGGTTCGATGCCGACAGGGCCGGCAATTGCGCCGATCAGCAGGCCGCCGCCCATCAACAGAATGCCCTTGTTCAGGAAAACTTCATGGGCGATGCGCGCCGCGCTGCCTGCCGGTGTGGCACTTGCGCTGGTGGTGAGTGGCGCAACCGTGCTCGCAAGCAGGTTCGGCGCAATCCGCGCTTGGCCAAAACGCCGTGCCAGCCAGATGCCCACGGCGATTGCCGGCATTTCCAACAGCACCATGAACACCGGCAGATGTGCTTCCGAGGCGATGTTCAGACTCTCCAGATGCACGAGACCCACCGCGAACGTGGCAACGCTGACCGAGCCGTAGTGCGCGGCAATTGACGCAGCGTCGGGGACTGGCAAACGACCGAGCCAGCGCAGCACGGGGAATGCCACGAGTGGCAGCAGCAGACCTATGCTGACGATCGGCAGTGCCTGCAGGAACACGGCACCGATGTCCGCGCGCGCGAGTTCAACGCCGCCCTTGAGCCCGATGGCCAGCAACAGATAGATGCTCAGCGTGTCGTACAGCGCTTCGGGCAGTCGAAGGTCGGAGCGCACGAGACCAGCAAAGGCGCCCAGGCCGAAAAACAGGATGACGATGTCGATGGTGAACCCTGGATGTCGTGTGTCGGCCGAGATGCCCGGCAAGCTGCGTGGCGGCGCAGCTTAAAGTGGCGATGGGGATCGGGAAACACGCCTTAGTGGCCTTCTGGATTCGTCTTTGCCGTTAATCTGCGAGGCTGATCGCCACGCGCCACGATCTTCCGCACACTTGGGCCAGAGCGACCATACCAGCGGCCCATTGCGAGTGAGGGATACAGATGCGATCAGGAATCGGTGTAGGCGGCGCGAACTCAGGTCAACGGCGTGACTTCGATGATCAGGTGCAGTTCGTGGTTGAGGCGGAACGCCTGGGCGTTGACTTCGTCTGGACCGCCGAGGCATGGGGCCAGGACTCGATCGCGCCGCTGGCCTTCATTGGCGCACGAACAACGCGCATCAAACTGGGTACCGGGATCATGCAGATCTCGGCGCGCGCGCCGGCCATGACCGCCATGACTGCGCTGACGATGGCGGCCATCACCGGCGATCGTTTCGTGCTTGGCCTGGGCGCAAGTGGTCCCCAGGTTGTCGAAGGCCTGCACGGCACGAAGTTCGATCAACCGCTGACGCGCATGCGCGAGACCATCGACATCATTCGGCTGGCGTTCGCCGGCGAGAAGATCAAGTACGACGGCAGCGTGCTCAAACTGCCGCTGCCGGGGGGTGAAGGAAAGGCACTGCGACTTTCACAGCCGCCGAACACCAGCATTCCCATCTATCTCGCGACGCTCGGACCGAAGACGCTGGAATTCACGGGTGCGGCGGTGGAAGGCTGGCTGGGCACATCGTTCACGCCGGAGCACGGCGATGCGCATGTGGGGCCATTGCGCAAAGGCGCCGCGTCGGCGGGGCGCGACTTTGCGAACTTCGACGTGCAGGTGGGCGGCACGGTTGCGATTGGCGATGACATCGATCGACTGGTGCAGCCGTTCAAGGCTGGCCTTGCATTCACGCTGGGTGCAATGGGTTCGGCGAAGACCAACTTCTACAACGCTGCCTACAAGCGCGGCGGCTGGGAAGAAGCGGCGACGCGCGTGCAACAACTGTGGGTTGCGGGCAAGCGCGACGAGGCCATTGCCAATGTGCCGGACGAGATGGTGATTCAGGCCAACCTGCTCGGTACGGAAGAGATGGTGAAAGTGCGGATGCGCAAATTCCGCGATGCGGGCGTAACAACACTGCGTATGGCGCCCGCCGGTGCCACGCTGGACGAACGCGTTAACACGCTCGGCAAAGCAATGGATCTGCTGCGGCAGGTGAACGCGGAAGGCAAGGGCTGATGTCTGGTTGTTGTGCATGACGACGTTCGCGCTTAGTGATCTTCAAGCGGCGGCTGAATGCGTTCACGCGGTATTGCCGCCCACGCCGCAGTATTGCTGGCCGTTGCTGTGTGAACAGCTGGGCACGCAGGTGTGGGTCAAGCATGAGAACCACACGGCAGTGGGCGCCTTCAAGCTGCGCGGTGGCCTGGTGTATTGCGCGCGCCTGGTGGCCTCCGGCATGCGACCCAGGGGTTTGATTGCTGCGACGCGCGGCAACCACGGTCAGTCCGTTCCATTTGCGGCGCAACGTCATGGGCTGCCGGTGACGATTGTTGTGCCGCGTGGCAACAGTGTTGAGAAGAACGCCGCGGTGCGCGCGCTTGGCGCGCAGCTCATCGAATATGGCGATGACTTCCAGGCGGCCGCAGAAGAATCTGCACGGCTTGCAGCTGAGCAGGGTCTGCATCGCGTGCCGTCATTTCACGCGGACCTTGTCGCAGGCGTTGCCAGCGCGGCCCTCGAGTTCTTCGCGCAGGTGCATGACGTCGATGTTGCCTATGTGCCGATCGGCATGGGTTCCGGCGCCTGCGCGCTTGCGGCGGCGCGCGATGCGCTGGGACTGCGTACCCGCATCGTGGGTGTCGTCTCGTCGCATGCGCCTGCATACGCGCTGTCGCTTGCTGCGGGCAAATTGCTGACACATGCGGCCAGCACTGAGTTGGCCGATGGGCTTGCCTGTCGTGTGCCGGATGCCGAGTCGCTGGCGCTGCTGCAGCGCGGATTGGATCGGATCGCGATGGTCAGCGATCGACAGGTGGCAGCGGCCATGCGCACGCTGTTCGAATGCTCGCACAACGTGGCGGAAGGTGCCGGTGCGGCAGCGTACGCCGCCGCATTTGCCGACCGCGAACGCCTGCGCGGCCAGCGCGTGGCGGTGTGGTTGACCGGCGGCAATGTGGATCGCGCGCTCTTCGCGCGCGTGCTCGGCGAACCGCTGGAGACCTGGTTGGCCTGAGCGCATGCGCTCATGGCCGCCGTGTGCAACGGGCTGTGGTATGTAGTCGCGCTGCGCACGCTTGCGGCGGCGGCTCTTTCTCAACACAGGTACCCATGGCGCTTCGACCCACGATTCACAAAGCCGAGCTCGACATCAGCGATGTCGATCGGCAGTACTACGCCACCCACAACCTGGTGATCGCGCGGCATCCGTCGGAGACCGACGAACGCATGATGGTGCGGTTGCTGGCGTTTGCGCTGTGTGCAGAAGAAGCACTGAGCTTCGGCGGTGGCATCTCGGACAGCGATGAGCCCGACCTGTGGGTTAAGGACCTGACGGGCGACATCCAGCTGTGGATCGAAGTCGGGCAGCCGGACGCTCGCGTCATCCGCAAGGCCAGCCACCGCGCACGCCGTGTGCTGGTGCTCGGCTATGGCCGCAGCGTTGATCCGTGGTGGACCAAGACAAAGTCCGAGCTTGCGCAACTCGCCAACGTGCAGGTGCTGGCAGTGTCGGCCGCGGAAGCGGCCGCGCTTGCGGCACGCGCGAATCGCAACATGGCCTTTCATGTGTTCATTCAGGAACACACGGTGACCTTCAACGACCAGCAGGAAAGCGTGGCTGTCACGCCGCGCTACCTGCAGGGCGCGCCTGCGGCGTGATGCCAGGCATGCAGCGCACTGTTCGGCGGTTCGTCCTGGTTCTGTTTGCTGCTGTGGTTGCGCTGGTGGCAGTGACCTGGTGGGCGCTGGAGTCCGGCGACGTCGCGGTTGTCGAGACGGCCATGGAAAGCGCCGCGACGACGGGAGGGGCTGATCTGCGGCGTACCCATGTGTGGTTTGTGGTCGCCGGCGACGACGTTCTGATTGAGGCGGGCACACCCGACAACGGTTGGTATGTCGATGCACGGCGCACCGGGCGGTTGCGCATCGTTGAGCCCGCGCAGATTGCGCGTGACTGCCGCACCGAAGTGCTGGCCAACCCGGATGGGCACGAACGTATCCGGTCGCTGCTGCGCCAGAAGTACGGCTTGCGTGACCTGTGGATTGCAACGATCTTCGATACCTCGCGATCGCTCGCTGTGCGTTGTGGCCACGCGGCAGCGCCTTTCTGAAGTGGTTAGAGCGGATTACCTGCCGATGATGAGTTACAGCACGCTGGGCACGAACGACATGCAGCGGTCCATCGCCTTCTACGATCCGGTGTTCGCGGCCATTGGCGGTGCACGCACCACGACCAGCGACACGTGGACAGGCTACGGTCGCAAAGGCGATCGAGGCCTGTTCTTCCTCACGCGCCCGTTCGATCGCGCGCCAGCGACATCGGGCAATGGTGTGATGCTTGCGTTCCTGGCCGCTGATCGTGCGGCGGTTGATGTGTTTCATGCTGCGGCGCTTGCGCACGGCGGCAGCTGCGCAGGCCTGCCGGGTGTGCGCGAAGGCATGGACCCGGTGTTCTACGCCGCGTATGTGCGTGATCCGGATGGCAACAAGTTGTGCGCGTATGTGCGGAAGTAGCGTTCGGCGTGCATCACGCTGCGTCAATCGGTGCGGTAGCTCGCACCGCGGGCCAAGTCGCATGCGGTAGTCGCCTGGTTAGAAGCTGCTGCCGCGCACATG
>CAMAVY010000040.1 GCA_945861675.1 Klebsiella pneumoniae | reverse complement strand
GGACGAGCCGCTGCGCTGTCAAGCAAAAAAAGGGGGGCGAGTAGTTACCGCGCGCGGTACAACCCGCGCGCGCGTCGCCTCGCCTCAGGTCCCCGTCCAGTTAGGCGCGCGTTTCTCAGCAAACGCCTTCGGACCTTCCTTTGCATCGTTGGATGAGAACACCGAGCGCTGCAGCGGCACCTGCATCTTCCACAGCGATTCTTCATCGATGCCCTGCGCCGCCGCACGCACCAGCGACTTGGACGCCGCCACGGCGAGCGGCGCGTTCTCCGCGATGCGTTCGGCCAGGCGAATGGCTGCGTTCAACGTCTCGCCGGGTTCGGTGACCTCGGTCACCATGCCGGCGGCAAACGCTTCTTCTGCAGTGATGGGTTCGCCGGTGAGCGCCATCTCCATCGCCTTGGCGAAGCCAACGCGCGCCGGCAGGCGGAATACGCCGCCTGCTGCTGCAAACAACCCAACCTTCACTTCGCGGATGCCGATCTTCGCGCCCTTTGCGGCAACCAGCAGGTCGCAGGTCAAGGCGATCTCACAGCCGCCCGCCAGCGCAAAGCCGTTGATGGCGCCAATCAACGGCTTGTTGCAGCCGGAGCGTACGAACGTGCCCAGCGGCCCCACGTCTTCGCCGCGTGCAAACGCTTTCAGGTCCATGCCGGCGCAGAAAGCGCGGCCATTGCCCGTGATGATGCCGGCGGTCAGCGAAGCGTCGGCATCCAGTTCGCGCACGGCATTGAGCAGGCCATGCGAAAGGGCGCCGTTGATGGCGTTCATGGCATCGGGCCGGTTCAGTGTGATCACCATGATGCGGCCACGGCGTTCGACCAGTACTGCGTTCTCGGCTGCTTCTGTCATCGTTGCTTCGTCCTATGCAGGGGGTTCGTCGAGGGGCGGATGTTGGCACATGGGTGTTGCGGGGTGCGATGGCTGGGGTGCCGCGCCCATGCAGCAGGATTGCCTGCGCGCGTGCACGGGGCCGCGTTGCTCATCAGCGTGCTTGATCGCATACGTTCTCTCGCTACGCTGCCCGATCGTGGGCGCATCTTCTGGCGGTGACAGCGGCGGCTGCTTCCGCTTGCGACGAAGCGGAAGTGAAGCGGGCTGGCAGCGCGCGGCTTGCCCGGTGCTGCGCACAAATCTCAATCAGTCGTCGGCCGTGATGTCGCGCGCGCCGTGCAAGATGCGTTCGTTCCGCAACGCGTCATCAGCTTGGCGGTAGAAGATCAGGTAGTTGCCGTGCGACAGCCCGCGCACGCCCTCACCCAACTCCGGCCGCGCACGCCCGATGCTGAACGCATCCCCAAGGCGCTGACTCTTGGCCTCTAACTCGGCGACGAAGCTGAAGGCGCGGGTCGGATTATCCGCGGCGATGTACAGCGCAATGTCGAGCAGATCGGCCTCGGCCGCCGGCGAGAAGACGACCTTCATGGGTTGTCGTTCTGCGTCGCTCGCTGGGAAATGAGTGCCCTTGCCCGTGCGAACACCTGATCGGACGGAATGCCTGGGCCACTGGTCGCCCCGCGCTCGATCTCGGCGCGTAGGGCGTCGATCTTCAAGGTGCGAAGCGTTTCGAGCTCTTCCAGTGCTCGCAGCCCGTCACGGATGACTTCGCTCGCGTTGGCGTAGCGGCCGCGCTGAATCTGCGCCTTGATGAAGTCCTCGAAGTGTTTGCCGATGACATAGCTCGACGGCATGGTCGGTGCTCAATCTGATGAAATGAACTCAGACTATCTAAGATTGATAGCATCGCAATCAAGCTCCGCAAAGTCGCGAGAAGAGCAATTTCCGGCGTTCATGGGAGCGTTCAACTAACGGTGCGACGTTGTTCTGTTGGTGCGTACCACTCGCGGGCGATGGCCTAGAACGAGTCCACGTGGGTCTGGGCGATCTTGGTTGCCGTGCGTATGTCGCCAGGGTCGATGCCGACGGCGAGTGCGCGCTGCGCTTCAAGGCAGAGGCCGCCGGCGTCGTAGATGCGGATCGGCTTGGTTTGCGGGCGTGCCGCGCGGACAGAAGTGTCGGTCAGAGGCATCTGGGGGCATCTGGGGGCATCCGGTTTCAGCGGTCCACCGGTGCCCCGGAATATGCCCCCGAGGGGGGCAGATTGGGGTGGAGTCTCACCGGATATCGTCGACCCGGACTACGAGACAAATACCTTGAGAAGCAATGGGTTCGTGCACGTCATTGGCCGTCACTGAACCCTGCATTGGTGGAGGCGGCGGCTACCGCAGCTCCGACTTAACTAACTGAATAAGAGAGAAAACATTCATCAGTACCTCGTTCTGTTGTACGCGGACTTGTACGCATGTCTGCGTGCTACGGCGGAACTCAGATGCGATCCTGCCACGATTTCCGCTTTCGGAGAGCACGCCATGGGGTCTCCAATCTTGCGCCGCGGAAATGCCACCTCCGGATCGCCGATGCTGGGCGTCTGTTCGGCCATCTTAAGCGTCAGCCAGTGACAAGCATTGCTGTCACCGATCGGTCCTGCGCCCGGTTTCCCGGTCAACCGCACGCCATCCATACTCGGTGAGAGCCGGCGGCATGCGGTTTGTTCGGCGTTTCCTCCGGTGCGTCTATTCTTCCTTCCGTCTGCCGACCCCAAGGCCGACAAGTGCAAGCGCCATAAGGGCGACCGCAGGGGCTTCGGGAACCGCAACGGCGCCCGAGTACTCAATCACATATGCATTCCCACCGGGCCTGCTGCTGCGTGCAGAGGGAGCATAGGAGTTCTCCCCCTCCGCCATTTACTCTTTAAGATATTGATTGATAACGAGAAAATATCAGTCCTTCTGCCTACGTCTCCACCTACCTATCAATTACGAGCCCGCTGGCGCTACTTCGCCTCATTCGACGACCCATGCGCGCTTGCCTTGATGGCCAACGGCTTAGATCGACTCCGTGACTCAATCAGCAGCAACATGCTGCCGTCCGGGGTGGGTGCCCAACGGCTTACGATCCGCCGGGCCAAGGGGGCGATGGACAGCCCCGCTATCTCGGCAGCCGGACTAGGTTCACGCTGTGCAGCCGACCTACGCTGCCCCCTGATGACCCTTCACGACCTCACACGCGGCTTCGTGCTCGTCGCCTTCTGCCAGTGTGGCCACAAGGCCGACATGGACCTTCAGGCGCCCGCCGCCGCGAAGGGCTGGGACCTGGACACAACACAGATCAGGCGCTGCCCGTGGTGCTCACGGTGTTCGTCACCGCAGGTTCAGATCAGGATCGTGTTCGACGGCGGGATCAAGTTCAAACACGCTGGGATGGCGCGCGAAACGCTTGAAGCAAGCCAGTGTTGGCTCTGAAGAACTGCAACTTCTGCATCGCCGATGCCGCGCGTGCGCGTTCTGCCCTGGCTGACGTCAGCCTGCAACCCATGCCGCGCCCACCGATCGAGCCCGCGTCCAGTTCCCGCGTAGCCGGTGCTCGCTTCATACTCGGGCGGAGTCGATGGCATGCGGTTTGTTCTGCCTATGCACCATGCGGCAGGGCGTTGAGTTGCTCAAGACGACGCTCCGGGAACAGGGATAGCGTGCCTTAGTACGGACCCCAATTGCGGAATGCGCAAGTTTGCTGCGTATGACGGATTGTTCGTGCGCCGGCGTGCAGCTAGTCGACCTTCGGAAGCCCGTCGGTACGGCTGCCAAGCTGGTCGCCGAAGTACTCGATCAGCTCAACGATGTGGCCGTCCGGGTCCTCGAAACACACCACGCCTTGAACGCCGATCACCGGATCCGGGTTGCGCACAGGTGCCGTGGCCTTCAAACCGCGGCCAATCAGGTCGTGATAGGCCGCGTGTACGTTACGTGTCAGCAGCGCCATGACACGCGGCGTTCGCGCCTCGGCTGGACCCTCGTTCTCGATGTTGCGCCAGCGCGGCCGCACCCATTCGATGAGGTCGATGCGCGTCTGGTATCGATCGTCGTTCGGCAGGATGAGCTGCACGGCTTTGCCCTGTGCGCCGGACACCATGTTGAAGTTGCTGCCGACAAATGCCGGCCACTGAACTTCGCGGTTGTCTTTGATCACCTCGAAACCGAAGTGCGCGTAGAACGCCATGGAGCGCTCAACGTTGGTACACGGCAGGATGAAGTGAAAGATCGATCGTGCTTGCCAGTCAGCCATGCTGCTGCACTCCCTTGTTTTGGGTTGGGCCTGTCGAGGCGTGCGAGTGGTTCAAGATCGCGTTGAGGCGCTACTCGCCAAGGTGCCAGCCGACACGAAGCCCGAGCGTGCGCGGCGGGTGGTAGGAGACAAACGTGTTGTTGCCGGTGGACAGACCATCGGACACAAACAGATTGCGCAGATCGTCGTCGTCTTCCAGGTTGTCGATAAAGAACTCGCCACTCCAGGCCCCATCGTTGCTGGTCCAGCGTACCCGTGCGTTGATGCGGTCGAAGGCGCCCTGACGATGCCGCTCGATGTTCTGCACGCGGAAGTACACCTCGTCCTGAAAGCGGTAATCGCCGCGCAAGGTCAAGTTGCCGGCCTCGCCCAGGCTCCAGTCGTATTGCGCGAACAGGCCAACGGTCTTCTCTGGCGCGCGATTGAGTTTGTCGCCGCCCAAATCGAGGGTTGGCGAGAACTGGTACTCGTCGTACTCGGCCTTCATGAGAGAGAGGCTGGCACCCAACTGCAGATCGGGCAGGGGAAGAAGCAGCGCTTCGACCTCTATCCCCTCAATGGTCGCCTGAGCAGCATTGTCGGTTGTGAGCACCGACACTGTCAGGAAGTTGACCTGCAGATCGTCATACTTGTTGTAGAACGCAGACAGGTTCACTTGGGCGCGGTTGTCCCAGAACTGAGTCTTGGCGCCAATCTCGTAGGCGTCTTCCTTCTCCGGGTCGTACGTGTCGAACTGGCCGATGGAGAAGCCGCCACCTTTGTAGCCGCGCGAGAAGGACGCATACAGCATCACGTCGTCCATCGGGTAGTAGTCCAGTTCCAGCTTGCCGGTCGATTCTTTCCACTCGTTGTCGTCTGTAGCTGCAAGGTTCAGGCCGAACTCGGGGATCTTCTGGAATTCGTCGATCTCCTTCGTATCCTCTGTGTAGCGCAGGCCGCCGACGATGCGAATGGGCAAACCGCTGTCGCGAAAGTCGTAGCCCACCTGGGCGAATACGGCAAACGACTCGGACTGCAGATCGCCGCCATTGTTGAAGCGGAAGCCGAACGCGGAGCGATCCTGGAAGAAGTACTCAGTCTCCAGGTCTTCGTCGAAGTAGAAGGCGCCGACAATCCACTGCAGCGCACTGTCACCGGCTGATACCAGCTGTACTTCCTGAGTGAACTGTTCGGTGTCCATGTTCCACAGTTGGTACTGGATATCGTTGCTCGAAGTGTCGATGTCCGTTTGCTGGTTCCAGTGGTTGTCGACATAGCCTGTGATCGAGCGCAGTTCCGCGAAGCCCAGGTCCCAGGTAAGCACTGCCGACAGGAAGTCGTTCTCGAGATCGAGCTTGCCGGGAAAGTCCTTGGATACCTTGCGTGGGTCGGATGGATTCGGTCGCGCGCCGGCATACACAGGTTGCGTGAAGGCTTCCAAGCGCTTCTGACTTTGCGCGCCCTGGTTGACGAAGTGCTGCGCTGTGAACGTGAGATCAGCGTTGTCGGTGAGAATGAACTTGAGCTTCCCACGTATCGAGCGGTTGTCGGTCACGTCGCCGTCTGGGCCGGCGTTGTTGCTCTGATAGCCATCGCCATCATCCCAGATGAAGCTCAGCCGCCCGCTGATGCGGTCTTCAACCAACGGCCCACTGATCGCGCCGCGAATCTGCTTGCGTGAATAGTTGCCGAACATGCCTTCGATGTTGGCTTCAAAGGTGTCAGTGGGGGCGGCCGTGATGACGTTGATCGATCCCCCTGTCGTGTTCTTTCCGTATAGCGTGCCTTGCGGGCCACGCAGGACTTCCACGCGTTCCATGTCCCACAAATCGCCGGGAATGGACGATGGCTGTCCGATGTACACGCCATCGACGTGATAGGCGACGCCCGGATCAAAGCCTGCGACGGGTTGATCGGTGCCCACGCCGCGGATGTAGGCGTACTCGACCGGCGATTGCGAGTTCGGGCTTATGACAAGGTTGGGTACGTTGAACTGCAGGTCTTCGATGTTGTCGATGCCGCGCAGTCCGAGTTCTTCCTTGCCGAACGCAGTAATGGCGATGGCTGTTTCCTGCACTGAGGCTTCGCGCTTTTCTGCAGTGATGATGATTTCCTGAATGCGGCCGTCATTGGGCTGTTCAGCCGCGAGCCCAGCTTGCGCAATGACCGCAAGTGCAGCCGCGGTGAACATGCGCGTGCATAGACGTTGACTACGTTGATGCATAAGCCCCTCCCAGAGCACACCCGACGCGGGTGTTATATAACGAACGTTATATTGCTTTTGGCTGGGCGATAGCAAGGCGTGGAATTGCGCAGCAAGTAAGCGCAGCACGCGCTGATACAGCACCGCGCGCACAGTGTGAGCGTGCTGCCAGTACCGCTAAAGCACGAACAAGCGGGTCAGATAGTTGTCAACAATGCCCACAAGCTTGTCGGCACCGATGCGTCCGTTCGACATCAGGTATTGCACGGCCACACCGTCAAGCAACGCCACAATCGACCGCGCTTCCAGTTCGATGTTGAGGTTGCCGCGGAGCTCACCGTCCTCGATCGCTTCCTGCAGCACTGTGCTGATGCGGCCAATCCACTCCTTGTAGCGCCGGCGTTCCACGCTGCGCATGGGTGCTGAGACTTCTGAGTGGTACCAGAGCGCCATCCAGACACGCCAGCTGGAGGCTTTTCGCTTGTCGGTTGGCAGCGCCTCGATCAACACCGCCCGTAGCGCGCTGCGTCCACGACCCAGTTCCTGGGCGCTGACCATGCGCTGACGTACTTCCGAGCCGAAGTGTTGCAGGGTGAGGCGAATGAGCTCGTCTTTGTCGCCGAAGTAGTGCACCAGCGCGCCACTGGTATAGCCCGCCTTACGTGCAACGGCGCGAATGGTGGTGTTTGCGAGGCCATCTTCAATGATGGTGGCGTAGGCTGCTTCGATGAAGTCGAGGCGGCGCGCTTCGTGGTCAACGACTTTGGGCACGGTTGCCTGCCGGCACGGGGAGGTTGCCCGAGCTTAGAACATTGCGATGGGGTTCACTGGCGAGCCGGTGCCACCGGGAATCTTCAACGGCGCAATGGTGAGCAGGAACTCGTAGCGGCCAACGTGCTCGCAGTGGCGCGCCAGTGCCTCGGTATCCAGGTTATGCATGAGCGTCATGCCCATGCCGCAGATGCCGAGGTAATGAATGGGAATGGGCCAGCCATCCGCATTCCAGTTCGGCTGCGGGTCGTTCATGCAATCGCTGCCAAGAATGGCCACGCCGCGTGTGTGCAACCAGCTGGCGCACTCGGGATGCAGGCCCGGCATGCCGGCCGCGCTGGGGTCGAACGGCCCGATTGCAGCTTTTCGGTTGGCGCGCCCCTTATGGATGAGCAGGACATCGCCGGCCTCGATGTGCACACCGGCTGCTTGCTCCGCTGCGAGCAGATCGGAAATGCCGATGCGTACATCGCCTTCCAGGTACGACACGCCGAAGAGCTTCGGCATGTCCAGCAGCACGCCACGGCTTACTACGCCATCCTGCATGGGCATGACGCTGTCGCGCTTGGCGCCCGTGCTCTTGACGTCTGAAGCCGGGTAGCCGTTGTACATCCTGTCTTTGACGAAAACGTGGCATAGCGCATCGATGTGTGCGCATGCCAAGCCGTGGCATTCAACGCCGATGTAGTCGAGTGCGACTGCGAGCCCGGGTACACCGGTCGAGTACGCGTCGTCGCCGGCAATGACCATGCGGTGTTGTGCGGGCCACATGTTGTCTGGTGCGGGCTGAGTCGGCCAGTTGTTGCCGAGGCCGATGACGGTGCCGTCGCGCACCAACGCCGCTGCTGAACGCCGCTTGGTTTCGCTGATGTGGTTCAACGCGCCCGACTCATCCTCAGCGCCCCAACGGTTCCAGTTGCATATCTGCTGCCACAGTGATTCGCAGAATGCAGTTGTGACCTCGGGTAATGCCGCCATGACTCGTGCTCCGCGGGTGTGCATGTAGGTGCTGATAGCAGTCGGCGTTTCAGCAATCGAATTCTGGAATCAAGGTGCTGCCGATCAGGCGCGTGGACTGCATGACCTTGTCGTGCGGCACTTCGCCCATCTGCATCAGACACATCAGCCGATCGACGCCAATGTCCCGGTAACGCGCCATCTTGGCTCGACATGTCTCGATGTCGCCGATGATCACCGAGTCGAGGTTACGAATGACCTCATAAATCTCTTCGTTGGACAGTTCTTCGCCTGCGAATTCGCGCTTCATGAGTGCCACGACGGGATTCGGATCAGACAAGTCCGTCGGGTCTGGTCGTTCTGCCGTGCCCAACGCGACAGTCGAGGGGCGCGAGCGCGGGTCGGTGTCGCCGCGAATGGCCGTGTAGAAGATCTCGCGCGGCACATTGAACACGCGCGGCGCTGAGCTGACGTACCACAGGGCGGAGCGCGGTGCGCCGCTGGCGATGGCCTCCTTCATGCTGGTTGCTGCGTGCACGAACGTGAACACGGCGGCTTGTTCGTTGCGGAACCGGCCGGCCGGTTTGACGCACTTCTGCAGGCCGTTGCGGTAGGCCTTGATCATTGCTGCCATGGTGTCGACCGGCGAGAACATGGTGGTGCCCAGCACGCCAACGCCCAACGTGCCCGCACGTTCGAAGGACGGCGGACTGGAGCAGGTGTGCCACAGCGGCGGATGCGGTTGCTGCAACGGCTTGGGCGTGACTTCGCGTGCGGGCACCTGCCATCGCTCACTGTTCCAGGTGAACGATGCGTCGCACCACGCGCTGGGCAGCAGATGGCTGGCTTCCACGAGATCTTCGGCGGCCTGCGCTTCCGTGATGCCGAAGGTTTCCCATTCCTTGCCGCCGGATTTTGCGAGCCCGACTTCGAGCCGGCCGCTGCTGATGTGGTCCAGCACGGCCGCGCGTTCCGCGGCGCGTAGCGGGTGGTTGATCTTGAACGGCACCAGCACCCCTGCGTGACCAATGCGCATGCGCCGGGTGTTGTGTGCGACGGCCTGCAGGATCATTTCGGGCGCCGAGCTGTAGGAGAAGTCCGGCGTGCAGTGATGCTCGACTTGCCACCAGCAGCCGAAGCCCGCTTCATCTGCTGCTTTGGCCTCTGCGATCGAGTCGACCAGCAACTGAGCAAAGCCTCCGTTGGCCTCGCAGTTGCGGCGTTGGATCTCGGTAAAGATGTCTAGCTTCATATGATCGGCTACTTTGTTTTGTCGTGGCCCGCAGGCGCGATGTTGCACGGGAGATGTTTTTGCATAACACGCGTTACAGCACAAGAGTCTGCAGCAGGAAACGCTGTGCGGGCCCTGCGGGTACGACGGGGAATCGATGTGCTGCGCTTCCCTCGGGCTGTCGGTGGGTGCTCCAATGCGGCCTCACTGCGAATCGAGGCGTGGCAACAATGCAGAATCCAGTCCGAGTAGGCCTGATCGGCTGCGGCAACATCGGCGGCTTTCATTCCCGCAATCTGCGCAATCTGGTGCGATCAAATGCGATGCCCGTGCAGTTCACGGCGGTGTGCGACCACAAGATGGAGCGCGCCGAGTCGTTCGCCCGGCTCGTTGGCGCGCGTGAGATGGGCGTGGATGCCTATGCGCTCATTGCATCGCCGAACGTCGACGCCGTGTACATCTGCACGGAGACGTCGGGTCATCCTGCGCTGCTGAACGCGGCCCTGGCTGCAGGCAAGCATGTGTTCTGCGAGAAGCCGCTGGCGAAGAACCTTGCCGATGCCCAGGCCATGTACGACGCGGTGCTGCGCGCCGGCGTTGTGCATCAGGTGGGTCTGGTGCTGAACCACTCGCCGGTGTTCGGCGTGTTGGAACACCTGATGCGCACGGAAGATCTGGGGCGCCTGCTGACTGCGCACATGCGCGATGACCAGTTCCTGCCGGTGCGCGGCCACTACAACAGCAACTGGCGCGCGGACGTGAACAAGGCCGGTGGCGGCACGCTCATCGAACATTCCATTCACGACGTGGATCAGTTCCGGCGTCTGTTTGGTGAAGTGGCATCGGTTCGCTGCACCACCCGATTCCTGTCGGGCAACCCGGGCATTGAAGATGTGGCCATTGCGCGCTTTACCCATGCAGGCGGCGCCGACACCACGATCACGTCGGTGTGGCACGACATCGATGAGCGGCCATCCACGCGCCGCCTGGAGATTTTCTTCGAACGCGGGTGGTTCGTTACGGAGGACGACTACATCGGTTCCATTACCTACCAGCCCAAGACAGGGCCCGCCGTGGTGATGAGCGCAGCACAAGTCACGGCAAAATTCCTTGAGATTGAAGGGCTCGATGCGTCCGAGTTCGACGATCGTGCGTTGGGCGGGCTGGGCGACCGGCGTTTCATTGCGGCGGTGCGTGACGGCAAGAACGCGTTCCCGGATTTCGGCACGGCGCTGGCAGCGCATCGCATCGTCGATGCGTGTTATCGCAGTGCGGCGAGTGGCGTGGATGTGCATGTGGGTGCGTAGCGGCGACGCTTCGCGCCGTTCAGGCGTCGGCAGCAGGAGCAACGGACAATGCAACGTGTCACAGGCATTGGTGGTGTGTTCTTCAAAGCGAAGGACCCGAAACAGCTGGCCGAGTGGTATCGCACGCACCTTGGCATGAATGTGGAGGAGTGGGGTGGCGTGGTTTTTCGTTGGAACACAGACACCAATCCATCGGGCGCAGGCAGCACCACCTGGAGTCCATTCGCCGACACCACCGAGTACTTCGCGCCAAGCAACGCGCGCTTCATGATCAACTACAGAGTTGACGATCTGCACGCATTGCTTGAGCTGCTACGCAGTGAAGGTTGCGAGGTGGACGAGAAGATTGAAGAGTCCGAGTACGGCACGTTCGGCTGGGTGATGGATCCGGAAGGCAATCGGCTTGAGTTGTGGCAGCCGCCGGCGGGGCAGTAGGGCGATGAGCGGTCGGATGCATAGCTGGGATCGTCGAGGGCTACGGCTTGTAGCTGCGATGCTTGCTTGCGTGCTGGACTAGGCCGAACGGCCAGTCACTCTGGCCGATGCGATCTCGGTGCGCCTGGTGAACACTGCCCTCGCATCGATGCGGTTTCTGGTGATCCCCGGCTGGGAACGCTGATCGCGACGCCCCGAGGAGGGTATCGCCTTGAAGACCCTGTCAGCGCTGATCGCGTCCGCGCTGCTTGCCGTGCAGGTTGGGTGGGCGACGCCCTTCACCCTGACGAAAGTCTCGAAGAACAGCAGCACCGGTTACGCAACAGCGTTCTCCGTTTCGTTGCTTGAAGCGGGCACGGCCGGATCTGCGTTGCTACATCTGCAGAACACGAGCGCCAACGCCGCGCGTGTTACCCGCGTGTTCATACAGACGCCGCCTGGCGCCATTCCAGGCAGCGCGACAGGTGACCTGACCATACAGCTTGCGCCCGTTCAGGTGCTGGGCGACTTCGATGTGCAGTTGGTGGATGCGGGCGCGTCCAAGCTGCTCGTAGTGAAGGCCATGAAGGATGCGACGGGGCTGAGCCTGGCTGCAGCGAAAGATCTCGTGGACCACGTGCCCGCTGTCATCACTTCGAGCGTAGGACGCGGCGATGCCAAGCTGAATACGATCAGAGCGGTACAAGATGCGACTGGAGTCAGCCTCGCGGAGGCCAGAGCCCTGGTCGAGAACGCGCCGTCGATCATCCGCGCTGGCGTCGGGCGCGGCGACTCGGTCGTTCCTGTCTGACATCGAACTTGCCCTGGACTATCGCGGATCGAGCGCGACGCCCGATGTTTTGTTCACGCTTCCGCTGGGTCTGGCGTTTGACGAGTTGCTTGCGCTCAGCACGTTGAACAGCTTTCGCCTCGGCCTGGGGATTGATCACGTCGCGGGCGCGGATTTCTACCTGGCATCGTCTGCGCGAGGCGCCGTCGGCGTGGCAGCGCCGCAAATGTCAGTGCTCCTCCTGGCCGGTTTGGCCCCATCCGGTTCCTGCTGTCGACCCGCCCCGAGGCGGTGACGCGCGTTCTGGCAATTGTCGTGCGCGCGATCGAATCCTCGCTGATCCGGCGCGCGGGCCTGACGCGGAAGGGCGGTGCCAGCGGCGGTGTCGTCACGCTCATTCAACGATTTGGTGGCGCGGTCAATCTGATGAAGCAGCCACAATGCCCCCGGTGTACAAGTGATTGATTGTCTTAGAACAGGCTCGGCTGTTCGGCCGACGGATCCCCCGTCAGGACCAGCCTGCCGGTACGTTTCAGGTGTTTGATGATGCCCGCCACCGGTTCGCTGTCGAGGTCTGTCCGCTTGATCTCCAGCGGAGCGTACGGTGCGACCTGCTGCACGGGAAGTAGATTGGCTTTGATCAGCCTCAAGAGCGTCGTATCACTGACGCCGCTGTGTTTCTCGGCTTGCGCCAGATTGAGGATGTCAGGATCGATCGTAGCCGGCGCAGCGATGTGATGTTTGCGCCGAACATTTGCGACGCGCGCCTGCGTCCAGCGATTGCCCTTGCCAGTCTGCCGACCGAGCTTGCTCAACACGCGTGCGATCTCATCGTCGCCGTAGCGCTGCGCCATGCGCGTGATGAGATCGACGTCTTCGATGGCGGTCTTGTGTACAACCGCAGCCGACATCGGCTTCTGCATGCTGAACGTCGTGTGGCAGCCACCCTGCCAGTGAATGACCATGTTGATCTGCTGCGCAGCATCGATGTCGACCACGATCTCCTTCATCAGCGTGCGCGCGATGCGCTTCTTCAACGTCATCGGACAAGCGTCGCTGTTCCAC
This sequence comes from Klebsiella pneumoniae, assembly GCA_945861675.1. Classification (GTDB taxonomy): domain Bacteria; phylum Pseudomonadota; class Gammaproteobacteria; order Pseudomonadales; family Azotimanducaceae; genus CAMAVY01. Next base: position 14,279 of record CAMAVY010000040.1, on the reverse strand, counting down.
ACATCGGCAAAGTGCTCGCCGAGCCCGCGCAGTGTCAGTTCATCGTCTGGTGTTAACGCGGCAGTGGCCTCATTCAGATCGTCGAGCTCCTGGGCCACGCGTTTCTGTTCTTCGAGTTTGCTGTTCCAGCGTTGCTCCAGTACTTCCGCCACGAGTCGGTTGCCAGGCTCCACGCGATCGAATTGCGCAAACGCACGCTCGGCTTCGTAGCGTACCTGCTGCAACTGCCGCTCAAGTGCAGTTCGCTTGTCGCTGCCTTCTTCGCGTGCGTATGCGATTGCCTTAAGACTCGCGGCGATCCCCTGCGGTGAGATCACCTTCAGGATGACCTCACTCAGTTGCCGATCGACGGTGGCACCGCCGAAGCCCAGGCAATACGAGCCGCCTCTATCGAAGTCGCCACTACACAGATAACGCGCCGCCGTGCCGTGCTTGCCCCAATAACGGATGTGCAACTTGCGGCCGCAGCGGCCACACCGCAGCAAACCAGTGAGCAGCCCGTGGCCGCTGCGTACTGCGAGCGCTGCATCATCCTGGTTGAAGTTGCTGCCGTTCGAACTCATCGCGTCACGGTGTCGCTGGTAGGTGTCCCAGTCAATGTACCCCTCGTGGTGGCCAGCAATGAAGATGCTCGCATCCTCGGCAGCCTGCGGGCTGCGTTGGCGCTTCATCGCCTGGCCATCCTTCACGATGACCTCGGTCGGCCGACGACCGTAAACGTATGCGCCGGCATAGAGCGGATTACCGAGAACATCCTTGATGAAGCTGAGCGTCGGCAGCTGCCAGACGAGCTGGAAGCGTCCACCGATGGCTTTGTTTACCGGCAGTTCGATGCGCTCCTCATGGAACCAGCGGTAGGTCTGGCGCGCACTGCCGAGCACATCGAATCGACTGAACACTTTAGCCATCGCTTCCTGCACGCGCAGGTTCGGATCCTTGACGATGCATTCGCTTGCATCCATCACGTATCCCGGCGCCAGGGCACGTCCGAGTGCACCGCGCCTGGCTTTGGCTTCGCGACCCTGCTGCATGCGTAGCTTCAATGTGCCGAGTTCGATCACGCTCAAGGTGCCCTTGATGCCGAGCACCAGCTGATCGTCGAGCCTGTTCAGGTCATAGATGTTATCGGCGTCGCCGATCAAGGTATCGAGGACACGGCACAGCTCCATCAGGTGGCACCAGTCCTTGTCTGTGCGCGACAGTCGAGACGGCTCTCTGCTGAGCACGATGCCAACTTCGCCAAGGGCGACGCTGGCGAGCAGCTGTTTGAACCCCTCACGCACCTGCGCGCCGCTGGCGGCGCTCATGCCGAGATCGGCATCGACGACCTCGATCTCTGCAAAGCCGTATGCCTTCGCAGTGTCCTTCAAGGCGTACTGCAGCCGCTGGCTCTCGGTGTTGTGTCTCACCTGCGAGATCGATGATTGGCGCAGATAGACAATTGCCCTCCTGGCCAGATGACGCGGGGTGATCTTCGATGCTGATTCAGTGTGCTTCATGATCCACCTCCTGTGCGCGCTGCCAGACGGCGACGATGGCTTCGGCCATCAGGTCGATCAGTTGCTGCACGCGCTCGGGTGGAATCGTTAGATCGGTTGGCTCTTCTTCGTCGAGATCGAGGCGGATCTGCTTCGGCATCGCGCTGCTCCGGGTTGGTGGCGATTGCCGTAGCGTGCGCTTCGAGCAATGCCGCCAATGCGAGCAACGTGGGCCGGGTCAATTCGACCTGATCGCGCAGATTGATCTGCGCGGCGGCAGGTTCAAGCATCCACAGAGGGACCTTGAGCGTGTTGCCATCAGGATGACGGACCGTCACTGAGCGTTGTCTTGGCCCTGGCCAGGCAACGACATCAAGCGACCGACCCTGGAGCGGGTGGAGCAGGTAGTGGACCGTCAAAGTCGACGGCAAGGTAGTTAGGATGGTTCTCGCTCAATTTGCACCTTCATATGGTCGCGCTGGACGGGGTCTACACGAAGGACGGTGAGACGCCGCGCTTCCACGAAGTCTCCGCGCCCTCAAGCACTGAAATGCAACGACTGCTCGATGCCATCGTCGCACGGGTGCTGCGTTGCCTGGCGCGCGACGGTCTGCTCATCGCCGACCAAGGTCGGAGTGATGCGGAGCAGCCCTGGCTCGATCTCGAGTCACGCGACGCTCTGGACGCCCTTGGCGCGGCCTCGATCCAGTACCGGATCGCGGTCGGGCCGCACGCAGGACGAAAGGCGCTGACACTGAAGCTGGCGGCCCCGAAGTCGCCGTCCACGGTGCCGAAGCCCTTCACGGTGGCACGCGATGGATTCTCGCTGAACGCCGCCGTGGCGTTTGCGGCACACGAGCGCGAGGGCATCGAACGTCTGTGCCGATACATCACGCGACCAGCACTCGCGCTCGAACGGCTCAGCACGAATGAGGTTGGTCAGGTGGTCTACCAGTTGAAGACACCGTACAGCGAAAGCGCCACGCCATAGTGATCAGCAATCCATGCGCCGCAAGTCGTCCCGCTGCTCCATGAGCTAACCATGCAGCACCTTGGTCATCGCCCATCACCGACGCCCATGACGAACTTCGACACAGTCATATGACGCGACCGGTATCGGAGAGCTCTGGTTCGTAGACCATGGGCGAGTGATTACATGCACGTCAGCACGTTCAGCCTCTGGCGTCATTTCTTGATAAGCGGCAATCGTGGCTTGCTCTTCGCCGAGGTTTGCATTGAGGACGACGTATCTCGTCGGCCGCTTACGGATCAGCTCCAGCTTACGAAGGCGGTATTCAACTCCCATCACGGGCCTCCAGTGCCGACAGCCGGCGCTTCAGTTCGTCAACCTCAACGATATGCGCCAGAGCATTGATCGCCGCCAGCATCCGTGCGCCGTCGTCAGGAGTCATCGTGCCCTGAGCCACCGCACGCACAACTGCCTGGCCCTGCTCAGCCAGAGAACCATCTGGCAACTCAATGTGTGTGGGTAGGGAAACAGGTCGAAGCCGAGGCCACACGCGATCGAGTACTGCGATGGCTGCAGGCACGTTGCCGCCGAGAGCAGCCTCGACAAGCGATGATGCAATCGACTGCACAGCCGCCGGTGTCACAAGCTGTGCACGTAGCATCGTTGAGCGGTTTCGCGTGCCCCGCTTCTTCCCGGATGGGTTTCCTGATGTGCCAGGTTGAAACAGACGTGATGTCATGAAATGCAGGTCCCTTCGTCCGCTACCGTCTGAGTCTCCTCCATCTGGAGCCTGCTGAATTCAGAGAAAGCAGTGCTCACCTTTGTGCGGCCTTTTTCGCAGAGACGAATGCAATCACGCGCGACTGAAGCCACCGTTGTGTGCCAATCGACGGCGCTAACGGTTCCAATCGGTTCCAATCCCATGGCGGCCACTGACCAGTCTTGTCCTTGAACATCCTGGCGGCTGCGCCCTTTTTCCATCCGCGTAACTCCGCATGCCCGCGTAGCTCGCGGAAGAACCGCATTTCATTCTCAGCGACCGCAACATGATGACCGATCTCGATGAGCTGGCCATGCAACGTCTTCACGTCCTTTGCCGCAGGTTTCAGTGTCCAACCACACTCTGGACAGGTTCGCGCCTGCGAAAACACCGCAAAGCACTCAGGGCAATCGACTGGCTTCGCATCGCCCGCTTCATGCTGCTGGCTCGTCCGACCTGCAAGTGCATGGTCACCCGCTAGCGTCCAACTGCGTTCATCTGCCGCGAAACCATGCTCATGCACACAACCGCCGTGGTCGAGCACGATGCAGTCCGTCTTTCCGTTTGCAATACGCAGCCCACGCCCGACCATCTGCAGGTACAGCACCAAACTGTTTGTTGGACGTGCAAGGACTACGCAGGACAACTCCGGCAGATCAAACCCGTAGCTTGCCAACGAGCAGTTGGTCAGGACCTGCGTCTGCCCACTTCTGAATCGAGTGAAGATTTCCTCACGCTCGCCCCCTGGCGTGTTTGCATCAACATGTTCTGCGGCAACTCCAACGCGCTGGAACGCCTCGCACAGGGCAATGCTGTGGGGAATCGAACAGCAGAACACCACGGTTCGGCGCGCACCTGCCCGCGCAAGCCATGTTTCCACCACATCACCGACGAGCTTTGGCTTGTTCATCACGTCCGATAGTTCAGCATTGGCATAGTCACCAGCACGCACTTGGACGCGCGACAAGTCGGGCTTGCTGATTGAGTAGTACCGGGCAGGCACTAGGAAGCCGTTCACCGTCAACTCTGCCGTCGTCGTCGGCTCAATCAACAAGTCGTACAACGCGCCCAGCGCGCGGCCATCCTTCCGAGACGGTGTTGCGGTAAGCCCGATCCTCAATGCGCCGGGCCAAGTATCCAGCAGCCGCTTTCGAATTTCCGTGACTGTCAGGTGCGCCTCGTCGACAACCACAACATCGAACGAAGGAAGCACCAGCGGCCTCGTGTCCTTCAAACGCGACACGAGCGTATCGATGCTGGCGACCTGGACCGGCTCATACATTCGTTGAAGGTGTCTAGCGCCGGCCATGACGACGCCGTGATCAACTCGCGCTTCGTGCAACTTGGTGCTGGCTTGCGTCACGAGTTCGCGGCGCGGTGCGAGGAACAGAACACGCAGGCGCCGAGCAACAGCCCGCCGGATTATTTCTCCGGCAATAACAGTTTTTCCGGCACCTGTCGGCAACACAAGTAACGGCGCCCGCGCGCCATCCGCTATAGCCCTGTCGAATGCTGCAATGGTTTCCAGTTGGTAAGGCCGGAGGTCAGCCATTGGTCACCTCCAGTACATCTGCCCAGTCCCCTGCTGGAGCGGTCGGAATCCGCAGCTCGCACGGAATCCCTACCCGGTCTTTCAGCTGGAATGCAGCCTTGAACCCCGCTTCATTTCGGTCTGCAAAGATGATCAATCGCTCGACGCCTTCCGGCGGCTCGAACTTCGCCAGCGACGACGCTGAAGTCGCCGCCCAGACCGGAACGGAAAACAACTTCATCGCGGCCAGCGCCGTCTCGATCCCTTCAGCGATACCAAGCACCGGACCCACTGCTGCGAGGCGCACAGCGCACCCCATTCGCCCCCTCATTTTTCCAACCAGCTTTCGCGGCGGGTATCCCCTCAACTTCGCGCCGTCCTGCAGCGACGTAACGTGCGCTGTGACGAGCTCGCTTGCGATATCGACCACTGGTGCCACAAGGGCAGGAAAACGCCCTAAGAACCCCTCTGCATCGCTGTATTGGGCATTGGGATGTGCACGCAGTGGACAACCAGGGCGCAGAGGCCACAGATTCCGAGAAAGCAGGTATGCAACAACGTCTGGCACGTCTTCCGGCATGCATGCTGTCCGCAGCAGCTCACGCGCTCTAGCGGTAAGTCGTGCAGGTTGTTCCGGAGGTGGTACGTGACGCGCGACAACGTCTCGAGTTTCACCAGGGCGAATACCGATCGCACGCGCCACCTCCATCAGTGCATGCGTGAAGTCCCACCGATGGACACGCATCAGCAGATCGAAGCCATCACCTGGACCGCACTTTCGGCAGAGAAAATCCCCGTGCCCTTTGCGGTCATCAAACGTGAATCGATCTCTGCCACCACACGCAGGGCACGGACCAGAGACCGGCCTCTGCCCGTTCCTCCGAAGGAAGTACACGGGGAGAGCGCCAAGGTCGACAAGCACTTGTCCCCAGCCACCGCCGGCCAATGCACGGTGAACGTCGTCCGCCTTCAGCAACGCGCGGTCCGGCGCCGATCCGGCATCCATTTTTCTCTCCGGAGGAACTCCTGATCTGGGTATGGAGTTGGTTCTGGCTCTGGATGCTTGAGCCTCGCTTAAGCCTGCCTCAAGCCTGGCTTGCTCGTGTGAGTTCATCGCTGAGCCTCCTGCTGACGGAGGTTCTGCGCTCGCTTGAGACCGCCGGCCTTCCCGTTAGCTCTGTTTGTGGCGGCTCCGACGATTGCAGTAGCACGCAGCATTTCCATGCGCGGATTGCGCAACATGCCATCCGGGCACGCAGGAAATTTGATTCGCACTGTCGCCCACGCCTTTTTCCACTCGTTGGGCGTGGCACCACTGATGGCCTTCAATTGCTCAGCGCAGTTGGGTAAGCCGCCCATGTCCCATTGCGCATCGAGTAGCTCGCGCAGGAGGCCTTTGGCAGTGAGCGAATAGCCTCGCGTCGCGCCCGAAAAATCGGATGCGTACCAGGGGTAGTACGGAAGTCGGGATGATGGTTCTCTGATTGCCGGAGCCGATTGGTGGTCGGTAGAATGTGCATGCTCGCCAAAGCAATGCTCGTCCTGCCCGCCAACGCCAGCCCCGTCAGAAGGGTTGGTGTTGTCCATCACGCGACGTCCTGCTCGGTTGTGACGCGTTCATTGAGTGCAGATCGCACTCGCGTGCGACGGACTTCCGCCGACTTTTTCGCGGCCTTGGTTGCCCGAGCCATGACCGCTTCGGTGGGCGAGCTGTCCGCAAGTGCTGCAGCGATGCGCGCGCGAAGCCAGTCGCGCACGTCGATCACTCTGTACCGCGTGCACCGCAATCCAAAGCGAACAGGGGGCGGTCCGTCGCCCCGCGCGATTTCGTCCAACACGTAGCTCTTTGAGAACCCTGCTGTAGCGCAAACATCATCAATGTCGATTAGCGCGACGGATTCAAGTTCGGGATGAATCGCCCGAGTTGGGGCGGTCCTCTTCTCGTTTGTCGTCATAATCAAGCCTCGTAGGACACAAGCGGAACTGCCTGTGCACGAGGTTCAGCCTCTCAGACTTACGGTTGCCCGCCGTGTTGCGGCTCGTATACGGATACGCGCTGCCGTATACGGCTACGCGTAGTCGTAGGGATGTAGCGCTACCTTGTGACGTTCTGGAACCAACCACGGATCGTGGTGAAGGCATACCTTCGACTACTTCCCGTGACCTTCTCGAGAAGCAGGCATTCATCCGCGTGTAGCTCTTTGGCGGCCGCATTCAGACTCATGTCCTTCGGCTGCGCCAGGAGCCACGTGACAGCGCGCTCCCTATCGGCCATCGGCCGCTCGTTGCGGGAATTCAGTGCTTTGCGCGACGACGTTTTTCGCTCGATTGCTGGCGCGATTTGGTCGCGATCGGAGCGAGTTGCGTCCTGAATGAGGGCTAGCGTGTGCGCGTATTCACTCCACGCCCATACGAGCGCCGACATCGCGCGAGCGATGTCGCCTTCGACAAAGTTGATCTTTGCCTGCGCCATTTCCCTTGTGATGCTCGCTAGATTCCCAAATGCAGCTCGCCGGTTCCGATTGAGGCGTTCGCCTTGCGACTGCTCGATGTCGGCGATGTTGTCCTCGGTGAACGCGGGTCCCCCATACGTGAAGAGATCCGGAGTACTAACGTAGACGTGGCGAAAGATGGCTCGTTCGAGTGTGAGAAGTTGCGCGAGTCCCTGGGCGCGCAGAGAGTTCGTGCTGTTCTGAGGGGGCGTTGAGTACGCGTCGCGCGCCTCGCTCTCCGCTGTTTCGACTCGCTTCCGCCAGGCCGCCCCCCAGGGAATGCGGTTGGATTCGGTCCTGTGCAGTTCGAGCATCGCGGGCCACCCCGCCTCTGCGAGCTGGAGCACGCGCAACCAGGTTTCGGATGCCGCACTGTTTGGAGTCCCAGACGCTAACTCGGGCGGGGTTGATCGTTTCACGGTGCGACACCCACGGCCTTCGGCGAGACGTTGTTGCTGCGCCGGAGTTCATCGAGGTAGTCCGCCCACCGCCCGAGCATCGCGCGACGCTGCTCAACAAACTGTGTGCGGTTGTAGGCGCGGCCAAGCGGACCTGCGACCTTGTGCGCCAACTGCGCCTCAATGATCTCGGCATCGAAGTTAAGGCGCTCAGCGAGCATCGTGCGGGCCGTTGCACGGAAACCATGGGCGGTCATCTCATCGTTGCTGTAGCCCAGCCGACGCAGGGCACCGCGTACGGTGTTCTCCGACATGCAGCGCTTCGTGGTCAGCAACGACGGGAACACGTACGTGCCCTTGCCGTTGAGCGGCTGTAGGTCGCGAAGGTGAGCCACAGCCTGCGGTGCGAGCGGGACGATGTGCGGCTGCCCGTTGGCCTTGCCTTTGATGTCGCGCTTCATCCGTTCGGCGGGCACGGTCAGCGTGGCGCTAGCGAAGTCGATCCAGGCCCATTCCATGTGCCGCAGTTCGCCGGGTCGGAGCATCAGCAGGGCGGAGAGTTGGAGCGCGGCGCGGGTGACCGGGTGCCCGGCGTAGTCGTCCATCGCGGCCAGGAGCGGGCGCAGCGCCTCGGGTGTGGTGATTGCGGCGAAGTTGCGTGACGCCGTTGTCTGCAGTGCAGCGCGCAAATCCGCAGCCGGGTTGCTGCTGCACGCCCCGATAGCGATGCCGTACCGGAAGACCTGGCCGCACGAGAACTTCACCCGATGTGCCGTCTCGATGGTCCCGCGCTCTTCGATCTTCCGGAGGCAGTCGAGCAGTTCTCTGGCCGTGATCTCCGCCAGTGGGCGGGTCCCGATCATGGGAAAGGTGTCGCGCTCCAGCCGGCGCTGGATGGTGGCGAGGTGGTCGGGCGTGACCTTGGAGGTCTGTGCCTTCGCCAGCCACTCTCGCGCGACGTGTTCGAAAGTGCCGGGCAGAGGCTTGCCGGCGGCGCGCAGGTCAGCGTGTTCGCGTGCTTGAGCAGCGCCGGCCTTCTCGGCTTTGCGCGCTCGGGTCGGGTCGATCCCGGCAACCACCATCGCCGTGATCTCGGCTCCGCGTTCGCGCGCAACGCGGAGGCCGACCTTCGGATAGCTACCGACGCTCAGTCGATTGGGTCGCCCGCCGAACGTGAACCGTTGGCGCCACCAGCCCGTGCCCGACCGCTGCACTTCGAGCCACAGCCCGGCGCCATCAGGAATTGCCTTCGGTTTGCCGGACTCCGAAGCCGCACGTAGAGCGGACTGGATCGCCTTGTCGGAGAGCAGCTTCTCGGCCATTCGTACAACTCCAGTGCTGCGGGCGGTGCCCGGAGGGGTCTGTACGGATTCTTGTACGCTGGACTTGCAGAAGCAAGCGGACTTGTACGGACGCACGCGGTTGGCCGATTGGCGTAACGTGCTGTTCTAGCAGTGCTTTAGGTCCGTAGTGGACGCGTGCGGAAGTAAAAATGGTGGAGGCGGCGGGAGTCGAACCCGCGTCCGTCAGTTCTATACCCTTGGCTCTACATGCTTAGTACCGCTGACTGTTTTAATCCTGCTGCTACCCAACGGACGGGGCGCGGCGGACGAGCTCTCTGTTTTTTGACACCCCGATCAAGAACCGAACCGGTGTGCGAGCCTGCCTAGCGTTCACTCTGGTAGGACGGCAGGCATTCCGTCCCAGAGTGCTAACCGCGATTAAGCGGCGAGGGCGTAGTTGTCTGAGTTGGCAACTAACAGTTTGCAACTTTGGATTAACGAGACTTGTTGCCGTCTCGGCATGCACCTCCGGCCTCGATACCGCCGTCGAAACCAAATCGCCCCCGTGGAAAACCTCTTCTCTCTGCTGGCCGGCACGGTCCGGCGCAGCTGCGCACCCGATCTCAGGCGGGCGGGCAGTATATAGGTGCGGTCACACCGTAAAGGAAGGGCGCGCGGCCCTCATTTCATCTGTGCGTGATCAAAGCCTGGTTTAGCTCGTCGCCGAATGCGTCGCGCAACGAGCGCTTCGACCTACTTCGAACCGGCGTCGACCCATCAGGCCCGGTGCTTCATCAACCGGGTCTTCTCGCGCTTCCAGTCCCGATCGGCCTCGGTCGCGCGCTTGTCGTGTTCCTTCTTGCCCTTGGCCAGGGCAATGGCGCACTTCACCTTCTGGTCTTTCCAGTAAAGCCCAGTGGCCACGATGGTGTGGCCCTTCTGCTGCACGGCAATGAACAACTTGCCGAGCTCGGCCTTGTGCAGCAGCAGCTTGCGCATACGCGTCGGATTGGCCAGCACGTGGGTGCTGGCCGTGACCAGCGGCGTGATGTGCGCGCCATGCAGGAAGGCCTCGCCATCGCGCAGCAGCACGAAGCTGTCGACCAATTGCACTTTTCCGGCACGCAGCGATTTCACTTCCCAGCCGATCAACTCAATGCCGGCTTCGTAGTGGTCTTCGAGAAAATAGTCGAAGCGCGCCTTGCGGTTCTCAACGATCGAGCCGCTGACGCCTGAGCGTTTGTCCTTGGTCATGGGCGCAGTATAGGGTTGCCAGCCCCCGGTCCGGCCAGCTCAACTGCGTTTGTGCCGCGCGCGGGTGTGGCAATTGGAGGCGGTGCCTCAGCTCGCAGCCTCGGTTCAAACCTCTGCTTCAGACCTCGGGTTCAAAGAGAGCATGGCGCATCGAATCCAGCGCTCGGCGTTGTTGCCTTACAGCGCGGAGCAGATCTTCGAGCTTGTGGATCAGGTGGAGCGGTATCCCGAATTCGTGCCGGGCGTGGTCGGTAGCGTGGTGCACAGCCGCGACGCGGATGAACTGGTGGCGTCGCTGACCTTGCAGCGCATGGGCGTGAAGCTGGTCATGCGCACACGCAACCAACGTTTCGCGCCCGATCGGCTGGTCATGAATCTGGAGGACGGACCGTTTCGCCGCTTCCGTGCGGAATGGCGGTTTCGTTCGCTGGTCGCGGCGGGCGGCAGTCCGAGCGGTGCTGCCGCTGCCGGCCGGGCATTGGCCGCGCCGGTAGCAGGCGTGAAGGTGGAGTTCGATGCAGAGTTCGAGCTGTCCGCCGTTTCGTTCAGCGGCATGGCGGCCCGGCTGATCGATGGCGTCACGGGCAACCTCGTGGCCGCTTTCCGGCAACGCGCCATCAACGTGTATGGCCCGGCGTGACCCGGCGCGCGGCGACGTTCATGGCTCCGTGTGAACCGGCCCGCGGCGGCGTCCAGATGAGCAGCGGGTGATGTCGCAGGCCCCAGCCTATGAACGCGTCGAAGTCATCTACGCCGATGCGGTGCGCATCCTGCGTGGCACGGTCGACTGGCATGCTGGGCTGACCGCCACCGAAGCCATTGCGGCGATTGCCGAGGTCGCTGCATTGGGTGCGGCGCTGGATGTGTGTGGACTTGCCGTCTGGGGCATACGCGTGCTGCCCGAACATCTGCTGCAGCCGGGCGATCGGCTGGACATCATGCCGCCACTGCCCAATGACCCCAAGGACTCCAGGCGGCAGCGCGTTGTCGATGCGCGCAGTCGATCGCGCGCCGAAGCGTCGCGGCAGGCACAACAGAAGAAGTGCGGCTGATCGATCAGCCGGCCGGCGGTGGCGGAGGCGGTGCGCCAGCGGTCGTATTGCCGGGGGCTGGGAAGGCGGCTGGCGCGGCTTCGGGCGAAGCGCTTGCCGGCGCTGCGGCTTCGCCGGATATCGCTGCGGCCGCAGGCGCAGAAGCGGCCGACGGCGCTGCATTGGCCGCTGGCGCACTCGCTTCCACGGGCGCAGCAGCGGTGCTCGGCGCTGCGCCGGTTGCGGGCGCGGCCCCCTCAGCCTTCGTTGGCGTAGGCGTGAAATCGCCCGTGAAACGGGTGAGCGTGTCGTTCTCGAAGTACAGCGTCAGCGTCTGCTTGATCTCGGGCTCGTCTGGAATCTGCACGGAGTAGATGTAGACCCAGCGATCAGGGTCGAACAGGTCTTCCAGCACCGGGCGGCCCATTACGTACAGCGCCTGGGCCTTGGTCATGCCCGGCTTCAGCCGGTCGACCATCTGCTGCGTAATGACATTGCCTTGCTGGATAACGATCCTGTGCACTTCCGGGGCGCCCAGTCGCAGAAATGATGGCCACCAGGAGTCATCCTCTTCCTTGGTAGCTGCTTCGTTGGTGCCTGCTTCCTTGGTAGTGGGGGCGTTGGGCGAGGCCTGGCCATTGGCTTGAGTCGGCTGTCCATTGGGTTGGGGCTGTTCAGGCTCTGACGCACAGCCTGCGAACATGCCAAGCAACAGAACAGCCGCGGCTGCAGCAGGTAGTCGCACGGTGCTTCTGGTGGACTGTGGGCAGTTTGGCGTTGAATGCGGCATCGGTATCGGCAGGGTGGTCTGTGGCACAAGCGCGCCCATCACAAGGGGGCGCGATCATAACGAATGCACCGCCGGCAAGGGAGCAAGCGGCGGGATCTTTGCCCGCTGCGTAGGATGAACGCGCAGGGCGCAGGTTCACCTGTTCGTTCCATCTTCTGCTTCGTGCCTGTTGTTGTTCGTCTTTCTCTTCACTGCCCCGCGCTGCGGCGCGCGCACCGGAGTTCTGCATGGCCAAAGAGGATCGGGATCTGCGCAAGGCCGGGCTGAAGGTGACTGTGCCGCGGGTAAAGATCCTGCAGATGCTCGAGGCACGGCCCGACGCACACGTAAGCGCCGAGGACGTGTACAAGGCCCTGCTTGAAGCGGGCGAAGACGTTGGCCTGGCCACGGTGTACCGCGTGCTGACGCAGTTCGAAACCGCAGAGCTGGTGATCCGCCATAACTTCGAGGGCGGCCATGCGGTGTTCGAACTCGCCTCCAGCCGGCATCACGATCACATCGTCTGCCTGCGCTGCGGGGCCATTGCGGAGTTCGTTGACGACCTCATCGAGGAGCGGCAGCGGCAGATCGCGGCCAGCCTTGGCTATGCCATCACCGATCACCGGCTGACGCTGTATGGCGTCTGCGAAAGCTGTACCTCCGGCATGAACCAGACGGTCTCGAAGCGCATGTTGAGTTGAGCTCAGCGAGGCCGCCCGCCGCCGGCTCAGCGTTCGCTCACGCCGCCGGCTCGGCATCCGCCTCGCTTGCCAGCCGGATCATCTCCTCTGCGCGCGCCAGTGTTTTACTGGTGATGCGCGTGCCACCGATCATGCGTGCCAGCTCGCTTACGCGTGCCTCGGTATCCAGCGTGTCGATGTGTGTGCCGGCGTCGTCTTTACGTACCTGCAGATGGTGCGTGCCTTGCGCGGCCACTTGCGGCACGTGCGTTACGCACAGAATCTGAGTGTGCGCGCCAAGCCGGCGCAAGGTCTGCCCGACAATCTCAGCGACTGCGCCGCCAATGCCGGCATCGGCCTCGTCCAGTACCAGCGTTGGAATGCGCGAGCGCGCTGCAGCAATGGTCTGAATGGCCAGGCTGATGCGCGACAGCTCGCCGCCTGACGCGACGCGTTGCAACGGCGCGACCGGCAGTTCCGGATTCGTGCTCACGAGAAACTCCACGTTCTCCAGACCATGGCTGCCTTCGTCTGCGAACCAGCGCAGTTCGAACTCTGCACGCGGCATGCCGAGCCGTCGTATCTCGTTGCGCACCGCGGCGCTGAAACCTTTGCTTGCAGCATGGCGCAGCTTCATCAACTGCTGTGCTTGCGTCAGAAACGCAGCGTGGGTCTGCTCGGCTTCTGCCTGCAGGCGTGGCCGCAGCGCTTCTGCATCCATGCGCGCAGCCAGCCTGCTCTGCAGCTTTTCCTGCACCTCCATGAGTTCGTTGGGCGCAACACGGTGCTTGCGCGCAGCCGCATGTATGCGTGCCAGTTGATCGTCGATCTCTGCCAGCCGCTCAGGATCCGGCCGCAGCTGCTGCTGGTAGCGGTGCAGATCGCGCGCAATGTCTTCCAGGTCTGTGCTGGTCTGCTGCAGTCCGTTGATGGCTGCATCGATCTGCGGTTCGCCCTGGCGCAATGCGCGCAGTTGCGATAACGCCTGCGCCAGCAGGCCTTGTGCATCGACCTCGGCGCCATGCAGCAGTTCCGCGGCCTGCGCAACCGCCGTGCGCAGGCTGTCGCTGCCGGCCAGACGTCGGTGTTCTTCACTCAGTGCTTCGTATTGCTGCGGCGCCAGTGCCAGTGTGTTCAGTTCGCCGATCTGAAACTGCAGCCACTGCAGCTCGTCGCTGTCTGCGCCGGGTGCCTGCAGATTGCGCAGCGCCGTTTCGGCGGCCTGCCATTGCGACCACGAGGCGCGCGTCTGACGAGCAAGCTCGGTGGCGTCGGCATGGGCATCGACAACGCCCAGCTGCATGGGCCGCCGCAGCAGCGATTGATGCGCGTGCTGGCCATGAATGTCCGCCAGCCACTCGCCGACTTCGGCAAGGTCGTGCACGTTCACCGCACGGCCGTTGATGTATGCGCGCGAACGGCCGTCGGGCGACACCGTGCGCCGCAGGCGCAGTCGTTCGGGCTCGTCGGGCTCGTCCAGTTCGTGCCGTTGCAGCCATGCTTGTACCTCGGGCAGGTTCGGCAGGTTGAACTCGGCGCTGACCTCCGCGCGTGCGGCGCCTGGTCGCACCACATCGCTGGTCGCGCGGTCGCCAAGCGCCAGGCCCAGCGCATCGAGCAGGATGGATTTGCC
>CAMAVY010000039.1 GCA_945861675.1 Klebsiella pneumoniae | reverse complement strand
CCCGTGATGGGTGTGCATCGTCAGTGCGCCAGCGCAGGAAGCGCAAGCCTTCGCCGAACAGGTCTGCGATGGCGCGCAGATTGCGCAGTTGCGCGGCGGCCTCCGCGCCGCGATGCGTTTACGCAAAGTCCAGGCGGACCGTAGAAAATCGTGGCAATCCGATCGATGCCTGTCTTGTAAGCGTCGCCATGGCTCGCGTTCGTGCTGCCGTCTTCGTCGTACGTCACGATCAACAGACTGTTGTGTGATCGCGCCCAGTCCGCGTAAGGGCGGATGTGCTGACGAAGCCACTCATCGCACGCCGCGTTGTTTGCGGAATGCGCGTCGTGCTGCTCATTGGGCACGACCAGTGCAACCGTGGGCAGCTGGTCGTAGCCGATGGCTGCACCTGTTTCATCGACCGCGAAACCGCGATAGCGCTTGCCGTCGACAGCATCCAGGCTGTTCGCAAAGCCAAGATTCGCGCTGACCGGCAGCACGAAACGCGCCTTGTTCTCCGGCACGCGCGCCCGCGTCGTGTTCTGCCAGTTCACCATGGGGTTGTACTTGCGGCGGTACAGTTCCGCACCCGGGTCGATATTGCCCTCGCCGTCGTCGTGTAGAAACGGCAGCGACTCGCTGAAACTCGCGAAGCGCAACCCAGCGGCGATCAACGCAGCACCCAGGTCTGGTGTGGTGAATGGTCGCCACGCCGGCGGCACCCGTCCGTTATGAATGCCGCCGCGCCACTCGGGCAGCACACCCTGGTTGTTGCCGGACACGAGATAGAGATGGGCGAAACAGGCGTCGGTCATGACAGCGCCGCCCAACAGACATTCATTGCAGTCGTCACGATGCCTGGGCGTGATCGATCAGGTCATGCAACGTTCTATGAAAATGCACGATGGCCTTCTCAAACAGGCCATACGTGAAGTACTCATTGGCGCCACTCGCCAGACCATTCTGAATGGCGCGCACAACCGCGGCGTCTTCCTTGCCGCCCGTGTCACCCACAAAGGCAGCGTCGCGATTTGCCCTGGCCGCATCACCTGTGTGCGTGGCCTCGCCCTCGGCGGTCAACTTGTTCGTCAATCGGTAGGTGTGAAACAGCGTTCGCGTTGGCGACACGGGTTCGAGTACCGATACGGTGGTGTGGTTCGACAGCACGGCGATGACCACGTTCGGAAACAGGTGGTACACGTAGGTCACCATGCCGGCGATGCGGCAGTCCGCTGGCGGCAATCCGCGCAGCTTCTCGATGCGGCGAAATGGAAAGGTCACGCGACTGTTGCGGCCAAAGGTCTCGACCAGCGTGAGATTGTCGAAGCCATAGGGATAGAAGGTTTCCGCATGCGTGGGCTTGATGTGGTAGCCCTCGAGGTTGGCCTCCATGAACAACTTCCAGTTCACGTCCGCCGCGCTGTCGTTGGTGGCAAAGATGCGCTGCTGCGGCGCAATCAGTTCGGGCAAGGCATCGAGCCCAGCGTCGTACATGTCAACGCCGTTGGCCGGCGCTGCCTGCGTCACGAATACCAGCCCACAACGTTCATCTGCACGAACAGGCACGAGGCCATGCAGCGCCTTATCGACGTCGGGAAATCCCTGCGCATGCGGAATGTGCTGCAGCCGTCCATCCAGCCGATAACTCCAGCCGTGATAGCCGCAGGTCAACGCCCGCGTGCAACCGCTGCCCTCCACGAGACGCATCCCGCGATGACGGCAGGCGTTGCGGAACGCGCGCACCACACCATCGTCGCCGCGCACCACGACAATCGGCGTGCCTGCTGCGTTGCGCGCGACGTAAGAACCGGCTTCCGGCAGCGCAATCGACGGGCAGAACGGAATCGGCAGCCGGCGCAGCAGCGCAAGCTCGGCCGTGAAGCGTTCGGGCGACTGAAAGTTCGCCACCGGCTCGCGCCAGGTTTCGCTGCCCATATCGGTGGTCTTGTTGTCGATGTGTGCAAGCACGCGCCGCACCACATCAACATCGGCCAGCAGCGTATTCATGGTTCGATCCTGCGCAATGCCTGATGCAGTTGATCATGCGCCTCCGCGTCGCGCTCAACTAGCCTGCGCCCAGTTGGCCTGCGACCAGTTGGTCTGGATTCAGTTGGCCGGGCCTGGACCAGGCCGCGGAAAGTAGCTGCCGAACGCAAACGCGTAGGCCACATGCCCAGGCAGCCGCGGCAGTGTTCGGCCGTCCGGCGCCGACAGCGCATCTTCCGCGATTGCCCACTGCACGCCCGCGTCGTCGACAAGCGCATCCGGTTGCGCGCCACGCGCAGGACGCGCGCCGCGCGCAAAGCGTGCCGCGCCACGCCGATAGGCACGCACCGTTCGCGTCTGTGCGTTGCCCACCAGCACGATGTCGACGACGCCCACCCGGTCGTTGATCACCTGCCCACCCGCGAACCGCTCGAGCGCCCACGCGTGCTCCGCGCCCGTCATGCGCAATACAAAGACGAACGCCTTCGGCCGCGTTGCATTGCCGCGCACCAGTGCGGGAAACAGCAGTTTGCTGCTGGCGAAGTAACGGCCATAGGGCGCACCGGGGCGATAGTCGCGCGTGTATCCCGTGTCATGCGCAAGCACGCGCGTGTCTGCGTGCACACGACGCCACTCGCCCCAGGATGTGATCGTCACTGGCAATACGGGCAGCACGATGCCGGCGTTGGTCAACGCACCCGTGACCGGCTCGCCCGTGAACTGATTCCACAGCGAGTGGGTCTGCTCGTCGTACATCAGCTTGTTCGAGCGATACAGCAACCCCGATGAGCCGAACACAAACGGCGCCGCGGTGGCGTTCTGCGCGTCGGGCTGACGCCGGGTATCGAACAGAATGCCGGAGCCGCACAGCGTGCAGTAGGCCAACGACACCGGCACGCCACCGACGACATCGTTCACCATCTCGTGCCAATCCATGTAGCGGAATGGATACGCGCGCACATCGCCATTGATCGCCACGCCAAACACCAGCTCTGCGTCTTCAAGGCGCGCATCCGCCGGTCGGATGAAGTTCGGATTCGTCAACGCAGGAATGCCGTCTTTGCCCACACCGCCCCAGACGATCTCCTCGAGGCGAATGCGATGCGGCATGCGCGGGAATAAGAACTGCTTGAACACCGGATCCAGATTGCCAAACAGGTCTGACAGATACAGGTCGAAGCCAGCAAATGTCTGCACCTCCGGGTGCGCCTCGAGCCACAGCATCCACGCAAACCAGTCGCCGTCATGGTGTTCGCCAGTGAGAGCGCTCAGCACGCTGCCAAGCGCCTCACGTTCTTCAGGCGCGTGAAAGCGCATCGCGTGAATCATTGCCGCTGCCATGTCGAGGCGATGGTTCTGCTGCACCCAGCGCAGCGTCTTGCGCCGCAACGACGCCGGCGCAAACAGCAGAAAGCGCGAGTTCAGCAGCGGGTTGTCGGTGACACCCTCGGGCAACTGCACTGTGCGGGTTGCCGCTGGCGGCTGCGCCTGCGCTGCATCGACAGGCGCCGCGCCAATGCACGCGGTTGCACTCGCGAGTGCCAGACAGAGCAACAGTGCGGCGGATCGTGCGAACTGCCGCAACGCTGCTTGCGCGCGCATCGGTGCAGGTCGCCGTGCACGCAGCGGCCTCACACGCTGCTCGACAGCTGCTCCAGCACCCGAGCATCAATGCCGGCTTTGGTCCTGATGGCCAGCGGCATCACGATCACGCGGCTTGCGCCGGCAGCTTCGTAGTCTGCCAGGCGGCGCTGCAGCGCTTCGGCATCGCCCCAACCCACCAGTGCATCGATCAGGTTGTCGCTGCCACCGTCGGCGAAGTCACGGTCGTCGAACCCCAGCTTGCGCCACTCGCGATGGTAGTAGTCCAACTGCATGTACATGCGCAGCGCTGCCCGCGCCTTGGCGCGTGCGATGGCCGGGTCGACCTCTGCGATGAATGCCGCAACCGTGCACAGTGCAGGCGCTGCGCCAATTCGCGCACGCGAAGCCCGCGTATGCACTGGCGGCATCAGGTACGTGATGATGCCATCGGTGCGCTCAGCCCCCAGCTTCTGCAACTGTGGACCGTGCGCCGCTATATACAAAGGCGCGCCGTTTGCTGCGGCGGGCGCATCGACCTTCACGTTGGCCATGGCATCGAGATACGCGGTCATCTTGGCAAGCGGCGATTGCCACAGATGGCCGCGCGCCTTGTTGAGCCCTGCGTTCGACACGCCCAGACCCAATATGAATCGCCCGGCAGACAACTCCGCCAAGGTGTGTCGGGCCTGCGCAGTCGCATGGGCATCGCGTACATAGACGTTGGCGATACCCGTCGCGATGCCAATGCGTGTCGTTTGACCAAGCAGATAGCCGGCCGTGGCAATGGGCTCGCGACCGAACAGTTCCGGCAACCACACACTGCCGTAGTCGAGCGACTCCAGCCGCTTCACGAACGGCACCAGCTCCGCGGACGGGAACTGCTCTGTCATCAGAATCACGTCGCGCTGAATCATCGAGTGGCTGCCTCATCTGGCGGTGCGGGATTGCCGTGTAGAAGCGGCAGTGTGCCACCCGGTCAGGCATTCAGCCCAGCGCCCAAGTGCGCGCGACGCGCAGCAGCTGGCGCGTGTCAGGCATCAGCGGCTGACCGCACTCACGACAGGCCGCGTCTCGCGCTTGAGCCTTGCCAGCACCTCAGCGTGCAACGCAATCAGCTGCTGCACAGTCTGAACGTGGTCGACCACGTTGCCCGCGCGCGTAACCGTTTCCAGCAAGGCGCACAGGTCCGCCAGAGACTGTGCACCCAGATTGGCACTGCTGGACTTCAGGGAATGCGCCGCCTGGGTCAACGCCACCACATCACCGGCGGCGCTCGCGGTGCGCATGGCGTTGACCAGCTCCAGCGAATGTTCCGCATACAACGTGGTGAGGTGCGTGAGAATGTCCGCGCCGCCCCTGCGCTGCATGGCTGTCCAGCGCGCAGGTGTCAGCTCGTCGATCAGTTCGCACTGCGGCAGCGTGGCCCCGTGCTGCTGATCGAGCGGCTTCATCTGTACATCGTTCATCGCGGCGCTATGCAGCGCAGATGCCCCTGCTCGGTGTCGTTGGCGGTACGCACCACAATCTGCAGCTGACCCAGGGAAGCCAGCATGGCCCGCGCGGCCTCGGTCGATTGCGGCATAACCACTCATGCCAGGCAGGTCGCAATCCATCCGCACCATGTGAATGCTATCCACGCCGTCAGCGGACGGTCGCATGCGAGCGAGCAGTTCGAGCACCTCTTCGCCGCTGCCCGTCACGCTGGTGCGTGCACCCAGCAGCTCGAGCATGCTGGTGATCATGTGTGGTTTCCGGCAGGCACAGACGTGCCGCACCACATCAAAAATCGCAACGACGTGCAGGTGACGTATCTGGTGTTCGGTGAACGTTCCACCAGCGATGTGGTGTTCCATCCGAAGCACGAGGTCGTGACCGTGAAAGCCTTGGGTTGGAAGTGGTTGACCTAACGACCGGTTGCCAATCCCGATGCGGCTAAATCGTAAAGACGCCGGTGAGGTCAACGGCAAACGTCGTGGTGGCTTGACGGCCGGCGGTCGTAAATACCTCGATGCGCATCGACGCCGGATAAACAACCCACGCCTCTACGGCGCCGGCAGCCAGGTAGGCGGTCGTTTTTTCCTGCAGTTCACGCGTCGAGTTGGCTGGCGATGCGATCTCTACGCAGATTTCCGGTGCTGCTGCGTACGGTGTCTCGAAGCCATGCGCGCGCATGAATTCAGCCGACCCCCAGGCTACATCGGCAACGAACACACCTGCATTGGTCAAGATTGAAGTCTCGACCACCACAGTGCCCGACAGAGCATCTCATGCGTGCGCAGCGTGCATGGCGCGCTTGCCGAGCGCGTCGCCCACGATGCGGCCGTCGGCGAGCTCGATGAAGCGGCCGGCGCGCGCGAACAGCTCTCGATCGTGTGTGACCACCAGCACCGTCTTGCCGTCGGCGGCCAATGCCGCCAGCAGATCGACAACGACGCCCGCCGTGATGGTGTCGAGGTTGCCTGTGGGTTCATCCGCAAGCAGCACGGCCGGATCGTTCGCAAGGGCACGGGCGATCGCAACGCGTTGCTGCTCGCCGCCCGACAGCATGGATGGGAGTTTGTGCGCGTGCTGCGCCATGCCGACGCCTTCGAGCAGCATGCTCGTGCGCTCGCGACGCTCCGCGACGGGCCGCGCATGCGCGAAGTCCATCGGCAGGCGAACGTTCTCCGCGACGGTGAGCGTTGGCAGGAGCTGGAAGAACTGGAACACGAACCCCACCGATGCGCCGCGCCAGCGAGCCAGTTCAGGCTCACTCAACTGACCGAGGCGACGGCCACTGACCTGCACCTCGCCTGCAGTCGGACGGTCGATACCGCCAATCAGGTTCAGGAGCGTCGACTTGCCGCTGCCGGACTTTCCGACCAACGCGACCAGTTGTCCGGCGTCGACGTCCAGGTCGATGTCGCGAAGCGCCACGAAGTCGCCGGCCAGGCTGGAGTAGGTCTTGCTGACTCCTCTGAGCGTGATCATCGCGACCTCCTGCGGACTGCGGGGGCAATTTGTAAGCGGGCAGATGCTTTTATGTTTAGACGCAGCCATTGGTCAATGCCGAACACCGTCGATCCGTCAACGTGCCGCTGCGGTCGAAGGGTGTCCGGGATCCTGCGCGCGCGAAGGGCGCTGCCCAACGCAGCGCTGACGGCACCATCTACCGACGCTAGGTTCGGCGCCCGATTCTGCGACGGGCCATTGCCATGCCGCAGCTGACGTCAGCGCGCGGCGTCCAGCGCAGCTGTGTGACGAGTTGGCGTGATTTGGCGACGCGGAGTCGGTGCAGGCCGGCCACGCGCAGTAGGCATGCTCGGGCACGGCTGCATGTCGCCGGAGTTCATCGTCGCTGCTCACCTTCGGCAGTGCCAATGTGCTCGCACAGCTGCAACATCGTGGGGCTATCGCAGGCCGCTCGCTGGTCGAGCCGGCAGCAATCAACGATCGAGTTGGGCCGGACCGGCTGCGGGTTCAACCCTCAGCCGCAGCATCCATCCCGTACAACTCGCGCTTCGCCTGATTGGCCAGCACATTCATGCTGACGACCACGATGTCGTAGGACTTGCCATCGTCGTCACGCACGTGATCACGCAGCAATGCTTCGGCGCGGAAGCCCATGTCTTCAAACAGGACCACCGCTGCCTGCTGATCGCCCGTCATGCGCGCCGTGAGCTTTTCCAGTTGCAGCGACAACGCGACCAGAAAACTCTCCTGAATGAGCATGCGACCAATCCCCTGATCGCGCGCGGCAGGCGCCAGGATCACGCGCAGCTCACCCGCATGAGGTGAGAACGAATGCGGATCGCAGGCCACCGCAGAGCAGCCGACCACCACGCCATGCTTGAGCGCGAGCAGGCTGACGATCTGGCCGTTGGCGATCTGCCGGATCCAGGCCGACAACACCTTGGGCTGGCGGATGTCACGCGGCAGGAACACCAGATCGTGCGACGGCAACGACTGCGCCAGTGCCAGCACCACGGCTTCGTCTTCGGCCGTCATCAGGCGCACTTCAAAGCCACCGGTGTCGCTGGGCACCGTCATTGGATAACGAGGCTGCAGACCCTTCATTTAGCGCGCCTTATGTCGAACGGACAGCAAGCCAGCGCTCAAGCCGCGGCCACATGCGCCGCACGGCATTCGGGCCGGCAATCAAACTCACGTGCCCGCCTTTCAGCAGCACCTCATCCTTGTCGGTGGAACCCACCAGACGCAGCAGCGGCTCCGTGGCACCGCGCGGCGCCAGGTGGTCGTGCTCAGCCACGATGCTGAGCACGGGAACGGTGATGTCTGCCAGCCGCGCGGGCTTGCCGCCAATCACCAGTTCGCCGGTAAACAGCTTGTTGCCCCAGCTCAGCTCTTTGGTGGTCTGGCGCAGATACTCGCCCGCCAACGGCAGCGTTTCGTCGCCCCAGCGCTCGAACGCGCGGTAGGAGCGTGTGAACTCGTCATTCCACAGCTGTTCCCAGGCACGCAGCTGGCCGGCAAGGCGTTGCGCCGGGCGCTGCATTTCAAACATCTGCGTAACCAGCTCCGACGGCACCACGCCCAGCGTGTTGACCAGGTGATCCACATCGAAATAGCGCGGGTCGTTCCAGACCTGCGTGAGGCCCATCTTGTGCCAGTCCACCGGCGTGGTCAGGCACACCAGATTTTTCATCGGGCCACCCACGTGCGTGGCCGCATACATCAGTGCGAGCACGCCGCCCATGCAGTAGCCAATCACCGAAACATCGGGCTCCCCACTGATCTGTTGCACCTTATTGATGCAGGCAGGGATGAAATCCTGCGTGTAGTCCTCGAACGTCAGACCGCGCTCGTCTGCGGTGGGCGGCTCCCAATCGATGACGAACACATCGAACCCGCGCTGCAGCAGAAACTCGACCATGCTCTGGCCCGGCAGCAGGTCGAACACGAATGCTTTGTTGGTGGTCGCCATGACCAGCAGCACCGGCACGCGATACAGCTCCTCGGACTGCGCGCGGTAGTGATACAGGCGCAACGTGCCGCGGCTGTAGACCACGTCTTTCGGCGTCAAACCTACGCGTGCCGGCCCGGACGTGGCGTATTGCAGGCCCTTCACGCCGCGCTGGATCGCCCGGTCCACCATCCCGCGAATGCGTTCGCCGGTGGCTACATCCGGGGCTGTATCCGCTGTCTTTGCTGGGTCGCTCATGACGTCTCCTTCAGTCAAATTTTGCTCTGGCAGTCAGTTCCCGCGAAGGCAGTGCGCACACCGACACTGATCTGTCGGCACATGCGGCTGCCCTGTTCCAGGCTGTGTTGAGCAGGCTTCATGCCAGCAGCCATGACTCAACTCGCCTTCTCTTCCTGCAGATACGCATCCGGTGGCCGACGCGTGCGCGGTGGTGACGGCCGCGCGCCTGACTCTGCGCCCTGCTGGCCCATCTGGTTCTGTTCGAGGCGCGCCTCGATGCGTTCCAGGCGCCGTACCACGTCCTGCAACGTTTCGGCCATGTTCACGACGTCGCTGCGCGTCGGCAGATTCAGCGCCATCAGTTGCCGGCCCATGTGGTCAGAGAACATCTGTTGCAGACCGAGCTGCGATTTCTGCGCCTGATTCATGGTCCGACTGAACGTCTCAGTGCCCATGACCTGGTTGGCGAACGCGTTGAACTCGCGCTCCCAGGTTGTCACCAGCTCGCGGAAGCTCTCACCCAGATCGCCAGCGGCTTTGTCGGCCATGCCGAGTTCTCCTATTGGTCACACCGGAAGTGGTCACACCGGAAGCGCGCTACATCATCCGGGTGTTTGGACCCCTTCAGCAACCACAGAAAGCAGCAGCAACAGAACGTGGCAAGCGAAGAAACAGCCCGCCCACCCTGCCACCACTCGCCGCCACGCTAGCGAATGAACGCCGCGTAGCGATCAAGCCTGCGCAATGTGTCATCCGTGTTCGCGGGCGGAATCTGCAGCACAACACGATCCACTTCGGTATCCAGGAATTGCTCGACTGATTTCGGTGGCGGCGCGAACACCGACACCGAAATGTTGGCCATGGAACGGCCCGCAGCCTCGGCATAGCGCGCGAGCTTGGCCAGATCGTCCAGCACCTTGGCCGGGTCGCGTGCAATCGGCAGCCAGCCATCGGCGAACTGCGCGATGCGCTGC
Source organism: Klebsiella pneumoniae (assembly GCA_945861675.1). GTDB lineage: Bacteria > Pseudomonadota > Gammaproteobacteria > Pseudomonadales > Azotimanducaceae > CAMAVY01. Next base: position 17,465 of record CAMAVY010000039.1, on the reverse strand, counting down.
AGCGTGCGATCGGTGTCACCACCCAGAATCAGCGGCACGCCAGCAACCGCTGCAGCAGCAGCGCTGCCGCCTTCAATGGGCAACAAGCGCTGCGTGGGCTTCGGCCACGACCAGATCGCATCGAAGTTCACGAACTGACCGTGAAAGCTCGATACCTCGGCGGCCCAGATGGCGCGCAGTGCCTGCATCTGCTCCTCAAGTTTGCGGAAGCGGCTGGTCCAGGCGGTGCCGTGGTTCTCCATCTCCTCACGGTTCCAACCGGCGCCCAGGCCCAGCAGCACCCGCCCGTTGCTGATCTGATCCAGCGTGGCCACGGTCTTCGCAGTGGTGATCGTATCGCGCTCGACAAGCAGACAGATACCGGTGCCCAGCTTGATGGTCTTCGTCACCGTGGCTGCAGCTGCCAGTGCGACGAACGGATCCAGCGTGTGCGAGTACTCCTTCGGCAGTTCGCCGCCGCCCGGGTAGGGCGTGCGACGGCTCGCAGGAATGTGCGTGTGTTCAGGTACCCAGATCGACTCGAACCCGCGCGCTTCTGCGGCCATCGCCAGTTCATGAACCGGCATGGAGTAATCAGTGACGAATGGAAACAGGCCGATCGGCGTAGCCATGGATAACCTCGAACGCTATTGAGTGGAGTAGAGACAGGAACAACACGTCAGGCGAGCGCACATCAGGCGCTCGATTGTTTAACCGTCTCCTGCTTCCCTGTCTCCTTCTTGCCTGTCTCCTTCTGCAGGGGCGCCTGCAACGACACCACCGCGTGCTGCTGCGTGTCGATCTCCTCGAGCAGGATCTCTTTGTTCAGCACAGCGCGTTTCCATTGCTGGTGTTCTGCTTCCTTGGCGTGAAACTCCGGCATCACTTCCTTCGCAAACAGTTCCAGGCTGGCGCAGATGTCTTCATGGCGATTCTTGCCGGCCTGATTGAGCAGAATGACCTGATCGATATGCACCGCCTGAAACTGATGCAGGCGTTCGCGAATGGTGGCCGGTGAACCTACCAGGCCCGAGTTCGGCTGGATCTTTCGCCCATCGCCATTCTTCTTCCAGTCTTCGTAGCGCTCCCACAGGTTCACGGTGCCCGGCTTGAACGGGCCTTCCTTGTTGTACAGCAGCAAGGCGAACTGAAAGAACGACCAGCCGTCCATTTTCTGTTGCGCTTCCTCATCGGTTTCGCAGCACATGAATGGCGCCACAACCGCAATGTTGGCGTTGGTCTGGTAGTTGCACAGCTTCTCCTGTCGGTGCACGAACTCGTTGTAGTAGGCGTGGCACCACGCACGCGCCGATTCGGCATTGACGAAGGAAAAGCCCAGCGCACCCATGCCGCGCTGGCCAGCCATGCGAATGGTCTCCATCTGCGAGCAGGCAACCCACAACGGTGGATGCGGCTGCTGGCGCGGCTTCGGAATGACATTGCGCAGCGGGAAGTCGAAGTACTCGCCGTGATACTCCCAACCTTCTTCCCAGAACATGGGCAATGTGGCGCGCACGGCGTCTTCCCACACCGCACGCTTCTCGCGGAACTTGCGCTCGAAGGGATGCAGCTCGGTCACGCTCGAGCCTTCGCCAAGACCAAGCTCCACGCGACCGTTGCTGACCAGATCCAGCGTGGACACACGTTCAGCAACGCGCGCCGGATGGTTGGTGGTCAGCTGCACAATGCCGTGGCCAAGGCGGATGTTCTTCGTGCGTTGACTCGCGGCGGCAAGAAACACTTCCGGCGCCGACGAATGCGAATACTCCTCGAGAAAGTGGTGCTCGACTTCCCACGCGTAGTCGAGGCCCAGCTTGTCGGCCAGCTCGATCTGCTCGAGTGCGTTGTTGAACAGATTGAACTCACTGTCGCGCAGCCACGGCTTGGGCAGCTGCAGTTCGTAGAAGATGCCGAATTTCATGGGCAGTGCATCCTTTTCAGTTGTTTGGACAGGTGTGGCTATTTCGACAGGCGCGGCTGGTTCGTCAGCCGCGGCTGGTTCGTCAGCCGCGGTGTCAGCCGCGCAAGTCTGCGCGAACGTCGTCTTCGTTCAGCGTTCTGCTCCAGGCCGCGAACTCCAGCTGCATGCCATCGGGATCGCGAAAGTAGATCGAGCGGACGAAGGTGGTTGCGTTTACCTCGGCGCTTGCACCGCTGGGCGAATCATCGTGGTTCACGACTTCCGTGACTTCAATGCCCGCATCAGCAAGACGTTGTCGATAGGCATCGATCACCTCGTTCGATACGGTGAACGCCACGTGATGCATCATGCCCGGCGTTGCCGCCATCTTGCCGTGGGTCTTCGCATCAACGCGCGCGGGCCCGCCGGGGAACTCGAAGAACGCCACGCAATCGCCGTTGCCGCAATCGAAGAAGTAGTGCATGCCGCGACCACCAGGGAAGTCGATGGTCTTGACCAACGGCATGCCCAGCACATCGCGATAGAAGTGAATGGTCCGGGTCATGTCGGCACAGGTCAGTGCCAGATGATTGATGCCACGGAGTTCAAACGCGTTTGCAGTGGTCATGCGCAGGGTCCTGAGTGCCAGTCGCCACAACCGGCCGTTTTGCGGAACGCATGGGCCAGTGCGGAACGCTTGGGCCAGTGCGGAGCGATGGCCCGATCATGGCGCGGCGCGGCCCGCAAACCAAGCGCAAACACCAAGGGAGAACCACAGCGCGAACGGCAGCCCCGTGCCGGCACGACCGTGCCGCGGCGCCTCAGTGCCTCGGCACGAACTCCATGGCAAAAGCCTCGATGGGAATGGGCCTGCTGATCCAGTAGCCCTGCAGTACGTCGCAGCCGCTCTTGTGCAGCATCACTGCCGCCGCTTCGGTCTCGACGCCTTCGGCGACCACACGGAAGCCGAGCGTGTGCGCCAACGTCACGACCGCGTGCACGATGGCGGCGTCGCGCGGTGAAGACGCCATATTCATCACAAAACACTTGTCTATCTTCAGCTCGTCGGCCGGCAGATCGCGGAAGTACGCTAGCGACGAATAGCCGGTGCCGAAGTCGTCGATTGCCACCCGCATGCCCGCCGCACGAAACTGCCGCAGACGCGCGAACACCGTTTCCGTGTCGCGCATCATCACGCCTTCGGTCACTTCGAGCGTCAGCCGCTTCGGATCAAGACCATGAATGGCCAGCGCGTCGTCGATGACGCTGACGATCTCATCATCCAGCAGCAGCGTAGGCGGGATGTTCACCGCAATGGACATCGGGTCCGGCCACTGCGCGCATTGCCCGATCGCCGACTTGAGTACGAACCATGTCATGGGCCGAATGACCGGATTGCGCTCCGCGATCTCGATGAAGCCTGCGGGCGGCACCAGGCCCTTGTCAGGGCGATGCCAACGGATCAGCGCTTCCGCACCAACAATTGTGCGGAAGCCCGCGTGCATCTTGGGCTGATAGAACAGTTCGAACTCGCCACGCTCGACGGCCGTTTCCAGTTCGTCGATCAAGCGCTGCTCGTTCGGCCCGTCTTTTGCGGCCTGCTTGGAGTAGATGCGAAACAGCTCACCGCGTTTTCTTGCCTGGCCGATCGCAACTTCTGCCATGTGTATGGCAGACGTCATGTCGTAGGCTTTTGAGGCCGGCAATACAAAGCCGATATGCACTCTAGGCACAACAACATCACCGACCACGACGATTGGTTCCGCCAGGAGGCGCGCCAGCTTCGCCGCAGCCAAGTCACACTGCGCCGCGGTGTCCATGTTTCTGAATACAACGCAGTAGCGGTTGTTGCCGAGCGATTTCGACCTGTCGATTTCGCGCGGCCAGCCTTCAAGCCGCTTGATGAACGCCTCGCTCAGCAACTTGAACGCAATGGGCCCGATGAACTCGCGCAGCTCGGTCTGATCAGCCAGCTCCACCAACGCAAAGGTACTGTTGGGTCGATCTTCCCCGGGGTTCGCAACAAATCCCGAAGCGGTGCGCGAAAAGTCCTGCTGCGGGCTGCTACCCAATGGTGGTCCGGTGTTGGGCATGGGCGTCAGACGAAGTAGTCCTCGCTGACCAGACCATACGCGCCGCGCTTCAGTTCACGGGCAATCCAGCGACCGCCGCCTGGCTCACCTGCGAGACCTTCGGCGCCAAGATCCAACAGCAGCAGTTTGTCGAGCTGCACCTTCTCATCGTCCAGCACGATCACGATCTCAGGCTTCAACCGGCGCGATGCATTCTGGCGGACCACAATGCCAACTTCGCCGGTATTCAGTTCTACAAGCGTGCCCGTTGGAAACACGCCGATTGCCTGAATGAACTGTTCGATCAGCGCGCCTTGAAACAACACGTCCTTGACGTCGATCAGTTCCTGGGTGGCCTCGAACGACGAACGTGCAGGCGCCCAGGGGCGCTCAGTGATCATGGCGTCGTACGCGTCGACCAACCCGGCAATGCGCGCCACCAATGGAATCTGCGCGCCTTTCAAGCCTCGTGGATAGCCGCTGCCATCGAAGCGTTCCTGATGCAATTCGATGATGGCCAGCGTCTCGAAATCTGCATGGCCGTTCTTGCGCACGGCCGCTGCGCCAATCTCGGGGTGCCCGCGCATCAGCGCAAGTTCCTCTGCGTTCAGCGGCCCCACCTTCTTAAGCATGGCCTCGGGCAGATGCGTCATGCCGATATCGGCCATGGCACAGCCGGTCACCAGTTTCATGAGCGGCGTGCGGCCCAGGCCCAGCTGACGGCCGATGATGGCCGCCCACACCGCCATGGCGATGCCGTGGTAGTACAGGTACTCGCCCTTTTCCTTCATGCGCACCAACGCGGCTACCGCTTCCTTGTTGCGGAACACGCCGTCGATCAGGGGTGTCACGGCCTCCTGCACCGAGTTCATGTCGGCGTGCCGGCCCTTGCGCATGGCCGAGAAGGCGCGGTCCAGCACCACGGCCGCACTCTCGAAGGTGACCTTGGTCTGCTGGAATTCGTCTCTGATCCGCAGCGTCGAGTTGTTGGCCACGCCTTGCGTGCGCTTCGGCGCCGCCAGCGGCAGGTAGATTGGCGCGCCCTTGTAATCCTGGTCGATGTAAACGTAGGCGCAGTGCTGCGCGACGAACTCAATGTCATCGTCGTTGCGCACCACAAAGCCCTGCAGCGCAAAGGGCGTGTCCAGCCATGGCCGATCCAGTTCGGCCACAAACATGCCGGGCACCAGGCTTGTCGTAGGCATCTGCACTAACTGCACGTGGCGATGTCGTCCTTCGATCGTTGGGAGCCTTGATCAAGATAGACGACCAGTGAGCGGCAGACGCGACACTTGTAAATACAGCCCCAAACTGCACCCTGGACCGGCGATCATCGGCATTCCCAGCAACCCAGCCCTGAACGTGCCCCGCCCCCGCTCACCAGCCAACCAATCCGATCCAACGTTGCTGTCGCCGCGCTATCGCCGAATTCTCGGGCTTGGCCTGCCGATTTTCGGTGGGATGGCGTCTGGCGCACTGCTGACGCTGGTCGATACCGCCATGGTCGGCTGGCTCGGCTACGCCCAGCTGGCCGCGGTTGGGCTAGGCAGCATGGCGGCCTGGGTCTACCTGGGCTTCTTCATGGGCTTTACCGTGGCCGTGCAGGCACTGGTGTCGCGCCGTGTCGGCGAAGGCCAGCCCGAGCGCGCCGGCGCCAGCCTGAATGCGGCATTGCTGTTGCTGCTGATCAGCGCACCCACCAGCGCAATGCTGTTGTGGTGGGCCACGCCGACGCTGTTTGCGTTGCTCAACAACGATGCGCAGGTGCAGAGCTTCGGTGTGCCCTACCTGCGCTGGCTGATCGCGCAATCGCTGTTCATGGGCGTGGTGTACGCGTTCAACGGTTTCTGGAACGGCATCAGCCGTTCGCATCTCTACGTTGCGGCACTGGTGTGCATGCACATCGCCAACGTGTTGCTTGGCTACGGATTGATCTTCGGCAACTTCGGTCTGCCTGCGCTGGGCACCGAAGGCGCAGGCCTGGCCACGTTCTGCGCGTCGGCAATCGGCTGCGCCATCTACTGCGGGCTGGCCTGGCGGCATGCACGGCCACTCGGATTTCTGCGGGTATGGCCGTCACGAGAGGACTACGCAGCCGTGCTGCGCCTTGCAATTCCCGTTGGCTTTCAGCAACTGTTCGACACGCTTGCGCTGACCATGATGTACCGCATCGTCGGCACGATCGGCACGGTAGAGATGGCCGCCTACGCAGTGCTGATCAACCTGGTCGGTTTTGTCGGGCTGCCGGCCTTCGCACTGGGCACCGCAGGCGCCACGTTGGTGGGGGAGTCGCTGGGAAGGCGCGACATCGACGCCGCAGCGCGCTGGGCGCGCGACGTACTGCAGGTCGGCGCCGTGCTGCTGGTGTTGCTGGGCCTGCCGTTCCTGCTGCTGCCGGATCTTGTGCTGAGCATCTATCTGCAGGACAGCGCCGCGGTGGATGTGGCGCGCACACCCATGCGCATCCTCGGCGGCATGATTGCCATCAACGGCATCGGCTACATGCTGGCCGCAATGCTGAACGGCGCGGGCGATGTGAAACGGGTCACCTGGGTGAACATGATCACGCAATGGCTATGGCTGTTGCCCGGCGCCTATCTGCTTGGGCCCGTGTGGGGCTTTGGTCTCATGGGTGTGTGGTGCATGCATCAGTTCGGCTTCAGAGCGCTGCAGTCGGCCGTATATGTGGCCATCTGGCGACGCAGGCGATGGGCGACGGTGCGTATCTGACCTGTGCCAGCACGCCATCGAACGGATGGAGTGCGTTGGCGCATTCCATCCGTTCCTGCAGCGCGACGCCGAGCGGGAATCAGATGGCCTTCAAACCACTGATCGCAGGCGCAAACAGATACTCACCGCCCTTCAGCGTGACGAACCGCAGATCAGGCAAACGCTGCGATCAGCGCCCTTCTTCGACATGCCAGGACATCCATGCACGCGCCGCCGTCGAAGCGCAGCTCGATAGGCTGCGCGGGCATCGGCTCAATTTCGGCCAGCGGGGTCAACGCGTCCTCCAGCAGAAACGCGCTGGTTGGCACAGCTGCGCCTGCACCGTCGGCGAGCGTCAGCTGCAGCTTTCTGCCGCCGTCTCGCTTCGGCGACGACAGGCGCCGCGCGCGGTCCAACAAGCCCTGGCGCACGCATGTGTGCATGCACAGCGTCACGTTCATGCGCCGACGCGTGCGACAAAGGCCTGCTGCACCAGGCGCTGCACATTCGCGTGCGGATGGGTCCACTATCGGCACACCGATCGAAACGAGGTATCCATCATGAAAGACGAAGGGTTGGGTAATCACGAGATCACCATCTGCCTGCGCGGCGGCGCCGTGCTGGGGCCGTTTCGCGGCACCTGGAGCAAGGACATCGTGTCCGATGTGCGGGAACTATCGAAAGACTTCGACGCGCACCTGCAGGGCACCAAGCAGAAACGCTTCAAGTACCACCTGCACGATCAGGACCGGCATATTGCCCATACGCTGATCCTGAACTTCGACCAGGTCACGGCAATTTACGATCGCGTGGAGCTGGCGCAGCACTGAGGACGCGCAGCGCTCCGACCTGAACAAGCCGCTGCTGCGGCTTGTTCAGTGGCTGCTCAGAGCACCGCCTCGAAACCTTCGAATTCCGGATGCCCCAGGTACGTGCCCTTGCGCGGGTTGGCCTGGGCATGCGCCCGGCGGAAGTGCTCGGACTGCGTCCAGGCTTCAAACGCCGCGCGCGATTCCCACGTCGTGTGCGAGGCGTACAGCACGTGGTCCTCGCGCTCCGGCCCCTTCAACAAATTGAACGACTGGAAGCCCGGCACCTGATTCAGAAACGAATCGCGCTCGCGCCACACCTGCTCGAAGTCCTGTGTGTGGTCCTTGGCGATGCGGAAACGATTCATGGCAATGAACATGGCGTGTTACTCCGGCGTTCTGTCTGTCTGACGGATCATCAAAACGGGTTCTCGGCAGGCAGGCCCAGCAGATGCCGTCCGACCTGTTCGCTCACCCGGTCGGGATGCGCGTTGATGTGCAGCGGCATCGCCTGAAAGTCGCGATAGCGGCGCTCGAACGAGTGACCTTCGCGCAGCCCGTTGCCGCCAAGCACACGCAACAGCAGACGCATGGCATCGTCGCACAGCTTCAACGCCATCATGCTGGCGGCCAGCTGCTGCAGGTAGTCGGTCTCGGTCGGCACGCTGCCTGCTGCGATGCGGACATCCGTCTGTGCACATGCATCGAACACGCTGGCGCGCGCCGCGCCAATGAAGGCGCCCGCCTGGCCGAGATTCACATGAATGGTCGGGCGCTCCACCATCTTCGTACCCATGATTGCACGCCGGCCCTGAATGCCATCGCACACGTCGCGCAGTGCGGCCTCGGCAACGCCTACTGCCATGCAGCCCAACCACAGATCCGACAGCGCCACCCAGTCTTCGCGGTAGCGCTCGTTCACCAGCGCATGATCGGGTTGCCGAAACAGCTCACGGTAGCGTGGCTGAAAGGGAACAATTCTTGCCGCGGCCACTCTCACGGCGTCGTAATGCACATGGTCCGTGGCCGAGGCGCGCAAGCTCATGGCCTTCCACGTAGGGTCAATACGCACGCCAGGCTGATTCGTGCGAACCAGCGCAAAGCGCGGCGTGCGCTCGCCTTCGAACACAAAGCTCACGCCTGCGTAATCTGCATAGCGGGCGCCGGAGCCAAACGCTGCCTGCCCGGTCAACGTCACTGAATCACCGTCGGCACGCCCGACAATACTGGTGCCCGCGCCCGCCGGCAGGCACACCCAGGCCTGCGCCTCTGTGATGTTGTGCAGCACGTCGGCCTGCGCACGGCCCAGCAACCCGCAGAAAAAATGAAACACACAGAGGTGGTTCCAGAGACACCACGCCGTTGAACCACACGCTGCCGCAACCGCCGCCAGCTCGTGGCCGATGGCCACGACACTGCTCTCCAGGCCGCCGATCTCCCGGCTCGCAGACATACGCATGACGGCGTTGCCCTTGATCGCCCGCAGCACGTCGGGCGACACGGAGCGCGTACTGTCTGCGGCGTCCGCCTGCGCGGCAATTGCTGCCAGCAACGGCGCTACATTCAAGTCGACAGATGCAGGCAACACAGACCTCCGCAAGTCAGATAGGTTTTCTGCGCGTGCAGCAAACACAGGTGAAGCAGCCCTTCAGCCGCCCGCGATCTTCACCTTGTAACCCAGCTTCGCAAGCTCAGGCTGCAGGCGTGCACGCTGCTCACCTTGAATTTCGATGACGCCGTCGCGCACCGTACCACCTACACCACACAGCTTTTTCAAGCGGCTTGCCAGCGCGTCCAACTCTGCCGCGGTCAGCGGCAACCCGGTGACGAGCGTTACACCGCCGCCCTTGCGGCCCTTGGTCTCACGTGCAAGACGAACGATGCCGTCCGTGACGCGCGTTCCGGTGGCAGGTGCAGGGGTGGCCCTACCGCACACGCACTCCCTGCGCACACGCAGACACTGGCGACAACGTTCACCCCCATCAGTCGTGTAGACCAGCGTCGACCCGGTGCGCTTGGACTTGCTGCCGGCGCCGTTTGCGTTGTATCCCTTCTGCGACATGTACTGCGACATCAAGCCAAAAGCCGATGGATTGGCCTATGGTGCCCGGCAATGGCGCTCGCACCAAGCCGGGCGCGTTGGGAAAGCTCTGATCAAGCATAGCTTCCCGTGTGGCGCCCCTTTCGGATTGGCCGGATGCGCCACCATTTTTCATGCGTGAAACGCAGGGCCTCTTTGTCCGTGGATTGGCCGAGGAGCGTGTAGCAGTCCGACCTGATCGAGCCGCAGGAGCGGCTTGATCAGGGAGTACATAAGACAACACCCGACCAGCAGCCCGCTGGGCTTTCACAGAACTCGCCACGGATCACAGGACTGCACCCATATGCCGGAACAACAAAAAGGCCCGGACCAAAAAGCACCGCTATTCGACCTGGTGATCTACGGGATCGACACGGGCAACGCGCATTTTCTCGAGGCGCGCGCCAAGGTCGCCAAGCTGCTGAAGGTGGCCGACGAAGACGTTGAAGACGCGCTGGGCATGGGCAGCCGGGTGGTCACGGCCGGCATGCCCGAGGACCTCGCCCAGCAGGGCTTCAACGATCTGCGTGCGCTCGGGGTGCAATGCAACCTGCGGCCGTCGGCGCTGAGTGGCCGCACGCTGAGCCTTGCGCCCATGTCGCTCGAGCGCGAGTTCGCATGCCCACGCTGCAACCACGAACACGTGTATCAACGCGACGAACAACCGCCCACCATCTGTCGCGGCTGTGGGCTGGTGTTTGCCAAGTCCGACCGGGCGCAACTGGAAAGTGAAGAGCGCGAGCGCATGCGGCGCAGCCTGCTGGCGCAGCAGGATCACGATGCCATCCGCGATCTGAAAGAGCGCCAGCAGCGGGAAGCGTTCGAACGGCGGCTGCGCATGGAAGAAGAACTGCGCAAGGAACTCGGCCTGCCGAAGGCCATGGCCAACCGACGCGCGTTGATCGGCACTGCCGTGGCAGTGCTGGTGATCGGCATCGGTGTCGGCATTGGCGCGGCACGATTGCTCGCGCTTTTCGGCGACGACGACAAGAACATCGCTGCGGATTCCAACATCAACCGATCAACCGAGGCGGCAGCCGACGCGCTCGATCCCGCACAGAACGCGCATCGCATTGTGGCTGAGATCGAGGCCAGGCCATCGAACGATGTGGCGCGGCCCGGCGACCTGAACAACCTGAGCGGTACGCGCAGTACACCGAACGGCAACCTCGATGCGCTGAAGATCGATGCGTTGTACGCACAGCAGCTCGCGACCCGCACCGATGCCTTGTTTGCCGTCGGGCAAGTAGAAAAGGCCACTCAACTGCTCGGCCAATCTGCCGACCCGTCGCAGGCCATCCGGCGCGGCAGCGCGGCCGCATTGCAACGCGCGCGCAGCAGCGGCGATGCGAACAGCGTGGCGCCCACGTTCGACGCGCTCGCCAACACTGCGGATGCCCTGCCAGAGGACACCAATACACGCATCGGCGATCTTGCGCATGTCGCACGGCGCCAGTTGGACGCGGGCTTGACCGAAGGCGCGACAACGCAGTTGGAACGGCTTCGACAATGGTCCGCACAACCGGGCAGCCCCGCGGCCAAAGTTGAGGCGCAAGGAGAGATCGGTCATCTACTTGCCCGGCTCGGACGGCAGGACGAAGCCAAACGCAGCTTCCTGGAGGCAAATGCCGGCATTGGTGAGATTGGCGATCGGGCGACGCGCCTTTTCACACTTGTTCGGCTGGCGCGCGCTTATGCCGATGCAGGCAATCAAGGTGCTGCAGCGGTGCTGATTGAAGACGCGACGCTGAGCGCCACCCGCGTTGCAGATCCGGAGAAGCGCATCGATGTACTGCAACGCATTGCCGAATTCCACGCCGATTCCGGCAATGCGCAGGCTGCATTGCAGGTGACAGCGACACTGGACAACGCGAGTCTGCGCGCGGATGCGGAACTGCAGCTGGTCACGGCGTTCATCGATCGCAATCGTCTGGGCGCGGCTACCGAAGTGGCCGACGCGATCACCGTGCCGGAGTACCGCGCACGCGCACTTGGCCACCTCAGCGCGGCACAGAAGCAGAGTGTCATTGCGCTGTTTCGTGACATGGCGCCGGCCACGCTGCGCATGGCCCATACAGAACTTGCGCACGTAGACGCTGCCATTGACCACGCCATGATCCTGAGCGAACTCGCGCGCGTGGCAACCGTGAACGGCGACGCATCCACTGCAACCAGCGACTTCACGGAAGCCGAACGACTTGCCGCGGCCGTGGAAGCGCCGGACACGCGCAACCTGGTGTTCAGCGTCATCGCTGGAAACATGATTCGCGCGCAACGGAACGCAGACGCGCAGCGCGTGGCCGCGCTGATTGCCGATCCCATTGTGGCCGGCAATCTCGCCGACGATATTGCCAAGGTGCTGGCCGCTTCAGACATTGCGGTCAGCCCAGCAGCGGACGCTGCAGCGCTGCGTGGCAGCGATACTGGTGCGCAGGCAGCGCCCCTGCCGCCTGCAACGGCGGCCACGCCCTAGGATGGCCGAACAACTAACGCCACGGCTCCACCAGAATCTTGGCGTGTTGTTCGGGGTCACGCAGTGCCTCGAAGGCGCCCGCTACTTCTGCAAGTGCAACCTGCCCGGTCACCAACGCCGCTACATCGAAGGAACCGTCCGCAATGCAGCGCAGTGACTGCGCGAACTCGTCGAGGTTGTAGCCGAGCACGTACTGCACCGTCAGCTCCTTGTTGATGGCGATCAGCGGCCGGCTGTGATCCAGCTCCAGACACACGCCGACCACCACGATGCGCGCGTTGCGCGGTGCCGCCAGAAACACCTGATCGATCATGCCCGGCACGCCCACGCACTCGAACACCACCACATTCTCAGGGCGACGCAGTTCAGCGTTGTTCCAGGCAGAGTCGACTGCAGGATCGACCACTGCATGCGCACCTTGCGCCAATGCCAGCTGACGACGGCGCGGTGAATAGTCGGACGCGTAGATCGGCGCAATACCGCGTTGACGCAGCGCCGTGATCACCGCCAGACCTACTGGCCCGCAGCCCATGACAAGCACCGCCTCCGAGCCATTCAGATTGGCTTTGTTCACCGCATGCAGACCCACCGCGAGCGGTTCGGTAAGTGCTGCACTTGACGCTGGCGTACCTGCCGGCACCGGCAGCAACAACGCGCTGGACAACACCATGTACTCAGCGAAGCCGCCCGGCACCTCGGTGGAATAGCCCACAGCCAAGCCACCATTGCGTTGCACCATCGGTACCGAACACACAAGTGTGCCTGCTGCGAGATCACGCGCGGTGTCCGGGCCATAGTCGATCACTTCGGCGCAGAACTCGTGGCCCAGCACCACCGGATCGAACGATGTGAGTTTGAATGCGCCGCCTGCTTCGCGACTCGTCGCAACGAACGCATCGGTGTGCCGCGCCGCATGCAGGTCCGAGCCGCAGATGCCGCAGGCACGCGTGCGTACCAGCACCTCGCCGCGCTGCGGCACGGGGTCCTCGACATCGCCCACCCAGATTCTTCCGCGTTCCATGAGTGCAGCGCGCATGTGTTCAGCCCTCGCGTCTCAGTACATAGCCATTGAACAAGCTCACCGACTTCATTCGTGCGCAAGCACACGCTGCGCATAGGCCAGCACACGCTCCGCACTGACGCGCGTTGCGTAGCCGTCCAGAAACACCTTGCCCGCGATCCTGCCGTCGGGACGCACGATGAACACGCCTGGATAGGGAATGCCATAGGCATCGTCGCCCGGCTTGTAGTCCGTGTTCAGGATGCCGAGCTGTTTCACTGACGCCGCATCGATGTCCGACAGCACGGGATAGGCAATCGCAAACTTGTCGATGAATGCCTGCTGCAGGGGTGGCGCGTCGTAGGTCAATGCCACCACGTTCAAGCCTGCAGCCTTGTAACTCTCCAACCGACCTTGCAGCTGCACGAGCTGCTTGATGCAGAAGGGTCACCAATCTACAGAACGATTCACGAATACCACCACGCCGCGCGTGCCCATGAATTCGGCAATGCTCGCTATCTGCCGACCGCCGGCGCGATCAGAGAGGCGCGCACTGAGTGCGGGAAACGCCTGACCCACGGCAACACCGGGATCGAAGGCGTCTGCGTCCTGTTCAACAAACATGTCGGCCGTGACGCGCTCGGCGACCGCCGCCTGCAGCGGCGTCTTGAAGACGAAGCCACCAGTAACGGCCAATGCCAGCGCCGCGCTGACCGCAATACCTGCTTTCCTGCCCGCGGAGGCCATATCGTCACCTCGTGTTTGCGAGCGGCGAGTGTAGACACCAGCTGAATGGCGCAGCAATGCGCAGGTGCGGTCGTGATCAACATGAACCTGGCTCGCTTGCCCTGGCCCAGCCATGCCTCTATAAAGCCCGCCGCGACAGGTGCCCAAGTACATGACAAGTACATGGGCTGAAAAGGGAACCCGGAAACGAGCACACGCTCATTGGCCGGGGCTGCCCCCGCAACTGTGATTGGAGAGTCCGTGCGGCATACGCCACTGGGTATTGAACCCGGGAAGGCGCCGCACACGACCTTGACCCAAGAGCCAGGAGACCTGCCCGTCGCTGTCGTTCCAACGCTTGGACGGGGTGTGCCAGGTGTTCGAGGTTTGCCTCGCGTGACGACGTTGGCCGGGGTTGCACACGCGCGCAATGAACCATTCAGCACGTTTGTGTGGCCCTGTTTTGGTGTTGATCCTAAGCGGGAATCGCATGCGAACTTTCAGCAATCTCACTGTCCTCCTGCCAGCGCTGCTGGCCATCCCATTCACCTGTAGCTCACTCGAAGTACGCGCCACCGAGATGTCGGAAATCGTGGTGACCGCAACGCGCAGCGAGCAGCCAGTCGACCGCATCGGGCAGTCCGTGACGGTACTGACCGACGCGGCGCTGACGCGTCGTCAGAGCAACACCGTCAGCGATGCACTGCGCAGCGTTCCTGGTTTGTCGATCACGCGCAACGGTGGGACAGGTCAGACCACTTCGGTGTTCATTCGCGGCGCAGACAGCGAACAGACCGTCGTGCTGATCGATGGCGTGAAGCTGAACGACCCTGCCTCGCCTGGTGGCGCGTTCGACTTTTCCAATCTGCTCACGAGCAACATCGAGCGCATTGAAGTCGTGCGCGGGTCACAGTCTGTGCTGTGGGGTAGTCAGGCCATCGGCGGCGTGGTGAACATCATTACGCGGCAGGCCAGCGACGAGGCCTTTGCGCTCAATGGCGATGCTGAATACGGCGCCAACAAGTCTTCACGGTTGGCCGGCAATGCGGTTGGCAATCTGACGACCTCGATCGCCGCCATTGCCGCCGATGTTGGTGCGAACTATTTCGACACAGACGGTGTTTCGGCCTTCAATCAGCAGCGCGGCGGCAGCGAGCGCGACGGCTACCGCAACTACGGCGGCCACGCAAAGTTCAAAGTGACCTTCAACGACAACGTGTCGCTGGACCTGCGCACACGCTACGCGGATGGCAAGAGCGACTACGACGGGTTTGCGCCACCGGACTTCAACTTTGGGGATACACGGGAATACGGCCGCACACGCGAGTTCGTGGGCTATGTCGGCGTGAACCTCAGCCTGCTCGACGAACGGTTGCACAATCGCCTGGCCTATTCGCAAACCAGCATCAACCGCGACAACTTCGACCCTGACGGCTTCTTCAAGCACAGCTTCGAGGCCAAGGGCATCAACGAGCGCATCGAGTATCAAGGTGTGTTCGAGATCTCCGAGCAGTGGCAATCCACATTCGGCGCCGAGACCGAGAAGGCACGCTCACGCACCGAAGGCTTTGGCGGACCAGTCGCACGCACCGACAGCCGCATGGACAGCGTGTACGCGCAGCTCACTGCCACACCCATCACCGGCCTCACGGCAACATTGGGCGTACGCCACGACGACCACGATCGCTTCGGTGGCGAGACCACGCTTGCCGCCAGTGCCGTGTACACACCGAATGAAGGCGCCACCACACTGCGTGCCAGTTATGGGCAAGGCTTCAAGGCACCCTCTCTGTTCCAGCTGTTCAGCGACTTCGGCAACGCAGAAGTTACACCCGAGACATCGAACAGCTGGGATGTCGGCATCACACAGCGCCTGCTCGGCGGCGCGATGACCGTCGGTGCAATCTGGTTTCAACGCGACACGCAGGATCAGATCGACTTCGTGTCCTGCTTTGCAGACAGCACGCCGAAGTGCATCGATCGTCCGTTCGGCACCTACGACAACATTCGCGAATCGAGTGCGCGCGGCGCCGAGCTGACGCTGGCCTGGCAAGCACTTGATGCGCTCGACCTGACTGCCAACTACACCTGGCTCGATGCGCAGAACGACGAGACGAACGATGAGCTGGCGCGCAGACCGAAGAACACCATCAACGCAAGCGTGGACTACCGCTGGTCGTTCGGGCTTTCGACCGGCGTCACGCTGACACGCGTCGGTTCAAGCTTCGACAACGCTGCCAATACACGCAGGCTCGAGGCCTACTCGCTGGTCGATCTGCATGCCAGTTTTCCGATCGGCGAGCAGTTCGAAGTGTTCGGCCGCATCGAGAACCTGCTGGACGACCACTTTGAGACCGTCTTCGAGTACGGCACACCACGGCGTGGCGCCTTTGCCGGCGTGCGCATGCGTTTGTAGCTTGCGCGCCGCACGCACAGTCTGCGCGCAGCTCAGCAGATGGGTGCTGTGCGCATGTGCACTGGTCGCAGCAATGCAGTGGGCCGCAGCAGCGCCGCGCACGCAACCAACCAGAATCGTGTCCATGAACCCCTGCATCGACGCCATCCTGATGCAGGTGGCGCGCCCGCAGCAGATTGCCGCCATCAGCCACTATTCTCAGGACGCCAGCGCAACATCGATCACGCTCGCGCAGGCGATGCGCTTCAAGACCACGTCCGGCACGGCAGAAGAAGTCATCGCATTGAACCCGGACCTTGTGATTGCCGGTGCACATGTTGCGCTGCCCACGGTGCATGCGCTGCAGCGCATGGGCATCCGGCTCGTGCAGACGCGCGTTGCAGACAGCGTGCAGCAGAGCCGCGCGCAGATCATGCAGGTCGCTGAAGCAGTTGGCGCTCCGCAGCGTGGCAGACAATTGATTGCCCGCATCGATGCTGCGCTGGCGCGTGCCACACCCACAAACGCCAAGCCCATCTCCGCAGTGATCTGGCAAGGCGAGGGCATGGTGCCGGGCGCCGGCACACTGGCAGACGAACTGTTGCGGCGCACGGGGTTCCGCAACATGAGCCGCCAGTACGGTCTGCAGCAATGGGATCTGTTGCCGCTCGAGCTATTGCTGGCACAACCGCCGCAGGTATTGCTGACTGTTCATGGCACCGGACAGAAGACCGATCGCCTGCTTGCACACCCGGTACTGCAACGGCTGAATGACAGGGTCACCACGGCGGCCTTCCCCATGCGTCTTCTGCAATGTGCGGGCCCGACCATCATCGACGCAGTTGCCCGGCTGGCGGAGGTGCGGCGCACCTTCGTTGCTGCGCAGTAATCAACATGCGCCTGAACCTGTTGTTGACCTGCGCACTCATTGTCGCCGTCGCGTTATCGCTGATGGCCGGCAAGGTGTGGATACCGGCTGCCGATTGGCTGAACGGCACGCTGCAGTCGTTGATCATCACTGAACTACGCCTGCCACGCACCATTCTCGGCGTGTTGATTGGCGCCGGCCTCGGGCTGTCGGGCGCAGTCATGCAGGGCTATCTGCGCAATCCGCTGGCCGACCCTGGATTGTTCGGCGTGTCATCCAGTGCGGCATTGGGCGCGGTCGCCTCGCTGTACTTCGGGCTTGCAGGTCTTGCGTTCGTGTTGCCGCTGTTTGCGTTGGTGGGTGCAGGCATTGGCATGGCCGTGCTTGCGTTGCTTGCCGGGCGCGCCAGCAGCCTGACGCTGTTCACGCTTGCCGGCATGCTGCTTTCAAGTCT
>CAMAVY010000038.1 GCA_945861675.1 Klebsiella pneumoniae | reverse complement strand
GACCGACGCTTCATTGATACCGCGACCGCTGCCGCCATAGGCCTCGGGTATCGCAATGCCGATCCAGCCACCCGCGGCCATCGCCGCGTAGAACTCATCTGGAAAGCGGTGCTCGTGATCGCACTTGCTCCAGTACTCATCTGGAAAGTCGGCGCACAACCGGCGAATGGCGTTGCGGATCAGCTCAATCTCTTCGCTGCTGCTGAAGTCCATGGCGACTGCTCAGATGTCTTGGATGATGGCGGGCGGCAAGCAGACCATGACGGCTCTACGCGCGCAACGAGTTGCGTTCGCGCAACTGATAGCGTTCGCGCAACGAATAGCATTCGCGCAGCACTGCGACCGTACAGCGCAGCGCGCGCCGCCGCTCAGTTCAACACACTGTTCGGATTCACTGATTCTGGCTGGCCTTGAATGCCCAATGGGCCGCGTGGCAGGTTGATCGCGATACGTTCGTTGCCGCGCAACACTTCGATTGTCGCGCTGTCGCCTTCATTGCCGTTGGCGGCGCCGCGTAGTAGGTCGTCCAGCGAGCGCACTGTCTGGCGGTCATAGCTCAATAGCAGGTCGCCGGGTGCAAGGCCCGCCCGCTCCGCATTGGAGCTGGGCAGAACGCGATCGATGCGGACGCGATTGGGTTGGTCAGTCGCGTAGAGATAACGATCGTAGGCCGTGTCGCCAAACGTATCGCGCACCTGTTGCTCGGTGTTGCCCAGTGCACGCAGTTCACGGAAGCGTGCGCGGCCGCGCTCGGCTGCCGATGCGTCGCGGGTTTCGGATGCGTTGCCCAGCCGATCGCGCAGCAGGCGATAGCGGGCCTCAATCTGCTGCAGTTGAAGTTCGTCGGTGAAGGCCAGCACTGCTTCCGCTTCATTTGCGGTCGCACCGGTCGCAATCAGTCGTTGCATCTGCTGCTGGCGATCCGGTAGGCGCCGCGTGCCGGCGCTGGATTGGCGCGCATTGGATGTGCCGTTCGATTCGCCGGGTGCAGCGTTCAGGCGCTGCCGCAGAAGGGCAAGCTCTGCCTGCAATCGTGCCTGCTGCTCAGCCTGGGTCTGCAACAGGTCTGCAGTCTGCTCAAGCAGCTGCAGTGCTGAGTTGTCTTGATCTGCCTGCTTGCCGCGCTTCGCTGCAGCAATGGCCGCGCGCAGCGCAGACAACTCGGACTGTGCATTTCTCCGCGTCGAGGGCTGATCACCGGCAAACGCAACAGCGTCTGCGTCGACGCGTGTATCGCCGGCGCGCGTGGACCAACGTCCGGCCGCAAACAAGCCGACGCTGAGTGCGGCGGCCAGCAGCATCAGAACGAGCAGCCGTTGCGGCCCACTACCGAATCGTTGCGCCGACGCCTTCAGCACGGACTCGCCGGGTGGTGGTTTGGATGGTGTCGTCATCGGTGCGGTCGAACCCAGGGCAAAACGAAGCGATTGACGCGCGGTGCGTGATGCACGCGCAGCATCGCGGGCAACCCTACGCCAGTACGCGTTCAATTGACCATTGCGCACTTCCAACATTCGGCGGGCTAAGATCGCGGCTGCAGATGAGTAAGAGAAAGCATTGAGTACACACGTCGACAGCCGTCCTGAAGCGGGTTTCATGGGCCACCCACCGGGGCTGTTTCAGCTGTTCTTTGCTGAGATGTGGGAGCGCTTCAGTTACTACGGCATGCGCGCGCTGCTCATCTTCTATCTCACCAAGCATTTTCTGTTCGACGATGGTGTGGCTGCGGGCATTCAGTCGACCTATGGCTCGCTGGTGTACCTCACGCCGGTCATTGGTGGGCTGGTTGCCGACCGCTGGCTGGGGGCGCGCCGCGCGGTCATCTTCGGCGCTGTGCTGCTGTGTTGTGGCCACCTTGGCATGGCTATCGAGGGTCCGCCCGCCACGCTGATCGACGGTGAGATCAATCGCGATGCCTGGAGCCTTCAGGTGTTCTACGCATCGCTTGCGCTGATCATCGTTGGCGTCGGCTTTCTCAAGGCCAACATTTCCACAATGGTGGGCCAGCTGTATGGCGCAGGGGATGTACGGCGCGATGGTGGCTTCACGTTGTTCTACATGGGCATCAATCTGGGCGCGTTCCTGTCGGCGCTGATCTGCGGCTACCTGGGTGAAACCTACGGCTGGCGCTATGGCTTCGGCTTGGCCGGCATCGGCATGCTGGCCGGGCTGATCACGTTCATCCGCGGCGGCAGGGCGCTTGTGGGTGTAGGTCTGCCACCGGACCTGCAGGCGCTGCGCGCACCGCTGTTCGCGGGCATTAGCCGCGAGCAGCTCATTTATGGTGCGGGCGTTCTGGCGGTAGGCGTTGCCTGGCTGTTGATGCAGTGGCGCGATGCCGTGGGTGGGTTGCTGCTGCTCACGGGCGCAGGCTCCGCTATTGGCGTGGTCGTGTTTGCGCTCTGGCGGTGCACGGCAGCAGAGCGCGACCGCTTGTTGGTGTTGTTGTTGTTGATCGTGGTGTCGGTGGTGTTCTGGGCGCTGTTCGAGCAGGCCGGCACCTCGATCAATCTGTTCACAGATCGCAATGTGGACCGCAACGTTGCTGGCGTCACGATTGCTGCGTCGCAGTTCCAGTCGGTGAATCCCGGTTTCATTCTGCTGCTTGCGCCCGTGTTTTCCATGCTGTGGCCGTGGCTGGCTGCACGCGGCTGGGAGCCGGGTACACCCGCAAAGTTCGCGCTCGCCGTTGTGCAGGTTGGTTTGGGCTTTCTTGCGCTGGTCGCTGGCGCGGCGCGTGCGGACAGTGCGCATATGGTTGGCCTGGCGTGGCTGGTATTGGCGTATCTGCTGCATACGACGGGTGAACTGTGTCTGTCACCAGTGGGCCTGTCTGCAGTGACCAAGCTATCGGTACCGCGCATCGTCGGCTTCATGATGGGCGTGTGGTTTCTGGCCAGCGCGTTCTCCAGTTATGCCGCGGGCATGATCGCGAAGCTCATGACCGTCAGCAGTGTGAACGGCGAGGTCGCAGACAAGGGGCTGGCACTGGCCACATATGCGCAGACCTTTGAGTCGTTGGCGTGGATCGCCATCGGCATCGGTCTGCTGTTGCTGCTGATTGCACCCTGGCTTGGCCGTCGCATACGCCCGGACAGTGCGCCAGCGCTTGTTGCCGACACATCAGCAGAAACTCCGCGGTGAGCGAACTCAACGTCAGCGTACTGGGCGGTGGCTCATGGGGCACCACCATGGCGTCTGTCATTGCGCGCAACGCGCCCACGCTGCTCTGGGCGCGTAATCCTGAGTCCATCCGCGAAGTACAGGAACGACACACTAACGAGCGCTATCTGCCTGGCGCGCGTCTGTCTTCGCGACTCGGTGCGACGCACGACCTGGCGCAGGCGGTCGGCAGCGCGGATGTGCTGCTGCTGGCTGTGCCATCGCAGACCATGCGCGAGACCCTGACCGCTGTACGTGAGCACATTCGCCCATGGGTGCCGGTGATCAGCCTCGCCAAAGGGCTCGAACTCGGCACGCGCAAACGTATGACTGAAATCATGGAAGAGCTGTTGCCCGGCCACCCGGCCGGCGCGCTCACGGGCCCCAATCTCGCGCGCGAGATCATTGCCGGGCAAGCCGCGGCAACCGTGCTGGCGATGGCGGACGAGACCATTGCCCGCACTTTGCAGCGCGTGTTTTCAACGGGTCTGTTCCGCGTCTATGTACACACCGACGTCGTGGGCGGTGAGCTTGCAGGTGCACTGAAGAACGTCATGGCCATTGCGGCAGGTATCGGCGATGGTCTGGGCGCAGGTGACAATACGCGTGCAGCCGTGATCACGCGGGGTCTGGCCGAGCTGTCACGGCTTGGTGTGGCGTTGGGTGGTCGCCCTGCGACCTTTGCCGGCCTCGCGGGCATGGGTGATCTTGTTGCGACATGCACAAGCCAGCACAGCCGTAACCGTCATGTTGGCGAACAACTTGGCCGCGGGCGTCTCATGGCTGATATCGGCCGTGAGATGCACATGGTCGCGGAAGGTGTGAAGAGTGCGCCGGTGGTGCTGGAGCTTGCTGCGCGCCTGGGCATCGAGATGCCGATTGCGCAGGAAGTGAATCGCGTCATCAGTGGTGGTGATCCGAGGCATGTGCTGCGCGAGCTGCTTCGACACAAGACCGGGGCAGAGTGGGAGCCCGGCTAAGCCCTGGCCGGCGCTCGCTATTGCAACGGCCGACCGTCGTTTTGTGGCGCAGCGAAGCCCGAAAACGCGTGAACGATTGTTACTTTTCGTGACATCCTTGCGCCTGTTGCGGCGTTCCTGCTGTTTCCTGTCTTTCGTCCTGCTCGCTTTTTCTCCACTTCTTCATCTTCTCCACCTTCTTCATTAGGGGCACGCTCGCGGTGCGCAAGACTTACCTCTGGGCGTTGCTCATCATCGTTGGCGCCGTGATCTGGATGCTGACTGGCGTGCTCGGCAAGGCCGAGCCTGAGATTGCGAAGAGCCTGGCTCAGGAGAACACAGCCTTCTCGGCACGGCGGGAAGACGCCCCCGCTCGGGTGCGCGCGCGGGTGATGCGCGCCGTGCAGCAGACCGAGGACGTTGTGGTGCGCGCCTCGACGATGAACAAGCGCATGGTTGAGGTAAAGGCCATGGTCGGTGGTCGGGTGTCGGCATCGCCCGTTGAACAGGGCCGCCGGGTCAACGCGGGCGCGCTGCTCTGCCAGTTGGATGTCGCTGATCGGCGTGCCTACGTTGCGGAAGCGCAAGCCGCAGTGGTGCAGGCGCGGCTCGAGTACGAAGGCAACGTGCAACTGCGTGCCAAGGGTTATCAGTCGCAGATGCAGGAGATGACCGCGCGTGCGCGGCTCGCTTCTGCGATTGCGGGGTTGCAGCAGCGGCAGATTGATCTTGATCGCACGTCGATTCGCGCACCGTTCGCAGGCGTGGTGGAAATGCGGCACGCCGAGCTGGGTGCGTTTCTGCAGCCGGGCCAACTGTGCGTCACGTTGGTGGCGCCAGATCCGATGCTGATCGTGGGCCAGGTGGCAGAAAAAGACGTGGGCAATGTGCGCGTTGGCACGGTCGCCGGCGCATTGCTTGGCGACGGCAGGAACGTCGCCGGCAAGGTTTCGTTTGTGGGCTCCGCGGCGGATCCGCAAAGCCGGACCTATCGCGTCGAGATCACTGTGCCGAATACGGATCACAGCATTCGCGGGGGGCTGACTGCGGACCTGCGGATTCCCAATCGGACGGTGTTTGCACATCGCATATCACCGGCCGTGTTGGCGTTGGACGATGCAGGCGGTGTCGGCGTTCGTATTCTTGATGAGCGGCGCATCGTGCGCATGTTGCCCGTGAAGGTCATCAAGAATGATCCGAAGGGCGTCTGGGTCACAGGGCTACCGGAAGTCGCTACGGTCATCACGGTCGGTCAGGAAATGGTCGTGGCTGGCGAATCGGTCGACGTCACGTTTGAGGCGGCGGATGCGCCGGAGGCGCAGATTGCCGCCCCTGTTGTTTCAACCGAACCCGCTGTTTCCGCTGAACCTGCTGTTTCGAGCGAGCGTGGGACGGTTGGCGCCGCCGTGGGCGCGCCAACACAACGAGGCACCTGAACATGATCGGACAGCTGATGCAGGGTGCGATCAACCGCTATCGCACCACCGCGGCAGTTGCATTGCTGCTCACCATTGCCGGCGTCTTCTCGCTGCTGTCCATTCCGGTCGAAGCCGAT
The DNA here is from genome assembly GCA_945861675.1 of Klebsiella pneumoniae. Taxonomy (GTDB): domain Bacteria; phylum Pseudomonadota; class Gammaproteobacteria; order Pseudomonadales; family Azotimanducaceae; genus CAMAVY01. The sequence goes on along the minus strand of CAMAVY010000038.1, from coordinate 21,520 downwards.
CCGAAGATCACCGTGCCGATGTTCAGCATTACGGTCATCCATCAGGGCATTTCGCCCGAGGATGCCGAGCGGCTGATTGTGCTGCCGCTGGAGACGGAGATCCGTTCGGTGGAAGGCATCGAAGAGATGCGCGCATACGCCTCCGAGGGTCGCGCCACGTTGATGGTGGAGTTCGACGTCAGCTTTCCGATCGACAGAGCGAGGTCCACCGTGCGGGAAGCGCTGGACCGCGCAAAAGCAAAATTCCCTGAGGACGCCGAAGAGCCGTTCCTCAATGAGTTCAGCACCGCCGATGAAGCAATCATCGCGGTCAACTTCGCGGGCGAAGACGTTCCCGAACGCGTGCTGTTCCAGTTGGCGAGTGCGCTGAAGGACGACCTCGAAGCCATCCCGTCAGTGCTTGAGGCGAACCTGAGCGGCCAGCGCGAAGAACTGCTGGAAGCCGTGATCGAGCCATCGCTGCTGGAGTCTTACAACATCACCATGGCCGAACTCGGCAATGCCGTGTTCCGCAACAACCGGCTGATCGCTGCCGGCTCGATCGATACCGGCAACGGCCGCTTCAGCGTCAAAGTGCCGTCGGTGATCGAGGATGCGCAGGACCTGTTCGATATTCCCGTGAAGACGGTGAACGGCACGGTCATCACGGTCGCGGATGTCGCCACGGTGCGTCGTACGTTCAAGGACCGGGAGAGCTATTCGCGAGTGAATGGCATCCCGGCGATCTCCGTTGAAGTGGCCAAGCGCAGCGACGCCAACCTGATCAAGACGGTGGAGCAGGTGCGCGCGGTGGTTGAGCGCGAGCGCGCCAACTATCCGAAGAAGGTGCAGGTGTTCTACACCCAGGATCAGACACCCAATGCCAAAGAGCAGGTGGTGGAGATGGAAGGCAACATCATGGCTGCGCTGATTATTGTTGGCGCGGCTGTCGTGGCGGCGCTGGGACTGCGCAGTGGCATCATCGTGGCCGCCGCCATTCCGCTCGCATTTCTGTTCGGGCTGATCATCGTCTATCTGGTCGGCTTCACGTTCAACTTCATGGTCATGTTCGGGTTGTTGCTGGGCCTCGGCATGATCGTGGACGGCTCGGTGGTGGTTACGGAGTACGCGGATCGGAAAATGGCGGAAGGCATACACCGCAAGGAAGCCTATGCGTTGGCAGCCAAACGCATGTTCCCGCCGGTCTTTGCTTCTGTTGCTACTACGTTGGCAGCGTTCCTGCCGCTGATGTTCTGGCCGGGCATCCCCGGCAAGTTCATGTCGTTCCTGCCGGTGACGGTGTTTGCCGTGCTGGTCGGCTCGCTGTTGTACGCAATGTTCTTCGGCCCCGTGTTCGGTGCGTTCTTCGGCAAGGTGCACGAGCAGACCGAGCAGGACAAGCTGGACGTGTACAACCTGGAAGAGGGCGACCCGCGCAAGATCAGCGGCCTGACGGGTGTGTATGCCCGCGTCATCGATACGGTCACCGGCTATCCGCTGACTGCAACGTTGGCCACGGTGCTGATCATCGTGGCCGTGTTCATGGCCTATGGTCGTTTCGGCAATGGCACAACGTTCTTCACGGACTCGGATCCGCAGTTCGCGCAGGTGCTCATTCGCGCGCGCGGCAACCTGTCGGCGGACGAGCGCCGTGATCTTGTGCTCGATGTTGAGCGCGAGGCGCTGCAGGTGCCCGGTATCGAATTCATGGATACGCGGACTGTTGTGAGCGCGGGTGGTGGTGGTGGTCGCGGCGGCAGCAGCACAGCCAACGATCTGATCGGCCGCATGTTCCTGCAGTTTCACGAACAGCAGAACCGAACGATCACTGGGCGCGAGCTGCTTGAGCAGGTTCGCCAGCGGACCGCGCATCTGGCCGGCATCGAGGTCAACGTGCAGCCGCTGCAGCAGGGGCCGCCAACCGGCAAAGACCTGCAGGTCGAGTTCTCCAGCCGGCAATGGGCGATGGTCGAGCCCGCGCTGCGGCGGGTGGAAGAGAAGATGCGTTCAATGGAGGGTGTGCGTGATGTAGACACCACACTGCCGTTGCCCGGCGTTGAATGGCGGCTGCGTGTGGACCGCGCGAAGGCGGCCGCATTGGGCGCGGACGTCACGACCGTCGGACAAGCGGTGCAACTGGTCACCAACGGCATCAAGCTGGCGGAGTACCGGCCGGACAACGCGGAAGACGAAGTCGATATACGCATTCGTTATCCGAACAACGAGCGTGGATTGCAGGCACTCGAAGAACTGCGTATTCCAACCGCCTCTGGCGCTGTCGCGGCATCGAGTTTCGTAACGGTGACGCCTTCGCAACGCACGGACACGATTGAACGCATTGACGGGCGGCGCGTGCTGTATGTCCGCGCCAACGTGGCGCCTGACATTGTTGTCGACAAGAAGGTGAAGGAGCTGCAGGACTGGGTGACGGCGCAGAACTTCGATCCGCTGCTGGACATTCGCTTCCGTGGCGCTAACGAAGAACAGAACGAGTCGCTGGCGTTTGTAGGCAAGGCCTTCATGCTGGCACTGCTGCTGATGTTCATCATGATGATTGCGCAGTTCAACAGCGTGTATCAGTCGGTGTTGATCCTCGCATCAATCGTCATGTCGACGGCCGGCGTGCTGCTGGGATTGATGATCACGCAGGAACCGTTCAGTGCAATTCTCACCGGCATTGGTGTGGTGGCGCTGGCGGGCATCATCGTGCACAACAACATTGTGCTCATCGATACCTACAACCAGTTGCGGCGCGACATGCCGCATGAATCCATTCACGAGACCATTGTGCGCACCGGTGCGCAGCGGCTGCGGCCCGTGTTTCTGACGGTGGCCACCTGTGTGCTTGGCCTTATTCCGATGGCGCTGCATTTGTCATTGGACGTCATCAATCGCCAGATCATTTACGGTGGAACGGTCACCGCGTTCTGGGTGCCGCTGACGCGCAGCATCTGTTTCGGTCTCACGTTCGCGACGGTGCTGACGTTGGTCGTCACACCGTCGATGCTGGCGCTGCCGTTGCGCGTGCGACAGATGCTCGGGCCGATCTTTGCGGGGCTGATGCCTGGAAAACGATCAGCACCTCCAGTGGCGAGCGAAGCACACGGCGCGCCCAAACCGGCGTCGACGGATGCAGGGCCGGTGTTGCCAACCTGACAGCGGAGTGGGCTTGTTCGCAGCTGCACTGTGCGATAACTGCTGGCTGTATTCCGGCGGTTCGTAGGTTGGTGTCGCCGAACCATGACTACCTACCGCTACCGAGCGTTCATCAGCTACAGCCAACCATGCGGACGCGGCGCATGCGCAGCGTCCGCATCGTCGTCTCGAGTCCTATCGCCCGCCGCACGAAGTCATCTCGCGCATGCCCGAGGCATTGCAACGCGTCGCGCCGGTGTTTCTCGACCGCGCGGAGCTTCCGGCTTCCGGATCGCTGAGCGCAACCATTACGGCTGCACTGGAAGCTTCTGAGTTCCTCATCGTGCTGTGTTCGCCGAACGCCGTTCGTTCGCGCTGGGTGAATGAGGAGGTCGTGGCGTTCAAGCGCATGGGTCGCGCAGATCGCGTGATCTGTGTGCTGGTCGGAGGCGATCCGTCCGAGCCGGAGGACACGTTCCCGCGTGCATGCCTCTTTGAGGTCGATGCGAACGGCAATCTGGATGAGACGGCGCCGCTCGAACCGCTGGCGGCGGACCTGCGGAAAACCGGCGACGGCCAGCGTCGGGCCATGCTTCGTGTCGTTGCCAGGATTCTGGGTGTGCGCTTCGACGATCTCGTGCGACGTGAAGCGGCGCGTCGGCAGCAGCGCCTGATCGCGATCGCCGTTGCATCGACGGTCGGCATGGTGCTGATGGCTGCGCTGGCGGTGTTCGGCTTCGTGCAACGCAACGAGGCCGTTCGTCAACGTGCTATTGCCGAGCAAGAGACGGCGAGTCTGGAGCAGACCGTGACGTTTCTGATCGACATCTTTCAGGTGTCGAATCCGGCCACGGAGAACCCACGCAACATCACAGCGCTGCAGATCCTGGAGCGCGGCGCACGCCGGCTGGAAACGGAGCGTGTTGGCCGCCCGCACATCCGCGGTCGGCTGATGAGCACCATTGGTGATGTGTATTTCAATCTGGGGCTGTACGACGAAGGACACGCTGAGCTAACGCGCGCACTCGAAATGCTCGATCCAGACAGCCTTGCGGCAGTTGAGGCTCGCATTGCGTTGGCGAGCACAGCATTTCGGCAGAAAAAGTATGGGCAAGTCGAGGCGATGTTCGCCGGAATCGATAGGGACCTGGGTACGCGATTCCCGGCCGCTTTCGCGCAACGTGGTGAGACGCTGCGTTGGTGGGGCAACATGGCATTGTTCCGAAATGACTGGGAAACCGCAGAAAGGCTCTATCGCCGCGCGCTGGCTCTGTACCTCAATGGCAAGACCGACACGCTTGGGCTCGCGCGCACCCAGACTGCGCTCGCCAATGTTCTGATGGAGAAAGATACGACCGGTTTGGCAGAATCTGATCGTCTGATTCACGCGGCGATCAAGGCGCTCGTGGCCACCTACGGGAGTTCGCATACGGACACGATCCTGGCCCGCGCCGACCTTGGACGGCTGCGGCAGATTCAGGGGCGTTTACCCGAGTCGATCCAAGTGCTTCGCGGCCTCGAACGAGATGTCATCCGTTTGTTCGGTCCGCAACATCCACATGTCGGTGCCGTGCAGCAGAACCTTGGCAGCGCGTTGATTCTTGCTCGTGATGGACGGGCCGCTGAGCGCGTCATGCGAAAGGCTCTTGCGTCCAGCAAGGCGTATTCAGGCCCGTCGAGTCTGGACTTTGCGTCGAATGCCCTGGACCTGTCGCTCGCGCTGGCAATGCAGAAACGCAAAGAACGCGAGGCGCGTTCGCTGCTCGCTTCGGCCGTTTCCGTCTACCGGAGCTTGGCTATGGAGCCGGTTTACCGGTTGAACGTGCTACTGGTGGAAGCCGAGATCGGTGATGCATTCGGAGACCCAGTTGAACGCGCGCGTGCCTGCGCGGCAGCTTCCGACGAAGCTCAAGCCGATGTATCGAAAGTCGCGTGGTGGCGTCCGGTCTTTCGACATAGCTGTCCGACGTTCTGAGTGCTCAGTCTTGTAAACAAACTGTCAGGTTTCTTTACATGCCTCACCCGCCCGTGTTCACCGGGTGCACGCTCGAACGCCAGCCGCGCTAGAAACGTGTGCACTATCAATGGGTGTCGGATCTCGCAGCAGGGTTGGCGTACATCTGGCGTTTGCGTGCGGATACTCATGCATGTGTAAAGACTGGGGACCAGATATGTCGAATCCGGGTCTGAAAGGCGCGCTGATCCTTGCACTTGGATTGCTGCTGAGTCATGGCGCCGCTGCGAGCACTGTGACAACGATGGTTTTCGATGGGCAGATTTCAGTGGTCGATCCGAGTGATGCCTCGACGGCCTCAGATGCGGTGAGCGCGACGTCGCCAGCGCCGTTGCCCGACTACATGGTCTCGACTGACGTGTTCAAAGAGTTGATTGCTGATCCAGCGAGCCCGCCGGACGATCTGTTTGCCACGGGTCATGTTGAGGGTGTTGCCCATCATGGGGCGACCCCGGAGGTAAACGGGCAGCCGTTTGAGTTTGGTCGGGCGGTCAACGGGCAGGGAATTCACTCGGTCAGCGGAGTGACAACGCTGAGCCAGCGCTTCACCAATGATTCGGGTACTCGACAGGCGATCAACCTGGACATCCTGATCCGGGCGGGCAAGCTGGCAGTAAAGGATCTGACAACCTTCGATGGCACATCTGGTGCGGCATACCTCGGCATCGAAATCAGCGCCGACAATGGCGTGAATTCGGGTGTTCTCGGGGCTGGGACGCTGTTGGCTTCCAAGAACGCTGGCCCGGCTGCCGTCACGACGCTGCGCAATGGCCTGTTCGACGGGCTGAACATGTTGCAGCTTGGCGAAGATCCGGGCACAGGCACCACCTTCACGTGGGCCGACACATCTTTCACGTTCGATCTGGGTGAATTGTCCGACGGCCAGTCGATCGACATCTTGTACCGGATGGTCAGCGCCGGTACTGCCAGCGGATTTCCCTGCTATTCGTCCGCGAGCATGCTCGGCTGCCCTGCGACGCTTGTGAGCTTCGATGATCCGGGCGGTGGCACCGTGCACGCCCTGCGTTCCTCCACGGTCGCTTTCCCCGCGCCGGTAGCTGAGCCGCCAGCGTTTCTGCCGTTGCCCCCGGTGTTCGAAGGCTTGCCTTTGCCACGAGCACCGTTGGTTGGCCGGCTACCGCCGCCGACTGGTGTGCCAGCACCAGCAACGTTTGGCTTTGTTCTACTGGGCTTGAGCGGCGCGTTGCTGGCGCGTAGTCGGACAGAGCAACGTCAGGCTTCTTAGGCCGCCATGGCTGCAGCAACCAGGGCCCGCACATCCGGCTCCAACAACCGCTCAAAGGGGATCAGCAGCTGGCTGACCTCGTTGGCCAGGCGGCGAATCTCGGCGTCCTTGGTTGACGCGATGGCGACCTGCATGCGGTAGTTCAGCTCTTCTTCGCTGAACATGCTGCGATCGCCGGTGGTGGTCGGATACAGGAAATCGTTGTAGTTGGCCTGGCGCCATGGCAGCCGTGCTGCTTGTGCACCGCGCGTGAGATAGAGGCGCGCGAGTGCGTTGAGGTCCTGCTCGGGCGTCCGAGCCTCCAGCGTTTCGAACAATGCCTCGGCCTGCAGCGCCGCAGACGACATGCCGTGCCCGTAGGTCGGATTGAAACTGCACACCGCGTCGCCGATGGGCAGCAGTCCTGTGGGCAAATCGTTCAGCCGTTCGTAATGCCGGAAGCGGTTCGCGGGATAGATCATGCGCGAGATCGGCGTAACGAACTTCGCGCGCGACAACGTTTCATACATCAACGGGTGCGGCAGGCTCTTCGCGAACTCGAGCACCTCTTCTACGGTCTCCGGCGGATAGTCGCCCGCGCGGCCGCCCAGCGAGACCATATACAGGCCCTTCTCGATGGGCAGCACCACTGCGCCACGTGCGCCTACGCGTGGCAGGTTGCCGATGGCGAGGCCGGTCCAATCGCGCTGTTGTGCTGAATCGATGTCGATCACCGCGCTTGCGTAACCGAAGTCGACGCCCACTTCCTCTACGTCGGGTAGTGCCAGACCGAGCGCGCTGAGCCAGCGCATGGCCGCTTCGCCGCGCCCGCTGGCGTCGATGACAACGTCTGCGGTGATGTGGCTGGAGGGCGCGTCTTTTGCAGCTGCGCCGTCATCCAGCACAACGCCGGTGACGCGATTCTCCGCGGCGTTGTATTGCAGCCCGCGCACCGTGATGCCCGTACGCAGCTCAACATTCGGTGTGCTTGCGAGCACCTGCTGGCGGATGCAGTGTTCGAGCGTCCATCGGCTCTGCGAGTGCAACTCGGTGCCGCTGTCTACGCGCGGGGCAACGCCTAATTCGGATGCGCCGACAAAATCCAATCCACCACGCACCCTCAACGAGCCGGCCGCTTCGATCGCTGCGTGAAAGTCAGGCACCAGACGGTTGATGGCGTTGTCGCCACCCTTCAGCAGCATGTGCACATGGTGCGACTGTGGGGTCATGCGGCGTGGGGCAGGCTCGCTGCCGATTTCATCGCGATCGAGCACCACCACCTCATCGACGTGCGCTGCGATCACGCGCGCTGCGAGCATGCCCGCGATGCTCGCACCAACGACGACTGCGCGTTGACCGAGGGAATTGCGGGAGCTGCTCATGTAATGACCTGCGAGTGGGCGTTGTTCAAGACAAGTGAGGGACGTTGGGTTTGGCTCAGGCAATGCGACGGAGAAAGTCCAGCAGATGTGCGTTGGTTTCGTCGGGTCGCTCCTGCTGAATCCAGTGGCCCGCGCCTTCGATGATGTGCGAGCGGAACAGCTTAGGCAGGGTTTCGCCGAAGCGCGCGATGGCCGGCGCACCCCAGATCGTCGGGCCGTCCTTGGAGCCGCCAAGGAACAATGCAGGCAGCGTGATCGGGCGGTCGGCAAAGGCGGCCAGATCTTCCCAGTCGCGGTCCACGTTGCGATAGCGCGACAACGGACCAAAGAAGCCCGAGTACTCGAATTCCCGCGCGTAGGTATCCAGGTCTGCGTCGGAGAGCCAGGCGGGCATGCGCTCGGGAAACACGAACTTGTCGCCGAGTTTCCTGCCCTGCTCCACGATGGAAATGTTGGGGCCGTTCAGCACGTCGCCCGATGCGCACCAGTAGAAGCCCAGCAGCCAGCGGCGTACGTCTTCTTCGATCTCCGCTTCTGCGCGGCCGGGCTGTTGAAAGTACTCAACGTAGAACTCATTCCTGCCGGAGGTTGAATTGCTGCCTGCCATTGCACGCATGCGTTCGGTGGGCTTTGGGCCGGTCGGTGCGGCGGGTGGCGCATAGGGCACCGACAGCCCGGCTACACCATTGAACAGATCCGGTCGCAGGAGCGCGCTGGTCCATGCAATGGGTGCACCCCAATCGTGACCGACGATGGTCACCTTCCCCGTGCTGTTTGGTGCTGCATTGAGTTGCTGTACTACACCAACAATGTCGCCAACCTTTTTCAGCATGCGGTAGTCGTGCACTTGTGTGGGTTTGGACGACCGCCCGTAGCCGCGCACATCGATTGCGACGGCATGAAAGCCGGCGGCTGCAAGTGCGGGCAACTGATAGCGCCAGGAGTACCAGGATTCCGGAAAGCCATGAACCATCAGCACGGTCGGGCCCGCGCCGCACTCGGCCAGATGAATGCGAACACCGTTGCTGGAAACGATGCGGTGCGTAATCTCGCTCAAGCGATGTACTCCTGAATGTTGTTGCAGGGAATAAATGTTGTTGCAGGGAATATTGGACGGTCGGTCACGCAGCGTCGTCTACGCAGATTGCTGGACGTGAGCGCCAACAATCTGCGCTGTACATGACAGCGGCTAGTCAGTGCAGATAACGCCAGCGTGTGCGGTGGCGTAGGCGCCGTCGCGCCAGGCGACTTCACCATTGACCAGCACCGTATCGATGCCGACGCTGTCGCGCACATAGCGCATGCCGTTGCCCGGCATGTCGAACACACAACGTTCTTCACCGCGAGCGATCGTGCCTGCATTGAACACCACGACGTCGGCCGCGAAGCCGGTTTTCAGTGAGCCGCGGCGCTGCAGACCCCAGATCTCTGCGGTATCCGAGGTCAGCTTCTTCACTGCGGCCTCAAGCGACAGCTGTTTGCCTTCGCGCACGAAGTGGCTGAACAGGTAGCCCGTATCGCCATAGGTAGAGAACGATGTGACGTGCGCGCCGCCGTCGCTGGCGCCGATGTGTACAAGCGGATGCGCCAGCAAAGCGCCAACGCGTTCGAGCTTGTCGTGCCCCATGTTCGCCGCGAGAAACGGCACTTGGAGGTCGTGTTCAAGCGACAGATTGATCAGCGCGCGCGCTGCATCTTCACCGCGTTCATCGGCGATGTCGGCAAGCAGCCGGCCCTCGAGTTGCTTTGGCGCGCCTTCACCGCCACGGACCTGCAGGCGACCAAGAATGCTGCGGCCACCGTCGGGGCCTGCTTCCTTGACCATCTTGTCGGCAATGGTGGCATCGCGCAGCGCGGCGATGCGTTCGTCGCGCGGCAGGCGCATGACGCGGTACCAGTTGGGAAAACGGCCGAAGAACAGGCTTGGCCGCTCGAGCGAGAAACTGATGTCGATCGGACGCGTTTGCACTTGTGGCCATACACGGGCGCCGCGTGCGAACTGTTGTTCTACGCGTGCCATGGTGCGTGGCACGTTGTCTGGCGTTGCGGCCGAATCGAACAACGGCGAGAAGGTGGTCGGAATGTTGTACTTGAGCGACAGCTCCGCCAACTGATCCACTCGGGCGATGGTGATGTCGGTGTTGTAGAACTCGGGCACCACCTGCAGGATGCGGCCGAACTCGCCAAGCACTTTGGCCAGACCGTCGAGTTCTTCGCGATAGGCGTAGCGGCTTGGCACAGGATGCAGATGCTCATCTACGTCCACAAAGCTTGTACTGAGCCCGATTGCGCCGGCTTCGAGACACTCGCGCAACAGGTTCTGCATGGCGCTGATCTCGGCGCGATCCGCGCCGCGCTGCTGTGACGCCTCGCCCATCACCCACAGCCGCAGCACGCTGTGCCCCACCAACGGCGCAACGTTGATGCTGAGATTCGCCACGATGGCATCGCGATACCCGGCGAAGCTTTCCCAGTTCCAATCGAACGCGTCGGTGAAGGCTGCAGGTGGCAGTTCTTCGATCTGTTGAAACATGCCGACAACGCGGCCGCGGTCGGCGGTTTTGATGGGCGCGAGCGACAGCGAGCAGTTGCCCGGGACCAGTGACGTGATGCCATGCGCCAAGGCCGGGCGCGCTTCACCGTCCCACAGCAGTTGCACGTCGAAGTGCGTGTGCGGATCGATGAACCCTGGTGCAACGATGCGGTTCTGTGCATCGACCAGGGTGCGTCCGTCGTGGCCAAGATCACCGATTGCGCGGATGAGGCCGTTCTGGATGCCAACGTCGGCTTTGTAGCCGCGCCTGCCCGTGCCGTCGACGACTGTGCCGCCTTTGATGATTGTGTCGAACATGTAAGCCCACGCCTCAAAAAGCCAAATCGGTCAATCGATGATGTTGCGCCAGGAGTGCCCGCGCAGATCCGCGATGTCCTGAACGTTGCAGTTGTGCATGAGGCGCAAGCCCGCCGCGGTCGGAAGGATCACGTTCGAACGCCCACCGTTGGCGTACTGCAGCGTGACGACCAGCTCTGCAGCACCGTCGTGACCTGCCGCAATCTCGGCTGCAACGATCAGCGCGCCCGCATCTGCGGCCGCGTCTGCTGTGCGTTCTTCCCTGTCGAATCCTGAGCGGGCACTCACGGTGGTTCGATGAACACGACGTCGCTGCCGAGCAGCACACCCGACGGGCGACGTAGAAAAATGTGCAGATTCCAGCTCTTCAGCTTGTCGATGGCCGTTTCGCTGTCATCGTTTGGTAATGCTCTTGCCGCGATTTCCTGAAAGGTCTCGTTGGGCTCGGGTGCCAGAAACCTTCGCAGTTGTGGAAGTTGCTGCGCCATTTTTTTGGAGCCCGCTTGATGAGCCTGTGTTGGCACCGGGCGGCCGCGACCGTAAATGGGCCGCGCTGCCGCACAAAGCTGCCACAGGGAAATGTGCCGTGAAAAAGTGCCTTCGCATCAGTTACGCGAGGCAGCCGCTTGTGGCGGTCACGTGGCGTGATTGCAACGGGTTATAGACTGGCCCGCGTTCGAGCGTCAACCAGATGCTGGGTCACGTGGGTGCCGGACCCGCTGCCGCTGAGTCGCAGTCTGCGGGGCATTGGCGCCATCTGGCATCTGGCATCTGCCAGCAGCCATCAGCCATCAGCGCTGACGCGCGCCCACTGTGCGCGCAGTTGTTCGAGCATTTGCGCCTGCGTGCCGTTGTTGTCGATGACCACCTGCGCGCGGGCTGTGCGTTCGGCATTCGTCAACTGGGCGTCCAGGCGGCTCTCGACGGCCGCCTGAGGCAGCTTGTCGCGTTCCATTGCGCGCGCGATGGCAACGTTGCGATTGACGATGTTCACCCAGACCTCATCGCCGATGTCGTCCCAGCCGGCCTCGAACAGCACAGCGGCCTCAAGCACGATGACGGCCATGTTGCCTGCGCGCTTCACACTGGCGATCTCTGCTTCTGCAAGGCTGCGAATGGCCGGCCAGACAATGCCGGTCAGCTTCTTGAGTTCCTCGGGCTTACCGAACACTTTGCTGCCCAGCACTTTGCGATCGATCTTCCCGTCTTCGGCAAGCACGTCGGCGCCAAACGCTGCGACCACCTGCGCTTGTGCGGGTGAACCCGGCTCGTAGGTGCGGTGCCCCAACAGGTCCGCATCGATCACGTGGGCGCCCTGTTCCTTGAGAAACCTGGCTGCGGTCGATTTGCCGGATGCCAGGCCGCCGGTCAGACAGATCACCTTGGTCATGAAGCTCCTGTGCGCGCGGCAGTAATAGTGTTGAAGAAGACGTGCGGATTGCAGGCCGCGGAATATAGCGGCAATCCTCTGCGTTCCAGTAGCGCCGCGCATGGCCACGACGCGTATGGTTTTAGCCGAACGGCTCGGGCTAGACTCCGGGCCGACTTGAAGGAGCCAACATGTCCCAGAAGCGAGACGCCGCCATTGTCGGCATTCATGAATATCCATCGCGCGACGTGGAAAACCAGGTCAGCGCATTGCAGATCAAAGCCGAATGCGCGGCGCGCGCGCTGGAAGACGCCGGTCTGACGTGGGCCGACATTGACGCGGTGTACGACGCCAATGAAGGCGGCGGATTCGGTGTGAACATTGCCGAGTATTTCGGCATCAAACCGAACGTTGTCGATACCACCAATGTGGGCGGCAGTTCATACGAATTCCACGCGGGCCATGCGAAGCGCGACATCGCTGCAGGCAAGGCGAAGGTTGCGCTGCTCACCTACGGCTCCACCGCACACAGCAGTGCCAGGCAGATCGGCGTGGGTGGTCGCGGGGGTGGCAGCATGCATCCGGCTGAGAACATGGATGCGTTTGCGGGCATGACGCTGGTGTCTAACTACGCCATGGTGGCGCGCCGGCACATGTTCCAGTACGGCACCACCAGCGAGCAGCTGGCGGAGATCTCGGTAGCCACGCGGCTGCACGCCATGCGCAATCCCGAAGCGGTAGCGGCAATGGAAGCATTGGAGTTTCTCGACATCCGCGAGACCACCATCGCCGATGTGGTGAATTCACGGATGATCGCCGACCCGCTGCACCTGCTCGAGTGCTGCATGATTTCCGATGGCGGTGGCGCGGTGGTCATTGCCAGTCCGGAAGTTGCGCGCAACTGCCGCAAGAATCCGGTGTGGATTCTCGGCTCAGGTGAAGCCGTGCGTTATCCGGAGAACGGCGGCGACATCACCAGCAGTGCGGCTGTGCAATCGGGCCCACAGGCGTTCGGTGAGGCGGGCATCAAGCCATCCGACATCGATATCGCGATGATCTACGACTCGTTCAGCATCACAGTGCTCACCATTCTTGAAGACTTGGGCTTCTGTCGAAAGGGCGAGGGTGGTGCATGGGTGCAGGGCGGCCGCCTGCGCTTCGATCGTCCGAAGGACGGGCCGGCGCTGAATACAGACGGCGGCGGCCTGTCGTCCAACCATCCCGGCATGCGCGGCATCTTTCTGTTGTTGGAAGCAACGCGACAATTGCGCGGGGAATCCACATCGCAGGTGGCGGGCGCCAAGCTTGCAGTTGCGCACGGCAATGGCGGCATGCTGGGCAGCCGACACTCGGGCGGCACCATTATTCTGGGGAGAGACTGATCATGAGCGAAGCAACACGGCCTGCGCCCAGTCGGCCTCTGCCCCTGGTGGATGAGCACGACACCAGCGAGTTCTGGAAAGCGACGAAGCACAAGGCGCTGAAGTATCAGCAGTGCCGCGACTGCGGCACGGTGGTGTTCTTTGCGAAGCGCCAATGCACCGGTTGCACGGGCGGTACGTTGGAATGGAAGACGGCAAGCGGCAAAGGCACGGTGTACACCTACTCCGTGGTGCGGCAGAGCTACCACCCGTTCTTCCGCCAGAAGGTGCCCTATGCGGTCGCCTGGATCGATCTGGATGAAGGCCCACGCATTCTGTCCAACATCACCGGCGTGGCCGATGCGCTGAAGGATGTGCAGTGCGGCATGAAAGTGCAGGTGGAGTGGGAAGAGCACGAAGCCTTGTGCATTCCGCTGTTCAAGCCGGCCTGAGCTGAAGTGCCGGTGGGATGAACCGGTCGCACAGACGCCGGTTCATCTCAGGTCAACCAGCTCAGGTCGGCCAGTTCACGCAGGAATGAACACCTGCGCCGTGCCGAACACGCGCGTCTCACCTTTCTCGTTGGTCACCGTCAGGTCGATCTCGACAATCGATTCGTCTTCTTTGATGTCGGTGACCACGCCGGTGATCCTGCACGGTTCGTCTGCCACCACGGGCGAGCGGAACACGGTATCGACGAAGCGGATTTCAGCGTCCGGCGCCCACGCGTGGATCATTGCAACCAGGAAGCCCTGGCTCATGACGCCCGGCACCAGTGCGCCCGGAAAGCCTTCCTTGCGTGCGGCCTCGTGATCGCTGAAGCGACCGCCCAGACCCCAGCCCACCACTTCTGCGAAGCGGCTGGTCTTGCTCAATGCAGTGTCGGGTGTGAAAGCCGGCAGTTCAGCGCCGAATTCAACGTCGCTGAGTTTCTTGATGGTCATACTGGTCATGCTGCTCCCCGTTCGCGCATCACCATGCGTGAGTCTGAATTCGCCAGATGATTGCCGTCCGGATCGTAGAACTCGATGCGCGAGACCACGAACACCATGCGGCCGCTGCGTCCGGTCTTTGTGTAGATGTCATGCAGGTGCGTGCGGCCGGTCAGTGGCACGCCTGGCCGCACGGGCTTGAACCAGTACACCGCTTTGCCGCCGTCCATGCCCACGCCGAGACGCGGGAAGTCGCCGGGCAGCGAGCGTCCGCCGGACAGGCTGGCAACGAACGTCGGCGGTGCCTGAAAGTCGGGGTGTTTGGGATCGAGGAACTTGGCCAGCGTTTCGCCGCACAGTGCCGCGTACTCGGCAGTTTTGGCCGGGTCGATCTCGAACGTCTTCTCGTCGAAATCGCGATTCAGATACTTGTCGCGCAATGCGGCGATGTCCGCATCCATCGGTTCAGCGGCGGTGGGTTCTTGCATGCTTGGTTTTCCAGCGGGTCCAGAGGGTCCAGAGTGAGCGGCGGCGCGATCAGGCGCGGCCGCATACATAAGGTTGCGTTGGAGAGATAGCTACTGCTTCAGTGACACGGCTTCGAACTCGCCTGCGTTGAGCGCCTGCACCAATTCTTCTACAGAGCCAACGCTGCGGCTGAAGCGGGTGGCGCAGCGGCCCACGTGGCTGACGATGTGTGAGTCGCTGCCGCCGATGCCGAGGTAGCCATGTTCCTGCGCCATCTGCAGCGCGATGCCGTCTTCGTTGTCGCGGCTGCCACCGTTCATGGTCTCCACGATGCGCACGCCCGCAGGCACGCCGTATTCACCGATGTGCGCCGACATGCCCACGCGCGGGCGGCCGGGATGACATGGCGCGGCCACAGCGCCGTGTTCTGCGCAGGCTTTCAGCACGTCGGCCAATGCCAGATGCGTGCTCGCAAAGTCGAAGCTGTCGACCAGCGCGCGCGTGACACCGAACACCAGCACGTGGCCATATTCGGTTTCGACCTCTGCGCCTTTGAGGATGCACAGGCCATACTTCACGGCCAATGCCGAATAGTCCGAATCGAAGTCGAACTGGCGATGCTCAGTGAGAACGAAGCCATCGATCGCAATGTTTCGCGAACGAATCCATTGGCAGTAGTTGTCTACCTTGGCGCGTCCATCGTCGGACTTGATGGAGTGTGTATGCAGATCGAGAACCACTTGCGCCTCACGGATATGTTCGCGGCAAAGCTGCCAGACCCCTACCGCGTATGCAAGGAAGCGCCCTGCGATGGCAGTTAGGGATGCATGCAGCATGCAGCGTGGACGATGCGCGCGGCGCGTGGCCGTGCTACGAGGAGCGGCGGGCCGCTCGGGAACAGCCGATCTTAGTCTGTTCAGCGCCCGGAAATCGTTGGCGGTTTGTGCCCGGATTGCACTTGTGGCGGGCGACTCGTGCCGCGCGTGACCTTTGTGCACCCCGACGGCCGGGAAGAAACCCACGCGGCACCGGTTGCCCATTCGGTGCTGGACTGCGCACTCGACAACGCCGTGCCGGGGCTGCTGGGCCAGTGTGGCGGTGCCGCCATCTGCGGCACATGTCAGTGCTACGTCGCGGCTGAGTGGTTTCCGCTGTTGCCGCGGGCCGACGATGTTGAGCAGGAATTGCTGCCGTACCTCTTCGAGCCGCGCCCCGCCAGTCGGCTGGCCTGCCAGATCCGGCTGACGGAAGGCTTGGACGGGCTCAGGGTTCTACTGCCGGTACGGCAGGTGTGACTATTGCCGGTAGGGCAAGCGTGACGGTCGAAACCTCGTGGTGCAGGTCTGCGCCCTTCTCGGTCAGCTGATGGATGCTGGCCGTAATGCTGCGGCGCGCGCCGGCACCGGTCACCTCGAGAATGCCCAGCGTGCCGAGTCGCAGCGACTGATTGCGCGGCAAGGTGGGCGAGCCGGGATTCACGTACAACACATCCTCGATGACGTGCGTACTTTCCAGATGGGTGTGGCCGAAGATCACCACCTGCGGTGCGGCCGGGCCCTGGGCCGCACTCAGATGCCGCTGCAGATAGGCATTGAGCAGCGCAGGTGACTTGCGTACCGGCGATGGAAAGTGGTGCAGCATGGCAATGCGCACGCCGCCCAGTTCCAGCTGCCAGCTGTCCTGCAGGCGCGGGTCGATGAGGTCCAGGTCGCCATTGCCCTTGGCCACATAGATCGGCGCGATGCGATTGAGTTCGTCAACGATGTCCAGCGTATGCAGGTCGCCCGCATGCAGGATGTAGTCGACACCCTGAAACGCTTCCAACGCCTGCGGCCAGAGGTCCTTGAGGGACCCCGGCATGTGGGTGTCGGCGATGAGTCCTATGCGCATGGGGCGCGAGCATAACCTCGGCGCCGCCTTCTGGCGTTCATGGACGTGCTGATCAAAGCCACTGCGGCAGCTGCGAACAGTGTGGTTGCCGGTGCCGAGGCCACGGTGGGCGGCGGCGCATCCGGCGGGAACGTCAGACCGCGCAGGTTGAAGCGGAATCCCGCTGGGTTCGTAAGCGCGAATGGATCGCGGACGCTTGCGCCAGCAAATCCGGTGTAGCGCACGCTGTTCAGCACTACATCGGTCGCTGAACTGAAGCGCAGCTCGAACACTTGGAATGGCAGCAGCACGCCGAAGTCGAAGGTGCCGAAGAACGCATCGCGTGTGACGCTGCCGCGCGATTCGAATTCAACGAAACCTGCGGTTGACGTGGCGGTGGGCAGGCCCACGTTGAGCACATCGATGTCCGAACTGCTGACCGTGAATCGGTCACTGCCTGCTGCAGACACCAGCTCGGCCGTGTCCTGCACACGCCAGACCTCGGGTGGCGACACATACGGCACGCCCCCAAGCGCATGGGAAATCACGTCACCGACGACGCCGGCCCGGATGCTTGAAGTGATCTGAGCCGTCACGGTGCCATCGCCGTAGTAGGCGCTGCCATGCACGTCTGAACCCATGAACTGGATGTCCATTCGTAGGGGATCGTTCGGCGTATCGGTCGTCACCTGAACGAAGTACTCAGTTGTGCCGTGCGCCTCGGCGATGCCGGTCCCGAAGTAATCGGTAATCGCTGCAGCTGCGGTGTTTGTGTAGAGGCCGCCTTGTGACTGCCGCGCATCCGCCACATTCGAAGACAGGACCGAGCGCGCGCCGAGATTGACTGGGAACAGCAACGAAAACGTGCTGCGGCTGAAGTCCTGCGAATCGACGGCGGCGTCTGATCGCGTGTCTGCGTGCACGGCGATGCCGAAGTCATAGACCAGCACTGCCGCGGATGCATTCGACGCAGACGCCGCAATGAGCGCCAGCGCAAGCAGTGGTTTCAGGGGACATGACACGGTCAGCGCTCCGGTGAGTGCGGTGCGCAAACGTGCGCACCGCAGATCACTACCTTCGGCCCGCTGTGAGGTTCAGTCCTTACATTTGCCGGAGCGTTTTCTGAGCTTTTCCTGATATCGCCGTGTTCAGGCCTTCTTGATCCGCAGCTTCAGGTTGAGCGTGCCCAGCATGATGCCGGGCTGATGCCTGATCGTAACGTCCGGTGCATAGGCGATCGACTCCAGCCGATCCAGCAGGCGCGTCCACGCCACGATCTGCTCGATGCGCGAGATGCCCGCGCCAGGGCACACCCGTGGTCCGGCCGAGAACACCAGATGTCGCGTCACGGCCTTGCGGTCCAGCTGCAGTTCGAGCGGGCATTCCCATTCTTCGGGGTCGATGTTCGCGGCAGCCCAGCGCAGATGCAGCAGCGAGCCTTTCGGCACGTGCACGCCCTGGAACACCTCGTCCTGGGTGGTCATGCGGGTGGACAAGCCCTGGGTTGGCGAACGCAGGCGCATGCCTTCCTCTGTGAACGTGCGCAGTTTGTCGCGGTCGGCCTTCAGCGCCGCCCACACGTTCGGCTGTTCACACAGCAGCTGCGCCTGCTCTTCAATGGCGTACTGCGTCGTCTCAAGCCCGCCGATGAGCATGGCGTAAACGATGCCGTTGATCTCGAGGTCGGTGAGCTTGCGGTTCAACGGGCTGTAGGTGACCTCGGTGAGCCAGCTGATCATGTCGTTCTTGGGGTTCTTGCGCTTCTCGAGCACGTGCACGTTCACGTAGTCGTGCAGGCCCTGCAGATGCCGGAACTGCTCCTGCAGCTGCTCGTCGGTCAGCAGGTTGCGGTGGCCCTTGCCCCATACAAATGCGGCAACCTGCGCCGTGCCCCAGTCCGCCATGCGTGGGATGTCCTCCAGCGGGAAGCCGAGCACCTTGGCCATGACCATCTGCGGCAGCGGCCGCGCGAATTCGTGCACGAAGTCGATTTCTTCGCGGTCGATGAACTTGTCGATCAGTGCGTCTGCACACTCGGTAATCATCTGTGTGTGCCGGCTGGCGCCCGGGCCGACCCAGGGGTCGGTGAGTTCCTGACGGTGCGAGCGCCACAGTTCGATTGTTGGGCGCAGCGTGACCATGGACGCCATCATGGCGTTGGTCAGCGGCAGTTTGTCCGGATCTGCGCCGCTGGCGACGATGCCGTCGACCACCGTCGAAAGCCCCGGGTGAAAGCGCACCGGGTCACGTACGACCATCGCGATGTCTTCGTACTTCGACAGAATGAAGCCGTCGGACCCTGGTGTGGGACCCTCACCCGGCAGACGCATGACAGGCGCTTCCTTGTGCAGGATGGCGTACGCGGAGTACCAGTGCTCCTGCGCCCCGGGCGCGAACAGGTCTACCTCATCCAGCTTCATCGGGCATTTGGCGGGTTCGGCTCCTTCGAGCCAATGGTCGAAATTCATCAGCAGACTCCAAAGATAGGTAGACGGGCAACGGCAGCACTAGAACCGATGTTGCTCATCGGGCGCAAGCGCGTCAGGGCAGCGCCTGCTGCGCGATGATTTTCGCCCTGACGCTTTGCCGCCATTGGCAACGGGTCGTGCCCCGCATACCGTTACCTGCTGGCCGTTGCGGGCTGGGTCGGATCGTCAATGAGTCAATTGGCCAACAGCTGGGGGAATCAGAACGTGGAAATGCGAGTGCTGGGTCGGACGGGTGTGAGCGTCAGCAAGCTGTGCTTCGGCGCGGGAATGTTTGGCTATTTCGGCAATGAAGACGAGGCCGAGTGCATCCGCATGGTGAACACCGCGCTGGATGCCGGCGTGAACTACTTCGACACATCCGATGTGTACTCACACGGCGAGTCGGAGACGATTCTCGGCAAGGCGCTCAAGGGCAAGCGCGACGATGTGGTGCTGGCGACCAAGTTCAGCCTGCCAATGACGGCCAACCCGAACCATCGCGGTAACTCGAAGCGCTGGATCATGCAGGAGGCCGAGCGCAGCCTGAAACGGCTTGGCACGGATTACATCGATCTGTATCAGGTGCATCGACCCGACGACAGCACTGACATCGACGAGACCCTGGGTGCACTGACCGACCTCGTGCGCGCGGGCAAGGTGCGCATGATTGGTTCGTCCACGTTTCCTGCAGAACAGATCGTCGAAGCGCAGTGGGTGGCGAAAGAACGTGGCCGTGAACGCTTCCGTGCAGAACAACCGCCGTATTCGATCTTTGCGCGGCGCATCGAAGCCGACGTGCTGCCCACCTGCCAGCGCTACGGCATGGGCGTGGTGGTGTGGAGCCCGCTGTCGCAAGGCTGGCTCACGGGCAAGTGGCGGCGCGGCCAGCGCCCGAACGACACGAACCGGCAGAACCTGCAGCCGCATCTCTACGACATGAACCGGCCCGACAACCAGCGCAAGCTCGATCTGGTCGAGCAGTTGAGTGCGATCGCGGGCGAAGCGGGCATCTCGCTGATGCACATGGCGATCGCCTTCACCTGCGCACATCCTGCGGTGACCGCATCGATCATCGGACCGCGCACGCACGAGCAGCTGGAAGGTTTGCTGGCGGGAGCCAACGTTGGGCTGAGCAACGACGTGCTGGATGCCATCGATCTGGTGGTACCGCCGGGCACCACGATCAGCCGCGATGACGATGGTTACGTGGCACCGGAGATTTCCGACGCGCGTTTGCGCCGGCGTGCGTTCGTACAGGAAACCCATGAGTCGGCGCGGGAGACGGTGCGCAACATCGAGGCTTTTCGCGAGCAGAAAGGTCGCTAGCCCTTATCGCAACTGTCGGCGCGAGACTTCTTCTGCAGCAACAGCAGGATTTCTGCAGCACCAGAACAATTTGTGGAGCAATGAATCGATGGCCAACGAAATGGAAGAATTGCGCCGGCGCCTGGACCGGCTTGAAGCCCGCGAGGCTTGCGTAAGCACGTTCAACGAGTACCTGCACTATCTGGACGCCGACTATGTCGACGACCTCGTTCAGGTGTTTGCGCCGGATGCCGAGTTGACGGTGATCGACTTTCCGCCAGGCACCGGCGAGAACCTGCACTTCAAAGGCCGCGCCGAAATTCGGCCGTTGTATGCCGCGCACGATTCAGGCATAGGCCGTCATCACTCGGCCAACGTCACCGTGAATCCCGCGGACGATGCACAAAGCGCAGAGCTGTCGGCGTATTTCATTACTTCTGGCCCGTTCAACTTTGGCGGCGGTCTGTATCAGATTGAACTGAAGCCTGGCGCGGAGCGCTGGCACTTCCATCGCATGAGCATCATCAGTACCTGGGGCTGGACGGTGCCGACCGATGCCAAGCCTTACCTGGCCAAGTTGCTGGGCGATGGCGCGGCGCGCGGCGGCCGGCCAGTGCGTTATCGCAAGTGACGCGCGCGGCAACTTCGCATGGCCACATCGCCTACAGCGACTCGGGCGGCACCGGGCCCGTGGTGCTGTTCGTACACGGCAACTCCTCGGCGAAGGAGATCTTCAAGCATCAGCTGAACAGCCCCGCGCTGGCGCGTTATCGCTGTATCGCCATCGACCTGCCGGGCCACGGCGCCAGTGATGACGCGCCCGATCCGCAGGCGACGTATTCGATTCATGGGTTTGCTGACGCGGTCATCGCGTTGCTGGACGCGATTGATGTGCAACGCGCAGTGGTCGTGGGCTGGTCGCTGGGTGGCCACATCGCGTTGGAGCTGATGGCACGCTGGCCCGGCACCGTGGCGGCGTGGATCACCGGCACGCCACCGGCTGGCGCCAACGATCTGGACAAGGCGTTTCTGCCGTCGGAGCACATGGCGCTGACGTTCAAGAGCTCTTTCACTGCAGAAGAGGCCCGCGAGTACGCGCAGGAGACGGTGGGCGCTGACGTGCAACTGGAAGCGTGGATGCTCAGCGCCGCGCAACGTGCGG